>JAIBCG010000103.1 GCA_019694295.1 Saprospiraceae bacterium
AATTCACAACGATCTGAGCAAACAGATAATTAACTTTACAGCTGTTTGTGAATCCAAAATTAAAAGAACTTTTTGATAAATGAAAGCAATTCACAACATCTCTTAACCTCATCTGCACTTAACCTGGGCTGTTTGTGAATCCAAAATTAAAAGAACTTTTTGATAAATGAAAGCAATTCACAACAGTTCTTTTACCTTTATGTTTTGAATATTGCTGTTTGTGAATCCAAAATTAAAAGAACTTTTTGATAAATGAAAGCAATTCACAACAACGAGGTCACATACCCGGAGCCGGATGGAGCTGTTTGTGAATCCAAAATTAAAAGAACTTTTTGATAAATGAAAGCAATTCACAACCTGTTAATGTAGATACTAGTCCATTTACTGCTGTTTGTGAATCCAAAATTAAAAGAACTTTTTGATAAATGAAAGCAATTCACAACGTTGTGTTAGCAGCGAGGGATCATGGAAAAGCTGTTTGTGAATCCAAAATTAAAAGAACTTTTTGATAAATGAAAGCAATTCACAACTTGCAATTCAGACCATTTGCCGGCCGATGAAGCAACTTGGGCAATTATATCGTCTCGCCGGCGTATCTGAATTTTTGAATCCGGTAGCCACTATTCCTCTGCTTTTGATGATGCATGATTCCCGGCATTAACCTTGTCTTAACACATCGTATAGCCATATTTCAGGTCTTTGAACGTAAAATACCATAATTTTGTCCGTAATTATGAACCAATACTTTTGTTTATGAAAAAGATTAAATTGCTTATCCTGCTTTGCTTTGTCACTTCTATTACATTCGCCCAACAGACAAAGCTGGCTACCATACGCTATGACATCGTTAGGGAGACTGGCATACCCGGTCGCAAGGCTGCTGAAGGTACAGAGAAACTGTCCAATACCATCACGGAAGACCGTTTTGTGTATTTCAAGGATACGCTCGCTTATTACGAACGCACAAAAGGCGGAGGCAAAATGTTTAAAAACCAACCGGGCGTTAAGTTCAAACTGCCATTTGAAGAATATACTTTCACGGATATGAAAAATCATAAAGAGATTATCTCTCTGACAGTACTGAATGAATCTAATGAAATGTATTACTCGGTAGAGGCGCTGCCCAGACCAAAATCGTGGAAAGATACCGGCAAAACCCAAAAAATGCTTGGATTGAAATGCTATAACGCCAAGGTCGTGAATGAAATGGGTGAATACGATATCTGGTACACCAAGGAACTGGATTTTAACTTCTCTCCTCTACCCGGCATACAGCCTGCCAAAGGTCTTGTATTGAAGATCGAAGGCCCACAGGTATATTACAATGCACGAATAATTGAAAAGAAGCTCGATAATCCGGGCGTTTTTAACAAAATTTACAAAGGCGAACAGGTGACCAAAGAAGATTTGCTTAAGGTAAGAAGTCATTCGTCGGGCAAACTACGGCCTGCAAAATCAAAATAATTAAACCTTAATTCAGTCTGAACGTTTTTGCCTTTATGAAAAAATTAATTGTACTTTGCCTCATGGCTGTTGTAACTGCGAATGTCATTGCCCAAAACCAAGATAAAACTACCATTCTCGATGCGCAGACAGGCGAACCTTTGCCACTTGTACTCGGCGGCCTTCTCAATCCGGTTGATAGCACCATCATCCGTGCCATTCAGGCTGATGACAACGGTGTCATTCACCATAATGCTACCGAAAAAACAGATGTCATCATCCAGATGAAATATCTTGGTTATGACACGTATTCTATGTTTTTGGCAAAAGACACACCATGGCCTGCTACCATCCGGCTCAACAAATCGGGTATTACGCTTAAAGACGTACAGGTCACCGGTGAAAAAGTGGCTGTTCAGGTTAAAAATGATACGGTCGAATTCAATGCAAGTACTTTCAAGACACGGCCGAATGACATGGCCGAAGATCTGTTGAAAAAGTTGCCCGGCGTACAGGTGGAAAACGACGGGACAGTGAAAAATCAAGGCGAACAGGTGACCAAAATAACCATTGACGGCAAACCTTTCTTCGGCAATGACCCTAAGCTGGCAACTAAGAATATTCCGGCTGATGCCATCGATAAGGTTCAGGTGTTCGAGCGAAAATCTGACCAGTCAACATTCTCCGGTTTTGATGATGGAAATACAGAGCGGTCAATTAATTTTACACTTAAACCCGACAAAAGGAAAGCCAGGTTTGGAAGGGTAGAGACAGGTGTCGGTACCGAAGAACGTTATGAATCTTCAGGTACTTTATTTGATTTTAATCAGGGCCGACAATTGTCTGTCCTGGCCATGAGCAACAATGCCAACAAATCGGGTTTTACGTCTGAAGATGCAATGTCGTTTTCTAATGCAAGCGGGGGCAGTCAGGGTGGTGGTCCGGGTGGTCCCGGCATGCGGGGGCCAAGTATTGGCGGACAGAGCATTTTTAGCCTGCTTGGTTCTAGTAACCTGGGTATTAACCGAAATACAACCATTGGTACAAATTTTCGCGACACATGGGGTAAGGTAGAATTTACCGGCAGTTATTTCTTTGCCAACACCGGCAACAGAAGCGAAAGTCAGACGCACAGGCAGACATTCCTTGAAGGCAATACCTTGCTGTCGGATGGTTCGGGTAATGCTAACACGACCGGCAATAACCACAGAGTAAACCTCGGATTTGATTATGCAATCAATAAGAATAATTCCATTAAGTTCGAACCAAACCTATCTTTTTCTGACAACAATTCCAGTAGCTTGTCATTGTCAAAACAAAGAAATTCTGACGGTGCCAGTCTTAATGACGTAAATGCAAAGGTTGATGCGGCTTCAAAAAATTTCAGAATAAGTGGCGACCTGTTGTACAGGCATAAGTTCGCACAGGAAGGACGAACATTATCGCTCAGTGTAAGCCCGAAATATTCTTCAAATAATAATACAACAAATAATCAGTCTGTTTCTCAGATATTTACTGATTTGAGCTATACGACAGACAGTCTGAATCAAAAGGTAGTCAACTACCAAAACGGCAATGGACTTGGCTCTAATCTGAGTTATACTGAACCATTAAGCAAGGCCATCAGCATGGAACTATCGTATAATTATAATATTGAAAAGAATGCAAGAAACCGCGAATCATTTGAATATAATCCTGCTACGGGTGCGTACGATATTTTTCAGGATACATTGAGCAATGATTTTAACAATACATACGAAACCCACCGGCCACAGATAAGCCTCCAATATAAGCTAGAAAAACTGTCGGTGACGGTATCAGGTTCTGTACAGCGTGCCTCACTCCGAAGCGAGAGCGTAAGCGACAATCTACCATTTAGTAAGAGCTTTACCAACTTTTTACCCGGATTGCACGCACGTTATACATTGTCAAAGAATAAGTCTATCATGTTGTTTTACAGAACATCTACACGACAGCCGGCTATTGATGACATCCAGCCTGTGCCAGACCTGTCAGATCCATTGCGTATCAAACTTGGTAACCCTAATCTTGGGCAAGAATACCGGCATAATATGAGGTTAAGTTACCGTATTTTTGATATGGTGAGCAATACCTTCCTGAGTTTTGGTGTCCGTGGTGAATATACCGGCGACAAAATTGTATCTAATGTGTTCATTGACCAGTCCGGTGTCGAAATTACCAATAAAGAGAACGTGGATGGTGTCTATTCGGGATCATTCTTCGCCAACTATGGAAGACCATTCAGAAAAATAAACCTGAATGTGTCTTCATCTACCAACTATCGACGCGATGTATCGTTCGTCAACAAAGAACGCAATAATGGCGATGTGTGGTCAACAAGTGGCAGGCTGTATGTCAATTACAACATCACCGATGCCTGGGATTTTGATTTGGGAGGTTCGGTTGCGTATAATGAAGCCAAGTACTCACTCAACCCACGCCTCAATAATAACTACACCGACATCAATACTGAGTTTAACACCACAGCCGACCTACCATTCAGGTTCAGAGTTTCGACGAATATCAATTTCACACAAAGACAAGGTTTGGCAGGCGATTTTACCAAAAATTTCACCATCTGGAATGCTTCTCTCACCAAGACTTTTTTGCCGAACAACAGTTTTGAACTGAGTTTATCGGCTTATGATATTCTCAAACAAAACACAGCCGTCAACAGAGAAGTTACTTCTTCATACATTGAAGATTATCAGGCACTGTCATTATCACAGTATTTTATGCTTACTGCCAGATACTATCTCAACAAGCAGGCACCGACTATGAGCAAGACCGGAAAAAGATTTTTCAGGATGATGCATTAAGAACGATATTTTCCTTTTCAGAATAAAATTTTAAATTGGGCATATTTTACAAATAAAATACTGCCCATTTTTTTTTTATTCATTTTCTGACATTTTTCTGCTGAATACTAGGAGAGAAATTTGTTATTTTCCGTTTCGAAATGAAGATTGTAATTTTATTTGACAAATTAACCAATGTGTAAAAACAGGAAATAATGAAAATTCTAGAAATCAATGCCATGCGCGGACCTAATTACTGGTCCATTCGAAGACACAAACTCATCGTCATG
This sequence comes from Saprospiraceae bacterium, assembly GCA_019694295.1. Lineage (GTDB taxonomy): Bacteria > Bacteroidota > Bacteroidia > Chitinophagales > Saprospiraceae > JAEUUM01. The sequence continues at coordinate 4,553 of JAIBCG010000103.1, forward strand.
AGGCTCGACCTTGAAGATCTTGAAGACCGACCAACTAACAAGATACCGGGTTTTCTCGACCGTCTGAAAGAATTGCTTCCCAGTCTTTATGAGCACCGCTGTTCGGAAGGTTATGCAGGCGGATTTTACCATCGCATAGAAGAAGGGACGTGGATGGGGCACGTAATCGAACACATCGCACTCGAGATACAAACGCTCGCTGGTATGGATGTAGGTTTTGGCCGCACACGTGAGACCGGAGTGCCTGGCCAGTATCATGTGGTGTTTGCCTATCTTGAAGAAGAAGTAGGACGTTTTGCAGCCAGGGCAGCCGTCAGGTTAGCTCAGGCACTTGTAGATGGCGAAAAATACGACCTTGCATCCGACATCCAGGATATGAGAGAGCTTCGTGAGCGCAACAGACTTGGCCCAAGTACCGATTCTATCGTACAAGAAGCCATTTCAAGAGGCATTCCGTGGATACGGCTCAATAAGTATTCACTTTGTCAGCTTGGTTATGGTGCCAATCAGAAACGCATACAGGCCACTGTCACCAGCCAGACCAGCAGCATCGCCGTTGAAATAGCCTGTGATAAAGAAGATACCAAAACCTTGCTCGAGGCAGCAGAAGTACCTGTGCCGCGTGGCGAAATCATCAAAACTGAGGCAGGTCTGAAAGATGCCGTGAGTTATGTAAAATATCCGCTGGTGATAAAACCCATCAATGGCAATCACGGTCGTGGCATAACGGTCAATATCAACAGTTGGGAAGAAGCAGTTACTGCATTCGAAGCCGCCAAACGTGTCAGCAACTCTGTCATCGTCGAAAAATTTGTAACCGGCGAAGATTACAGACTTCTGGTCATAGACTACAAACTAGTAGCAGCAGCCAAACGAACGCCTGCCCGTGTCATAGGCGACGGTAAACACTCTATTAAAGAACTGGTAGATATCGTCAACTCCGACCCTCGAAGAGGATACGGTCACGAAAAAGTTTTGACTCAGATAGATTTCAATGATCTCACTATGACCATCATTCATTCGAAAGGATATACACTGGATACTGTTTTGCCTGACGGTGAAATCCTCAACCTGAAAGATACGGCCAACCTAAGTACCGGAGGTACCGCCGAAGATGTATTAGATGCTGTTCACCCATATAATGTATTTATGGCTGAAAGGATAGCCAGACTGATAGGACTTGATATCTGTGGTATCGACATCATGACCTCCGATATATCACAACCATTGACAGACACCGGCGGAGCTGTTCTTGAGGTAAATGCAGCACCGGGTTTCAGGATGCACCTTGCTCCTACCGAGGGCTTACCTCGCAACGTGGCTGCCAATGTTGTTGATATGCTCTTTCCTCCGGGTGCTACTGCCAGAATACCAATAGTAGCCGTCACCGGAACAAACGGAAAGACCACTACTACCCGATTAATAGCTCACATGGTGAAGATGATGGGGCACAGGGTTGGCTTTACTACTACGGATGGCGTCTATATCCAAAACCACCTCATGATGTCGGGCGACTGTACAGGCCCTGCAAGTGCTGAGTTCGTCCTCAAAGATCCTACTGTCAATTTTGCAGTGCTTGAGTGCGCCAGGGGAGGAATCCTCCGGGCTGGCCTTGGCTTCCACAGCTGTGACATGGCCATCGTTACCAATGTAGCTGCTGACCACCTGGGGCTCAAAGGTATAAATACAGTAGAGCAAATGGCACGAGTAAAAGGCGTGGTAGTAGAAAGCGTCAGACCGGAAGGTTATTCGATACTGAATGCGGATGATGACAATGTGTATAACATGCGCAACAATGTACAAAGCAAGGTAGCCCTCTTCTCGATGGATGAAAATAATCCTCGCATCAAAGAACATTCGAAGAACGGAGGTATTTCGGCACTGTACGAAAATGGTTTTATTACCATCTGTAAGGGCGAATGGAAAATACGTGTAGCCAAAGCAGTCAATATTCCGCTTACCTACGGTGGCCGTGCCGGATTTATGATTCAGAATATTCTGCCATCGGTGCTGGTCGGCTTCCTCAATAATTTTAAGATAGAAGACATAAGTACAGCACTCGAATCTTTCATTCCATCACCTTCTACTACTCCGGGACGTCTTAACTGGTTCAATTTCAAGAATTTTGATGTGGTACTTGATTATGCCCACAATCCTGCCGGTCTGAGAGCTTTACAGCATTTCATCAACAAAATCGACAACACACCTAAGGTAGGTATCATAGCAGGTATCGGTGACAGACGAGATGAAGACAATATGGAAATAGGTCGTATCTGTGCCGAAATGTTTGACGAGCTCATCATCAGGCAAGACAAACATCTTCGTGGTAAGAAAGACCACGAAATTATTGATTTGCTACTTGCCGGTATCCATCAGCATGATGCCAACAAACCTGTAACCATTATCCCAAAAGAATCAGAAGCCATCAGGTATGCTATAGAACACGCCAAAAAAGCAAGCCTTATCGTTATCTGTAGTGATGTAGTCACAGAAGCACTTAATCTTGTCCAACAGTTTAAGGAAGAAGAAGCCAATAAACTGTATGACTACAAGAATGTCGAAATTCCGAATATTGAAGACATAGGGCATTAATGGTTCAAAGCGAGTTCAAAATGAATAACCCGGCTTCAATTAGTTTGAAGTCGGGTTATTTTTTTTGGTAAAATTTGCTATACTCACACACCTTCCATTTCCATAAGTTTTGTAGCATTTTCATACACTACAAGTGCTTCTATTATTTCATCGACATCACCTTCAAGTACCTGGTCGAGCTTGTAAAGGGTCAGGTCAATGCGGTGATCGGTGACGCGGTTTTGAGGGAAATTATAAGTCCGTATTTTGTCCGAACGGTCGCCTGAGCCTACGAGCGATTTACGCTTGGCAGCCTGTTCCGACTCGAATTTTTTTCTTTGTGTTTCTTTTATTTCGAACATAAGACGACCCATAGCGATGTCGCGGTTTTTGTGTTGTGAGCGGTCTTCTGTACTTTCTGAAACAATGCCTGTAGGTATGTGCGTAATACGTACACCCGATTCAGTTTTGTTGACGTGCTGCCCTCCGGCACCACTTGCCCTGAAAGTATCGATCCGCAGGTCGGCTTTGTTGATGGTGATGTCATCCTCTTCGTACTCCGGTATAACAGCCACTGTAGCCGCTGATGTATGTACCCTGCCTTTGGCTTCGGTATCAGGTACGCGCTGTACACGATGTG
>JAIBCG010000104.1 GCA_019694295.1 Saprospiraceae bacterium
TTTTTTCAAAAAAGAACTATCACATAGTTTTGGATATATTCCACGATGAGAAAACATTACATTTTACTATTAAACCCAGAAAATTTCAGCAAAACCAAAGATGTCCACAATTTTGCCTCTTACTAAATAATATTATTTTTTTTGATTTGGTTAAAAATTTAATTCCTCATATTGTAATGTTGCAAGAATATTTTCATAACTTTGATGTCAACTAACCAAAACTACATTATTATGGATCTTGGATTAATCATTCAATTGCTCAGTGGTGCGGCCGGAGGCAATCTGGCTGCCAAAATTTTACCTAAATTTTCTCTTGGCACTTTAGCCAATTCGCTGCTTGGTATTCTTGGTGGCGGTCTTGGTGGTCAGCTGCTTGGTATGCTTGGTGTTTCTGCCGGCTCAGGTGGTACTGACCTGGCTGGTATCATCGGAAGCATTCTTTCCGGCGGAGTCGGTGGAGGTGCATTACTTTCCATTATCAGTTTTATTAAGAGTCTTTTAGGTAAATAAAAAATGTAAAGAGCGCAGCAGAATATATTCCGTTGCGCTCTTTTTTTTTACCAAAAGCCTGATGCAGGCTGCTCATTCGTACCACATCTGCACAAAAATTCAAAATTGCCGGAAGCACCCACTCCAAACAAAAAAAACCGGCACACATCTATAAGACATATACCGGTTTTGTACTTTATTCAAGCAAAATATTACTTGCTGTAAACTGATTCTTTGCCAAAATGCTTAACAAGAAGTGCGTAGAATATAGCTCTGTGCTTGCTCTTGTTTGATGTACCCATAGCTGTTAATGCTGACTGCAGTGCTTTATCCAGTTCAGGTCCATCGGCAAGGCCAAGTTTCTTGATCAGGAAGTTATTTTTTACTGTTTCCAATTCTTTAGCATCGCTACCTGATACGAGTGAAGCATCTGCAAGATAAATAGAAGGGCCCAGGCCTTTAGCAACTTTGGCTAATAAGTCATCAGAAATCTGCAACTTCAAGTCAGCTACTGACTGCTTGTAGATTGCCATTTTCTCATCAAATTTACTCATGTTGATGGTGTTTTAAAAAGTTAAAAATATATATTTATTTCGTTTTTAATTGTTCAGGCAAATCTTTGGAAATTGATTTACAAAGATCGTTTCCGGCTTTGTCCACTACCTTCAATTCGACCCTCCTGTTAAACTTCCTTCCAGAGTCATCTTCTGTATTGGTAGCTACCGGGTCCGAATTGCCAACTGCACCGGTTGCTATTCTACCTGCGTCTATTCCTGTACTTACCAGATATTCTTTGGCAGCATTGGCACGCCTTAAAGATAATTCGCGGTTATACTCATCCGAACCTTTCGAGTCGGTATATGCCTTGAGGTCTCCTTTGTATTCCTGATTTGATTTAAGCAATCCGGACATTTTATCCAACTCCGACTTTGCAGTAGCAGTCAGATCACTTCTGTCGAATCCGAATAATATCGAATTTAGGTCACAGGCTATAGCGGCCGCAGCAGCAGTTTCGGCTGGCACCTCGGCAGGTGGCGCAGGAGCAGGTGCTTCGGTCGGTTGTGCAGGCTCAGCTACGGCTGTTGTCTCCACCGGTGCAGCTGCATCAGTAGCCTTGTTCTGGCATGATCTCCAAAGCAGGAATAGCAAACCAAGTAGCAACAGGGGCAATAACCACCACCAGTTGAATCCCGATTTTCCTGCAACAGGTGCAGCGGCAGCTACCGGAGGCGGTGGCACTACTTTTGGTGCAGTAGCAGCAGCAGCCGCAGCTACCGGAGGCACAACTGCTGCAGCCGCAACAACTGCAGCTGGTGCAAGCAATGCCCACAAGGCCGACTCCGAACTACCCGGACACGACCTACCTATCTCCTGATGATTACCTGCTTTAAGGATTAAGTATTTCTCACCATCGTGCTCTTCAACCTTGAATCTTTCTTTGATATCTCTATTCTTGATAACAGACTCTATACCATTATCGCGCGAGGCAGCACTCTGGTAGCCTTCACTCCTGAGTATAATGTCGCCGTCTGTATTTATCCAGGCAAAATAATAGAGCTTCGTCTCCTCATCCTGGAATGATATAAAATCTTTGTGGCCGGCAGTAAACGACTTATTGTGTGCCTTGTATCTGCTGCACGGCAGATAGTCATCTTGTACAGTCGCAGCTGCACTTGCAGAGTCGAGCAATGCCCACAGTTCTGCTTCCGAATTTCTCGGACACGACCGGCCTATCTCTTGATGGTTGCCTGCCTTGAGCGTCAAAAAATATGCACCGTGACTTTCAATAACTTTAAAACGTTCACGGATATCGCGGTTTTTCCTTACCGATTCAAGGCCATTATCGCGTGCTGCAGTGGTCGGATAGCCTTCACTGCGGAGTATGATTTCCTTCTTCGGGTTTATCCAGGCAAAATAGTATTTATTGGTGTTTTCGTGATGAAATGTAATGAAGTCGCTATATTTATCGGATACTGACCCTATTTTTTCTTCATATTCACGGCAGATCATATAATCATCTGCTTCATTTGCCGAAGTGGCAGCCTTTTGTGCTGCAAGGGCAGCTGCTTTTATACGCTCTGAAGGCAGGAATGCTTTGGCTTCTTCTTCAGCTTCAACGGCACAAGACCTCGCTATCTCCTGATGGTTGGCAGCTTTGAGGCTGAGTACCCATTTGCCGTCTGGCAATAGCCGTGTCTGGTAGTTTTTGTCTTCAGTCATGTTGGTTTTTACTGAAGCAATACCGTTTTCTCTGGCTGCTTCCGTACCATAGCCTTCACTTCTGAGAAACACATTTCCGTTTTCCAGAAAAGAGAAATAAAATTTGTCATTTTCGGAAAATCTGTTGAAGCCGTGCTCGTCGTATTCTCCGTTCAAGTATCGTTCGCATGGGAGATAATCGTCCGGTCTGTGGTTTTGGTCGCTCATAGTTTGTTATTTTATGGTTAACAGAATATCTCTGAATGGCAAATATAATCATAAGACCTTAATCTTATTAATTATTTATACAATATTTAGAACGCAAAACTCAAATAAAGTCACATATTTTATTATTCCGACATTTTTCTTGCAGCTATTTTGTGAAAAATAATGAAAAATATCCGCAAAAATACCGGAATGCACATTACACCGAATAAGACCTCACGCACATTCACTCCAACGCTTCTCCTTTTTTATCATACATCTTTTACCCAATTTCCACAAAAAAAATGCTACCCGAATCAACGGACAGCATTTTGTTCTATGTAAAATTTTCCAGTGATTTATTTATCTGCGCTTGCCTCCTCTTCCTGAGCCTTCTGATACACCACCAAATCTGTAGCCCAATGCGAGTTTGCCGGTAGCATCAAGGTTAAGAATCGGGAAATCATCCAGATCTACCGACTGGTCATCGCTTTCATACTTATTGACGAATGCTCTGCCCAGACCAAAACCCAGCTCAAACACTACATTCTTTCTAGACACCCATTTGTAGCCGGTATAGAATCCAACCGCAAAACGATTTCTGGTTACTTCGACGGTTTCTTTGGTACTCAGATTAGTTCCTTTACCCACACCATAACCGTATTTGATGTACGGACCTATATTCCACTTATCGAGTCCCTTATTAGGAGAAAAATAGTATTTTCCTATCACTCTTCCACCCAGACCGGTATTGGTGTATTTCACATCATCTACCTTATATGAGTCAAATTCAAATGAAGGTGAAAACTCTACTCCGATGTCATCCTTCACACCAAACTCAATGGAGGCATTGATGTTGCTGAACAACAGCGATATTGGGTTAAGCGATACATCTACCTGCGCATTTATACTGTATGCTCCTGTGAGCAATAACACTCCTAAAATGATTTTCTTCATACTTTTTAGTTTTAAAAAATGATTTAATAAGTTAAATAATAATTTTTTTCTAATCATGATGCTTCTTTGCATTCCCTTAATCTACAATTCATGTATATAACTCGATTACAAATACTTTTGCTGCTTGCTATCAGATTTTTTTCGAATTTTGCACTTTTGACGATCCGGTATTATTGCAAGTCACATCCGCGAGCAAAGATTAAATTATTTCTTTTCAAAAAAAAATGCCACCTATATCAACAGGTAGCATTTCGACGAACATTTTAAAATTCTTTACCAATTAAAAATCTGATGCACCTTCATTGGCATCATTGTATCTTTTGGTGACTTCGTGCCAGTTGATGACATTGAAGAATGCTTCTACATAATCCGGCCTTCGGTTCTGGTAATTGAGATAATATGCGTGCTCCCACACATCGAGACCTAATATAGGTGTACCGTCAAAATCATTGACATCCATCAAGGGATTGTCCTGATTAGGAGTGGCACATACGAAGAGCTTGTCATTTTTGTCAACACAAAGCCATGCCCATCCTGAGCCAAAAACCGTCTTGGCAGCCGTACTGAATTTTTCCTTAAATGCAGCAAAAGAACCAAAGTCACGGTCTATTGCCTTTGCTATATTCATTCTGTCTGACGGTTCTCCGCCGCCGTCAGGTGACATCACTGTCCAGAACAGCGAGTGGTTGTAATGACCCCCACCATTATTACGCACAGCAACAGGCAGCTTTGATACCATACTCATGAGTTCCTTCAAAGATTTGCCTTCCCATTCCGTTCCTGCCAATGCGGCATTGAGGTTGGTAACATAGGCATTGTGATGCTTAGTATGGTGAATCTCCATTGTTTTTGCATCGATATTCGACTCCAGTGCATTGTAGGCATACGGGAGTTCAGGTAATGTAAATGACATGATTTTTACAGTTTAGGTTACGAAATAATATACTGTAAACATACAAATTTTAAACTTGTTGACAAGTATCCAAGATAAATTTTCTTAAACCAATAGCTTCCTTTTGCCCTTTATTCATATTCACTACCATTCATACCATCACACCCAACACCTTACTATACCTTCCCTCCAATACTATATTTTTACATTTCATTCCACATTTAAACATCCAAATACCTTAGCTTTGTGTCCGAATTTACCAAAAAAACTATATCATCATGCAATTCAGAACAGAAAAAGATACGATGGGCGAAGTACAGGTGCCCGTCGATGCCTACTATGGCGCACAGACACAGCGCAGTATCGACAATTTTAAAATTGCCCGGGACATTAACAAAATGCCTCGCGAAATCATCCGCGCCTTCGCTTACCTCAAAAAAGCCGCAGCACTCACCAACCGCGATGCCGGTGTACTACCATCGGTTAAATGCGAACTTATATCAAAAGTATGCGATGAAATACTCGATGGCAAACTCGATGACTACTTCCCGCTCGTAGTCTGGCAGACCGGCAGTGGCACACAAAGCAACATGAACGTCAACGAAGTCATCGCCTACCGCGGACACGTTCTACAAGGCGGAAGCCTCCTTGACGAAACCAAATTCCTACACCCGAACGACGACGTAAACAAGTCGCAGTCCAGCAACGACACCTTCCCTACTGCCATGCACATCGCTGCCTACAAAATGCTCATCGAAACAACCATACCGGGCATCGAAAAGCTACGCGATACACTGGCCGCCAAGAGTACAGCGTTCGACAACATTGTCAAGATTGGCCGTACACACTTCATGGACGCCACACCACTCACCCTCGGGCAGGAATTCTCGGGTTATGTGGCACAGCTCAACCACGGCCTGCGCGCCATCCGCAATACACTCGGGCACCTCTCTGAGCTCGCCCTCGGTGGCACAGCAGTCGGCACAGGCATCAATACACCAAAAGGATACTCAGAGAACGTCGCCACCCACATCGCCCAACTCACCGGCCTGCCTTTCATCACAGCCAACAACAAATTCGAAGCCCTCGCAGCACACGACGCCATCGTAGAGAGCCACGGCGCACTCAAGACCGTAGCAGTCAGCCTCATGAAGATAGCCAACGATATACGCATGCTGTCATCCGGCCCTCGAAGCGGCATCGGCGAGATCCACATACCCGACAACGAACCCGGCTCATCCATCATGCCCGGCAAAGTCAACCCAACCCAGTGCGAGGCACTCACCATGATCAGCGCACAGGTCATGGGCAACGACGTAGCCATCAATATAGGTGGTGCCACCGGCCATTTCGAGCTCAACGTCTTCAAACCCATGATGATATACAACTTCCTGCACAGCGCCCGACTGATAGGCGAAGGTTGTGTCAGCTTTAACGACAAATGCGCCACAGGTATAGAGCCGATTGCACAGAACATCAAACAACACGTCGATAACAGCCTCATGCTCGTCACCGCCCTCAACACCAAAATCGGCTACGACAATGCTGCCAAAATAGCTAAAAAAGCACACAAAGAACACCTGACACTCAAGCAGTCGGCCATCGAACTCGGCCTGCTCACAGCCGAACAATACGACGAGTGGGTACGCCCCGAGAACATGGTAGGCAAGTAAGCACACCATTCACACAACAAACCAAAGGCAGGACTTCCCAGAAAGTTTTCCTGCCTTTTTTCATTCCCGACTGCAAAAAAATCTTTCCACTTTTCACTTCAATCAGGGCGTACCCCTGTCGGGTCGGGCTATCCGCCTTACTTCGTGCCGGCTTCTATCCCTTACGCAAAATGAACCAACATATATCAAGGCTTGATTTTTTTGTTTAATTTTGCGAATATGAATTTACACTGTTATGTACACTGCAAAACAAATTACACACAGAGGGCAAAAACGCATCGCTGTTTCGTTTGAAAAGAAAGCAGAATTGATTGCTCGTTTCAAAAAATTGAGTGGTGCAAAATGGAGCAACACGCTCAAAATTTGGCATTTACCAGATACAGAAGAATACCGACTAAAATTTAAACTTCCACTCGAAAAGATCATGTCAGCCGAAGCAGAACAGCAAATAGAAAAATTTGTAAAATGGTTGCGTAGCAAACGATACAGCGAAAGTACCCTAAAGACTTACACCGAAGCCATACGGGTGTTTTTGAAATTTTTTTTCGAAAAAAAACTGAATGAAATCGTTGACGAAGACATCATTATTTTCAACAACAAGTATATTTTGAAAAACAAACTGTCGGCATCATACCAAAACCAAATAGTAAATGCAGTAAAACTGTTTTTTCAAACCGTCCAAAACAGAAAACTAAATATAGAACAAATACATCGCCCGAAGAAACCCAAAACCTTACCCAATGTTTTGAGCAAAGAAGAAATAAAAGCTATTTTAGAAGCACATGCCAACATCAAACACCGTGCAATGTTGAGTTTGATTTACGCCTGTGGATTAAGAAGAAGTGAGCTGCTCAATCTGAAACCGGCTGACATTGACAGCAAGCGAAATATTTTATTGATAAAACAAGCCAAAGGAAAAAAGGATAGAATTGCTCCGATTTCGGAAAAAATAATAGCTCTTTTGCGGCAATATTACAACGCGTACCAACCGGCCTACTGGCTATTTGAAGGACAGCAAAAAGGCAAACAATATACAGCCGAAAGCTTGCAAAGCGTATTGAAACAAGCCCTGCAAAAAGCTAACATCAAAAAGCCAGTAAGTTTACATTGGTTACGGCACAGTTACGCTACACATTTATTAGAAAGTGGGACGGACTTGCGATTTATCCAAGAATTATTAGGTCACAACAGCAGTAAAACCACCGAAATTTACACACATGTAAGTACCAAAAGTCTTCAAAATATCAAAAGTCCGTTTGATGATTTGTAGTAAAAAAACTATACCAAGCCAACTACATACAA
>JAIBCG010000105.1 GCA_019694295.1 Saprospiraceae bacterium
GGCACTATGCTTTTAACGCTCTATTACGGATTTTTTATACTAATCATTTTCGTTTTTAAGTCCTAATGCGGTATCTGGCATTAACTGATTAAAAAAACTCCGGTTATCTAATCGGACAATAACCGGTGTTTATATTCTTTATAATTATTTTCTAATCAAAAACTTTCTTATCAGATATACGATCAGTAAAAACCAGGGCGCTCCGTGCATAATGAAGTCCCACCAGTCAATGAGTTGCATACCGTGAGCACCGCCGAGCACCCATTTCAGCTTTCCCCAAATGTGTGGCTCCGGATAGAATGGTGCCAATCCCAGCGTTATACAAGCAAGGGCGATTAATTTCCAGTCATCGAGTATTGCCTTCATGATTGTTTTTTAAACGGATAAACAACTTGAGAAATAAATGTTTTTGGGAATTTGTCCACATTGTCAAAACCGAGTTCGATGTCGCGACCGCTCTTAGGTAGATAAGCAGTTTTGAATAGGTAGTCCCACAGACTAAGCGATATACCGAAGTTGACACCATATTTATTTGGTATTTCTTTTGCATGATGCCAGATGTGCATGGCCGGATTGTTCAGTATGTATTTCAGTGGTCCGTAGGTGATGTTTAGGTTGCTGTGGTTTAGGTGCCCTATGGTAACGGTGGTGATGTGTAGGATGAAAAAATCCTTCAACCCAAACCCAATCATTGCCAATGGTATATACTGTATCGTTTTATAGACGATGGTTTCCATCCAGTGGTACCTGAGATGCGCTGCAAAGCCCATTTGTTCGACACTATGATGTACTTTGTGGAATTCCCACAAGAACGGAACCCTGTGAAGTAATACATGTGTACTCCATTGTATAAAATCAGCTACGAGGAACATGGTCAAAAACTGTGCCCAGGAAGGCCATGAAGAGATTTCGATGGCCACGAGATTCGTAATGCCGAATATTCCAAAAAATCTGTTGAACAGATCGACCCCGATATTAGAAATGGCATTGTAGGCGATGAGCGAAAACAGGAAATAATTAAAAAACATGTAAAACCCGTCAAGCCAAAAATCCTTGCGAAAAACAGGCTGTTTTTTACGCCATGGAATGATGATTTCTAGTAGCCAAACTATAAGCGAAATACCGATAAGCCAGTAAAGATAGTTGTGCCAACTTGGGTAGAGGAATTCATTCTTCAGGTAATTCGCATAGCCGTAATACGAATCCCAAATAATTTTGAAATAATGTTCCATAAATTTCTGTTAGACTTCAGCCAAAAGAAGATTAGTGAGTTCGTCTGCCATTTTTACACCCGATGCACGCCACTTTATTTCACCATTTTTAAAGATGATAAGTGTAGGTACGCCTTGTATCTTGTAAGCTTGGGCTAAGGAAGGGTTCTTATCTACATCTATTTTAAGGATTCTGGCTTTGTCACCTACTTTTGCTGCTACCTGTTTCAGTATGGGAGCCTGCATTTTGCATGGCCCACACCATTCAGCCGAAAAATCAATCAATACCGGTTTTTCACTGTTGATAATGTCTCCGAATTTCTCCTGCATATTTTTATTACTTTTCTGACGGGCCGTGATAATTCATAAATCCTCCCAGCATGTTGTAAACACTTTGGAAGTTGTTCTTAACCATCTCTCGTCCGGCTGCCTTACTTCTGGACCCCGCAGCACAATACACAAGATAGGTTTTGCTTTTGTCCAAATCTTTGATTTTTGTACTGAAGTCAGGTGCTGTGAAGTCAATCAATACGGAGTTCGGGATATGTCCAGCACTATATTCTTCGGGTGTTCTTACATCCAGGATAACGGTATTAGGTTCTTTCATTTTTTCGATAAATGTTGTTGCATCTATATCCTGTACAGTAGCTGTTGCTGTTGGGGCAGCATTTGATTGTGGTGCAGTAGTTCCCTGATTTTCCTGTGTGGTATTCTGGGCGCAACTGGTGAATAGTACTGCACTTCCCATGAAGAGAAGGCTAAGCATAAATGTGTTAAGCAGAGTTTTTTTCATTTTTTTTATTTATGAATTTTATACAAAAATACTACAAGATCAGGTGACGAGGCTGTAACAAAAGTTACTTATACAGCATGTCTATATAATAGGTAAAGTTAATCGTTTCTTACTAAAATATTATTGTTTTCTTATACTTAGCCACCAGAATGTACCCAGCAAGAGTACAAGTATAAGTCCAGCCCAAGCACCCATTTTTATCCATTTTTGATCAGCCGGCTCCACACTGCTGTTTAATACAAAAGGATTTAATTCACCCGGCGAACCGATACCGATTAAGCTTTTCCAATAATCGGTACCGGAGTTGTCCAACTGTGGCATGATGAGAGCCATGGTAGTCAGGCTGTCTCCCGGAGTCAGTTCGTAATAAACCTTGTCAACCATTGATTTGTCTGTACTGTACAATTCGATTGATTCTTTTGTTTTACTGAGTCCAAAATTAAATGAACCTATCACGTTGGTTATATGCTTGAAAACCCGCCTGAACTTCAGTAAATCCTGACATACAACGAGATAATTACCGGATTTCAATACATAGGAAGGTAGGGTAAATTCGTGCTTCGAATCGCGAAATACCCAGCCTCCAATATTTATGTCTTGTAATGATGAATTGTACAGTTCTATCCAGTCACCCGATCGAGGATTGGCATTGCTTATTTCGTTTATTACGAGTTTGTCCTTGAATTTATTTTCAAAAGGCTTGAATACTGCCCGGTAATTAGTCACAGGTTCTGAGAGTTGTACAGTAATGCTATCTTTAGTTGAATAAAGCCCCGGACCTTCCCAATGGTCGAAGAGATAACCAAAATCGGCTTTTGCCCTAAGTGTTACAGGCAATGAAGAAAAGTAAATACCATCAAAAGCGCTTGTATCTGTCTCAATCGTGTTATTAATGACAATGCTGCCCCCTTTGTCCACATCAAGGTGAATGAGGCATTCACGACCGGGGCTGAACATATCACGTAGAAAGACCCTCATAAACAAAGGTCTTTGCCTGGCGAATAAACGCATAATGTCAACTTGCTCAGTCCAAGTATTGAAGTCAAGTTGCCATCGGTTTGTATGTCGGGGCATCTCTGGAAGTAAGGTAGTATAAAACTTATCTATCTTCTTTTCCACTCTTGTCGGTGCAAAGCTGTCATTGAGATGATCGCAGAATCTGGTCAGGAATGCTTGCTTGAATGACTTATTGGCGAGCAGTTTTCGGAGTATCAGCGTACTCCATGGTGGATTAGGCCAGCCTTTGCTATTGGGGTCGGTATGTATGGCCAAGGTATTCATCCTATAAGCGTCAGGGTTGTGCAAACCAAAACCGAAGTCAGTATCAAACAGAATCCATTTCCATCTTCCATTGTGCTGTTTGGGTTTCCAATAGCGGATATTTCCTCCGGCATCCTGATTATCAAAATAGATCTGTGCTATCTGATAATTCATAAAATTGTCAACATCCATCATTCTATTAAGAATGGCCATGTTTTTATCATTCCTGAAATCAGCAGTTTGTATAAAGCGCATCATTTTATAGTAAGACCGTGCATTGCCGAATTTCAGGTCAAATTTGTGTTCCATCAAGTTAACAGAATCTTTGTGAAGTCCATGATGCGAAGACAAAAAATGCCGGTTGATTTTTTCACGGATGTTGTATATACCCCAATATTTACCGTTGATATAAACATGTGCTGGCCTGTATGCCTGAACATCCATATCCCATTTAGAAACGAGTGAGGTCATTAGAGCATCGCGAAAATGGCTTTTCCCCCAATCGCTTCCACTGTTGCGGAATACCAGGAATTTAAACTTTTCCGGTGCTTTTTTTCCAAAGAATGGATAATCAAATTTTTTAACACCATATTTTTCTCTGGCTGCTACCGCAAACGATTTTTGAGGAAACAGCCTGCTCATACCTCCAAAAATCCGGAATCCTGAAAGTTGGTTGATAACCTGATTTCCGTCGGTTTCGAAGCATTCAATGTTACATAAAGTTTCGGTTCTTGACCAAAAATTAGCCGTTGGTAGTTTCCAGTTGCTGCTGTCAACATTCGTACCGGTCATGAACAGGCCGTATTTTTTATTAAATAGAATACCTGGTGGAATAGCTACCGAAACTACCATCAGTGTACTGGCAGGTTCGTTGATGAAGTAAGTTTGTGCATTGATGTCGCTTCGTTTGCCATGGATGAATGACATTGCCCTGATGACAGTTGAGCGCTTAATCTGGATCGGTTTGGTGTATTTTTTTGATTTCAGAGAAGGAGTAGAACCGTCTAAAGTGTAATAGATGGCTGCACCCGGTTGGCTGAGCTCTACCACAATACTATCTGAATAAAAGCCTGCTGCAGGAAAAAACTCAATAAAAACTTTTTGTTGCTGGGCATACACACCCAACGACAGAATCAAACACACGAAGGCGGTCAGATTAGCTTTGATAGACATTAATTGAAAATACTACAAATGAAAAATTCAATCTGAGCACAATTAAGTATATTATTACGGTTAAAAAAAACTTATGGTATGTTTTTTTGCAAATATTATTTCACTTCATGACAAATATTGCTTTAATTTGAAATAAAAATCATGCACAGAGTTTCTGCTTGGTTATTAAAGTTATTTGGCTGGAAGATCCTTGGCGACTTTCCTTTAGTTCAAAAGAAATATGTAGTGGTAGTGGCACCTCATACTTCTAACTGGGATTTTCCGCTTGGTCTGCTTGTGCGCTCAGCCAGGAGAGCAAAGACGGTATTCATTGGCAAGCATACTCTTTTTCAGTTTCCGTACGGATTTATATTCAGGTGGTTGGGTGGTTATCCTGTTGACAGAAGAAAAAGCCATAATTTTGTAGAATCTGTAGTAAAGATATTTGACAGCAAAGAAGAGTTTACTATTGTTATTTCACCTGAAGGAACACGCAGGAAAGTAGAAAAATTCAAAACCGGATTTTATTATATCGCCAAAGGAGCCGATATACCATTGGTGCTTTGCAAATTTGACTGGGGCAATAAAGAAGTAGTATTTGACAAACCGTTTTACACAACCGATGACGAAAAAAAGGATTTTGAGAGGATTTATGCTTATTTTAAAGGTGTCAAGGGTAAGAATCCCGAACTTGGGGTCGATTGAATGTCATTTGAGCGACAATAAACAAACAAGCCCGATTCTAAGACCGGGCTTGTAGTTTGTACCTCGTAGTGCTTGTATTAATTTTTTAGAACCAATTTTGTGCTTTGCGCACCCTGTTTTCCGCTAACAGAAATAAAATAAATACCATCATTAAGCATTGATACATTAACGCCTGTAAGGCTATATCCAATTTCTTCAGAAGGAGTAAGGCTGCCGGAAACCACACACTGACCAAGCAGGTTAAATACCTGATAAGTGACAGCACCCTGGGCCCGGACAAAAACTTCAGCTGAAGCCGGATTAGGACTTACGACCAGATGATACTCAACTATCTTCGGTTGTGTCACTGATGTTGTTGATTTTTTAAATTTCTTCACATTAGCCTGATCGCTGACAGAAGCATCTGCATAAGCGACATAGGGTATTCCATTATTATCAAGTGCCAGTGACTGTTCGTGGGCTGTTTCTGTGAAGCCCGGAGTACCAACGTACGACCAGTTTTGACCGTCATATTTTTGAACGCTGGTTTTTCCAGAATTTTTTTCATCGCGGTAAGCCACATACAATCCTCCTGCTGTGTCTGCTTCTATTTTACATCTTTTGATGGCACCTCCTGCAAGGTTAAATTCTGTAAGCTCCCAATTGTTGGCAGTTGTGTTTAATTTATACACATTCAGAAACTGATTGGTAGAGCCATAGGTTAATACAGCATAAATATTCCCGTTTTTATCCATTGTGATGTCATGATCGTAGAAAGTGCGTACTGTATCAATATGGCCCTGCCCGAGTACATCCCATTTTGTACCGTCCCAGACAGATGCCTGTGAAAATGAAATATTGACACCATCTATACCATAAATAAGAAGTGGACTTCCATTGTTATCAAGTTTGAGACGGTTCCATACAGTATATTTGTCGGTGACATCGCCTACAAAATTCCAGCTAGTACCGTCATATTTATATGAATGTGTCTGGTTATCTGCCGGCGAAAAATAAACAACAAAATAGCTGCCATCACCAGCACGAATGATGTCTGGGAAAATATAAAAATCGCCCGGTAGTTTATTACCTATTTGTTTCCAGGTAGAGCCATCCCATTTGTTTACTAAGCCATTGCTGAACACAACGGGTTCATCACCATCGAGTGTCATGCAAGAATGAAATGCATCACCAGTGATGTCATTGCCAAGTTTTTGCCAGGTGTCAGCG
Organism: Saprospiraceae bacterium; assembly: GCA_019694295.1. Classification (GTDB taxonomy): domain Bacteria; phylum Bacteroidota; class Bacteroidia; order Chitinophagales; family Saprospiraceae; genus JAEUUM01. Next base: position 6,331 of record JAIBCG010000105.1, read on the forward strand.
TTCAGCGTATAAACTGAAATGCCTGAATTTTTTTGATTACTTACCATTAAAAATGAATTGTTGTTGTTGCTGATTTCAAGATCGACAACACTTGGTTTGAATCCATTGATGCCATGCTGCCCGACCTGAATCCAGTCGCCTTCATTTTCACCTACTAATATGTCAAAACTCTGAGTTACTTCTGTATTGCCATCGGTTAGTTTTAATTCAACCGGATAGGTTCCTACGGTGGTAGGTACACCACCCAAGCGTGCATTACCACTACCCAAATCTTCGAATGTCATGCCTGGTGGCAATGTACTGGCTGTAGAAATAACCATTGCATCATAATCAGGATCGTGAGCGACGATATCGTATTTGTATTCTGTGCCGAGAAAGGCTTTCGTTTTAGGTTCAGAATGGAAAAATGGACTGGCATTGGCAAGACCATTCAAATAATTGCTGTAACCTGCATTCAATACTTCACCTGTGGTGGCATTTACCAGTACACCTATTACACGAACCTTGTTGAAATCGTATGCTTCAGGCAAAGTGTAGGTATAAGAGTACGAGTGGACTTCTCCCGTAGAAATGTTAGCCGGAAGACTGCCTGCATCTCCGTTAATACCGCCTGCAAGATATCTGGCTACATGGTTATATGCAATAATTGAAGCAGGTATTGGGTTAGGTAGTGTTTCATAACCTCCCATTTTGCCCAGGGCACCGCCTGAGTACGCATTTGTCTGGTTGTATCCGGGTGCTGGTCCGGTAACACCATTTTCTACCACGATAGCGGCAAGCCGGTAGTCGCCGGTAAGGTTTTGGGTAAAATCGGCAGTAACATCCATTTTCAGTACTCTGGTTGTTGCATTCCAATCAGTAGCTACACTTACCGATGCCGGTGCTGCAATAGCGAGCTGCGCTTCGATGTCTTGCTGCAAGCTGGAGAAAGGCAACAGATCAGTGATGGCATTGCGGTTGACCCATCCTGAAGGAAGTCCGGTAAATGGCATGGCATCACCATATTCAGCGTATGCCATTGGGTCGCTGAAGTGAATTGATACAAATGCGAATTTGCCGGGGTATTTTTTCTGTAGTTCCTGAGCATATACATCGCCCCTTGGGCAATATTGACACCAGGTACCTGTACCTTCTTCGAACAAGACAATACGCTGCTGTGCAAACATTGAATCCAATCCTGCAAACAGACACAAAATGAGTAAAAGCATTCTATTCATAATGGTTTTAACTTAAGTTTGGAGTTATTTCAATGTCGTTTAGTTAAGCGAAAGTATTTATAAAACTTTGTAATTCATTGATTTTGGTTTTTTAATTTTGTGGTTTCTGGGTTCTTTTCTATT
>JAIBCG010000006.1 GCA_019694295.1 Saprospiraceae bacterium
GAGTGGAGTCTATAGCAAAGGCGATACCATCATTGCCGATACCGACCACAAGAAGATATTGTTCAGAAAGAAGGTATAAATGAATTGATAATAATACAAATGCCCCGGTCTGTATAGTGCAGGCCGGTTTTTTTCTGTTTGGTAAAATTTGCCAGAAAACTCGTGCACCCTTCATCTCCCATTGCCGGATAGAATTGATTTTCCTTCAGTTTGATAGTATATTGTAGTAGAAAAACTTGATACTGAATGAAAATACCGGTAATTTTGTTTTTCAATATATGCGGATTATTTAAATATAACAAACACTTTAGTCTTATGAAAAATATCCTTACTGTCCTGATTGTATTATTATTTTCTGCAAATGTCATGTTTTCGCAGTCAGAAAAGAAAGTGGTGGTCGAACATTTCACCAACTCCAACTGCAGCATTTGCGCTAACCGCAATCCGGGATTTTTCAATAACCTTAAGAATTTTCCTGACGTTATCCATATTTCATTTCATCCAAGTTCGCCTTATCCGAGTTGTTTACTCAGCCAGCAGGCAAATCCGGGCAATGATGCTCGTACCAATTATTACGGCATTTATGGAGGTACACCTCGTCTTGTCATCCAAGGTGTCGTTATATCGGCCAATGCCAGCTACAGTTCGCCCGACTTGTTTGCACCATATATCAACAAGACTGCTCCTGTTGAAATAGAAATAGAGCAGTACAAGTACGGACAAGATTCCATTAAGGCAGTAGTGACCATCGCTGCTACACAAAACAATCAGTTATCTTCAGCAAAACTGTTTGTCGCAGTGGCGGAAGACACCGTTTTTTATAAAGGTACCAACAAAGAGACGATGCACTTCAATGTGTTTAGGCAGGCTATGTCAGATATTGAGGGCACCACCGTGAATGTTCCTTCCGTTGCTGGCCAATCAGTTAGCTACACCTTTACGGTGCCGACAAAAGCATTCTGGAACATGAGTCGCATGTTTACCATCGCAATACTTCAGGATGCATCAACCAAGGCCGTCATTCAGGCAGAATCCGAATCTCCTGAGGAGGATGAGACAACAGCTACACAAGTACCAAAGCCGTTGGCTGGCATCAATATATTTCCGAATCCGGTTAGTGGTTTCCTTACTGTAGAGTTAGCCGGTAGTGAGGAGTCAGAATTATCGGTTTTTGATTCTACAGGCAAACTTGTAAGAAGAAAGACTTTCCGTCAATCGACAAGCATAGACACACAAGATATGGCGAAGGGCATCTATATGGCTGAAATAAAAAATATGAGAGGCAAAACGGTGAAGAAGATTGTGGTGGAATAGAAATGCAATAATATTGAATCAAGATTCTGCTTTAGGAATTTAGTCGAAAATGATGTGTACAAAAAATCCATGAAAAAGAGATAAAAGTATAGTGAACTATGGTTTTGAGCCTTTGAAATGGATTTGGAGTAAAAGTTATTTGCAGCAAAGAGTCTAATGCGTTATCTGGGTTGAAAAGTTGTTTTTGTGTAAAATTTTCTTTGGCCTGATTTAAATCATTGTTTTGGTTTGAACGAGTAGCTGATATTTGCAGGATGTTAATCTGGAAAAACATTATCCGTCAGCCTGACTGAACGCTGTCTTTCATTTTCTTTTGCATGGAGAAAGGCATTTCCCGATTTATTATCTCATCATTTTCATTTCACTCATTAAACATTTTTTATGAAAACCATCATAGAACCATTCAGGATAAAATCTGTAGAACCCATCCGTTTCAACACAGCCGAACAAAGAGCTGTTTTGCTCCGCAAGGCGCATTACAATCCCTTTTATCTTCACTCAGATGACGTGATGATTGACCTGCTCACCGACAGTGGTACCAGTGCCATGAGTAGCGACCAATGGGCAGGTATCATGCACGGCGACGAATCGTATGCCGGTAGCCCGAGTTTTTTCAGATTTGAGAAAACCATCCGCGACATCACTGGTATGCCTTTCATTATACCTACACATCAGGGTCGTGCGGCAGAGAAAATACTTTTTTCAATCATGGGTGGTGAGGGCAAATATGTATTGTCCAATACACTTTTCGATACTACGCGTGGCAATATCGAGTTTTCGGGTGCTGTAGGCATTGACCTGGTATGCGAAGAAGGCAAACACCCAACTGTGGCAGCACCATTTAAGGGCAATATGGATACTGCGGCTCTTATTAAGGAAATAGAGCGGGTAGGAGCCGGCAATGTGTCGGTAGTAGTCATGACCGTCACTAACAATTCGGGTGGTGGCCAGCCGGTGAGTATGCACAACATCCGCGAGGTGAGCAGTATTTGTAAGGCAAATGGCATTCCGTTTTTCATTGACGCCTGCCGTTTCGCAGAAAATAGTTATTTCATCAAAAAACGTGAAGCGGGCTATGAATCGAAGTCGGTAGAAGAGATAGCACAGGAGATGTTTTCTTATGCTGATGGGTGTACCATAAGCGCCAAGAAAGACGCTTTTGCCAACATCGGCGGATTCCTGGCTGTGCACAACGAAGAACTCGCAGCCAAATGCCGTAACCTCCTCATCATTACCGAAGGTTTTCCTACCTACGGTGGTTTGGCAGGTAGAGACCTCGAAGCCATAGCCATAGGGCTGCGTGAAGTACTCGAAGAAGACTACCTGCAGTACAGAATAAGGAGTATGGAGTATCTGACAGAAAAACTGGTGGCTGCCGGAGTGCCGGTAATGCTGCCTGCAGGTGGGCACGCCGTTTATCTGGATGCCAAACAGTTTATGGATCACATACCGGTGAACCAATACCCGGGTCAGGTGCTTGCGTGCGAGCTCTATGTGCAAGGAGGCATCCGCGCGTGTGAGATCGGCTCACTTATGTTTGGCAAATATGACATAGATGGCAAACTCATACCGGCACAACTCGAGCTTGTAAGACTTGCCATTCCCCGAAGGGTATATACACAAAGCCATATCGATTATGTAGCAGAAGTTATCATTGAGGTTTTTGCCAATCGTCATGCTCAGAAAGGTATGCGGATAATAGAAGAACCACCAATGATGAGACATTTTACAGTAAAAATGGAAAAAATCGGCTAATACGGTATGTATTGGCAGGTTTCAGTTGATTTTTGATAAAATTTGAATAACTTTGCAGCCAATAAATAATTACCACAATGGGAAAAGGAGACAAGAAATCAAAAAAAGGCAAGATTATCCTGGGTTCGAACGGTAACTCAAGACCAAAACCTAACAAAGTCAGAAAAGCTAAAGCTCAGGCTTAATACCATATCTTGCAACACGAAAAGCTGAACATTCTGTGCAAGGTGTTCAGCTTTTTTGTTGGTAAAATGCATTCATTTCATGAAATGGAATCCTGCACGATATGAAGCTCAACATCAGTGCCAATAAGATAAGCGTCAGGCACAATGAGACAGACATTCAACCATTTGCCGAAATGAGGCAAGTTTTTTATCCTCCACATTTTGGTAACGCTTATGTAGTTAAAAATGAGCAAACACGCAAAAAGCAACGAATTAGCATCCGGGAATCCATTTTTTATTGATATCATTGAATCATAATTCACCAAAGCCGGTATAGCCGTATGGAAAGTGTCCTGAAATCATTTCTACAATTTCTGCAAAATGCAACCATCGGCCAGTGGATGATAGTGGTGGCAGGCCTACCACTCATCGGTTACATGATATTTATGATTTTTGCATTCGGCTGGAAAAGCAGACCGGTGAAAGGCCCTGACAGGTGGTATGAGTATGTAATGCTGTCTTATCTGTTGAGTTTTTTATGGATGTGGATGATTAGTGCAAGGGTGCAGGACAGGGCAAATTTTCTAAGCTTTCTGCCTGTCAATCTGATATTGTGGCCCGGGCCCGTGTTGTTTCATTTTATAAAAAGTAAATTGTATAGAAACTTTCGGTTCCGCCCAAGAGATTTGAAACATTTCATATTTCCGCTTGCACATTTGAGTTTTTATTTTTTTGCATTTGCTTTGCCTCCTATGCGGAAATACAATTTATTTCTGCACGAATACCATGCTATTTACAAGCCATTTGAAGATTTTTCGTTTGGCGTCATTATGTTTTTATATTGTTATTTTGCTTATCGCTTCATAAAGCATGAGCAATGGTCTATAAACGAGTCAACGCCAAAAGCAGAGATAGTGAAGATAAGCTGGTTGCAGCGGTTTTTCAAGGTATTCTTCTTAAGTTCTTTCGTTCATCTTGCCTACGGGTTATTTTCTATGGCGAATGCCTTTATTTTTAGAATTGTATTTGAGAATAATTATCTCGAACTTCTTCATATTTTTGTGTTTATGATATGTATGGGTTGGCTCGGATTTCATGCTGTGTTAATGAAAGCATTACCCAAATCCAATATTTAAATAATTAAACTTGCCGATACCAACATCTTGCATGATAATTCCTGAACCTATTTGGAAAAATGACGTAAAACTTGAACTTAGTAAACCTTGTTAACAGATTTATATGGCAAAGCAAGTAGCAAAACCTAAACCGATAGTAAAACCAGCACCGGTTTATAAAAAATTCACATACGAATCAGGCTTTTTTAAAAAATACTGGCAACAGATAGCTGTATTGACGGCTCTGGCGGTAGGATTGTACATTTATTCGGTCACTTTCGATTATGTACTGGACGACCAGATCGTGATGACCAAGAACGAATATGTCAAGAAAGGCGTAGCTGGTATAGGAGATATCCTCAAAACAGAAAGTATGCAGGGATATTTTGGCGAACAGAAAGACCTGGTAGTAGGTGCCCGATATAGACCATTGTCTATTGTCACCTTTGCAATAGAATACCAGATGTGGGGGCTTAACCCTGTGATGAGCCACTTGATGAACATCTTGTTGTATGCCCTTACGGGAATATTTCTGTACAGAATTCTATTGATGTTGTTCCCGAAAAAGGATGAGCAGAATTCATTTTTCACGATACCGTTTGTTGCTTCTTTGCTGTTTGTGACCCACCCTATACATAGTGAAGTAGTAGCCAATGTAAAAGGACGAGACGAAATCATGACCTTGCTAGGGGCACTGGGAAGTGTGTATTATACGCTCAAATACCTGTCCAACCGAAAAAGCCTGTATTTGGTACTTAGCGGTATCATGTTTTTCCTTGGGCTGATGAGTAAGGAAAACGCCATTACCTTCCTTGCAGTGATACCGGCAACGGTTTATTTTTTTACCAATACCGAAGGTTCGGTCAACTTCAAGACAGTGGTGCCATTGCTGATTGCTACTGTAGTGTATTTGCTGATACGTTATTCTGTTATTGGCTATTTCCTGAGCAGTGGGCAGAAAGTTACTGACCTGATGAACAATCCGTTTGCACAGATGACAGGGTCAGAAAAAATGGCAACCATATTTTATACATTGCTGATGTATCTTAAACTGTTGATTTTCCCACATCCGCTTACGCACGACTATTATCCTTATGCCATACCTAAACTTAATTGGTCAAGTATATGGGCGATATTGTCGCTACTAATACACATTGGTTTAGCTGTTTTTGCCATTAAAAACTTTAAAAAGAAAAGCCTGCTTTCATATTGTGTAATATTCTACCTGGCAACATTGTCGATTGTGTCCAATATTGTTTTTCCGGTAGGAACATTCATGAATGAGCGTTTCGTGTATATTTCATCTATAGCAATGTGTCTGGCTGGTGCCTGGTTGTTTGTTAATTACATTCCTGCTATACAGAATGGTAGGTTGAAAAGCCTTGGATTGGCACTCACAGCACTTTTTGCTTTAGCTTTTTGTGCCAAAACTATAGCACGTGTGCCGGCATGGAAGAATAAGCTGTCGCTCAACGTAGCAGCCATCAAGTATTCAGGCAACAGTGCACGGGCCAATTGCTTCATGGGTACGGCTTTGTTCGAAGAGTATCAAGTAGAGAAAGATGAGGCTAAGAGAAAAGCGATGTTAGCTGATATTAACAAATACATCGATCGGTCACTGGAGATTTACCCTGATTATTATTCTGCCCTACAGATGTATTCGGGTGTGGTGGGAGCCAATTATGCACAGGATGGTAATCTCGACAAGGCTCTTGATGCTTTTTATAAAATACTTAGCAGACGTACCACCATCACATACGTAGATCAGTTTCTTGATTATCTGGGCAATTCGCCTACAGTCGATCAGAAAAAAATGCAAGATTTTTATTTTAAGCTTGGTTATGATTTGTTCTACAAACAGAAGAAATACTATAACAATGCTGCAAAATATCTGGATAAGGCATTGAAGTACAACGACCTCGATCCTAAAGCCAACTTCGCTATGTCATTAGTAATGTCTGATATCGGAGATTATGAAAAAGCCGACCAGTTTAAACGGGTGGCATTAACTTCAGATCCGGGCATTATTACCTTCTTTGAACAAGATATTATGAGGAAATAAGCCAAAAGAATTGATAATAATACATTCGGGCAAGCATCAATAAACAGATTGCTTGCCCCTTTTGTTTTGATATATACGATAGCCCGGGCGGATCATTTTGATAAGTTTTTTTCATAGAAAGCACTCAGCTTGCAGGATGTTGGTTATTTTTGGCAGATGAATCAAGAAGAGCTTTTTTACAGGATTGCAATAACCATGCTTCCGAAGGTGGGTCCGGTGACAGCCAGAAACTTGATAAGCTATTGTGGTGGCACCAGAGAAGTATTCGAAACATCCACAAAGGCACTGATGAAAATACCCGGTGTAGGTGCAGCCATGAGCAAAAGTATTCTTCAGCACGATTCGTTTGCCCCGGCTGAGCAAGAACTGGCATTTATCGACAAACAAAATATTAAGCCCATATTTTATCTGGATGATGATTATCCAAAAAGGCTACAAAACGTTTATGACGCACCCGTACTCTTATATTTTAGAGGCGATGCAACACTCAATGCAGCCAGAACAGTAGGCATCGTTGGTACAAGAACGCCCACACCGCACGGAATCGCCAATTGCGAAGCGCTTGTTGAAGGGCTCGCTAAGTATAATGTACAAATAATAAGCGGACTTGCACATGGTATAGATGGTACCTCGCATAGGGCAGCAGTGGCAGCCGGTATCTCCAATATCGGAGTGGTAGCTCATGGTCTTGACCATATTTATCCGGCCGCACACAGCCATCTGGCAAACAGCATGATAAAAAACGGTGGCGTACTGACTGAATTTCCAAGCAATACTACAGCCGACAAGGAACGGTTCCCGATGCGCAACCGGATAATAGCCGCTATGTCTGACGCTCTGGTAGTGGTAGAGACAGCCCGCAAAGGTGGGTCAATGATAACGGCAGATATGGCATTTAACTACAACAAAGATATTTTTGCATTCCCGGGTCGTACCCAGGATAAATATTCGCAAGGCTGCAATTATCTTATTAAGTCGCAAAAGGCCGGGCTGATAGAAAACGCGGAAGATCTGGCTGCTCAAATGATGTGGGACAAGATTGATTCGGGCAAAACCGTACAGACCAGCATGTTTGTGGAACTTTCAGAGCTCGAAAGAAAAGTACTGAGCGAACTACAGACAAAAGATACCGGCATTGATGAACTGTCTTACATAATACAGCTTACACCGGCCGAGATGGCATCAGTATTACTCGAAATGGAATTCAAAGGCCTTATTAAATCTATACCGGGCAAGCGTTATATTCTTGCATAAAGTAACTGACCATTATCGGATGAATAAATCTTTTCTCGCAAATCTGTTGCTGCTACTGTCCATCAACATCGTTATAAAGCCCGTGTTTATATTTGGTATTGACAGGAATGTACAGAATCTGGTAGGCGAACACGACTACGGATTGTACTTTACTTTTCTTACATTTACCATGATTATGCAGGTGCTGGGTGATGCCGGGTTGCAAAACTATAACAATCAGCAAATATCCTCCGGCAATGTATCGTTTAGCAATTTTTTTCCTTCAGTGATGGCAGCCAAGTTGTTGGTGAGCATACTTTATGTATTACTTGTAATGGGAGGTGGATATTTGCTTGGCTACCAGGCCGATTATAATCTGTTGATGTGGGTGATGTTGGGCCAGCTGCTGAGTGGTATATTGTTGTTGTTACGCACCAATGTGTCGGGTAGCGGGCATTATCGTACCGATAGTATATTTTCTGCCATAGACCGTCTGCTGATGATAGCATTTTGTGGTTACTATCTATGGTCACAAGTGCGTCAGTCCGATTTTACTATTTTACTGTTTGCTAAGCTACAGCTTATTTCATATTCTATAGCAATCTTAATCGTTCTTGGGTGGATCATTTTCAAACTACCAACAACAGATGTACGGATAAAGCATATTGCGACAATACCGATATTGAAGAAAAGTTTTCCGTATGCTATTGTTGTTTTGCTGATGATCATATATAGTCGGTCAGATATTATTTTATTGAAAAATATGCTTGAGGACGGCAGTAAAGAAGCAGGAATATATGCAGCCGGTTATCGCTTGCTCGATGCGATGAACATGGTAGGTTTTTTGGCAGGAAGTCTGTTGCTCCCAATGTTTGCCAGGCTCATGAATGACAAAAAGCAAACAGAAGAACTTTTTATACTTAGCCTTAAGATACTGTTGTTGTTCACAGTAATTGTAGCAGTAACGGTTATCAGCTTTCGGACACAGATTATGCAATTGCTGTACGTCAATGCTACAGAATACTGGGGCAATGTGCTTGGGCTGCTGATGGTGTCGTTTGTTAGTATGACATTGTCGTATGTGTCCGGAACCTATCTGACGGCCAGTGGCAAAGTCAGACATCTGATTGGTAGTTTTTTAGTAGCAATTATCATTAATCTGGTATTGAACCTGATATTGATACCAAGAAATAAGGTTGAAGGGGTAGCTGTGGCAAGTGCTGTTACACAGTTATTCATATTGATTGTACAGATGAACAAAAGCATGAAGTATGCCGGTATCCGTATCTCAAAGGATTATCTGGTAAAATTTGGTGTTTTTTTGTTCATGTTTTTAGCCATAAGCCTTCTGGCGGGAAAGATTTTAACTATAAATTGGTACTACCAACTGATAATTACTCCTATTTTTGGGCTTTTATTGGCGTGGTTGTTCAAAATACTACCTGAAGAGCTTCTGAATGTAGTGAACGGGAGGAAATTTTTGAACAGACATTTTCATCAAAACTGATACATGAATAATAACGACAACCTGATAGGTATAGTAGCTACCCTATTCAAATGGCGGAAACCAATTATTTATTTAGTAATATCGGCCACGGTCATAAGCATAGGTGCTTCATTGCTGTTACCCAATTATTACAGCTCTACTACTACATTTTATGCTGCAAGCACCGATCTTGCCAAGCCCGAAATGATATTTGGCCTTGCAGGCAAAGCTATGGAATATTATGGTAGTACAGATGATATTGACCGCCTGCTTACCATTGCAGAGTCAAATGAATTAAAAGACTTTCTTGTTGATAGTTTTCGCCTGATGGAGCATTATGACATAGACAGCAATGATATTAAGTCCCGCTACAAGGTTATGGAAGCACTGAATGAACTTTACTCTGTACAAAAAACCAAATACGATGCCATTGAGATAACGGTGGAAGACAAAGACAGAATCCTTGCTGCACAGATGGTCAACACAGCTCGTGACAAAATTAACGAATTTGCCACCAGCCTGATTAAGGAAAGTCAAAAACGTCTGATGAGTACCTTCGAAAAATCAATGGATGAAAAACAGAAGGAAATAGTAGGTCTTGACAATAACCTGATAGACAGCAGGAAAAAATACGGGATCCTCAACATCGAATCACAGAGTGGTATGCTCGGAGTGCTCATTTCAAGAAAAGAATCAGCCCTTGTAGGTAGCAAGGGAAAACTTCAGATATACCAACAGATGCCTAATGCCAACAAGGATACCATTATGAACCTCAAGGCCAATATCAAAGGTCTTGAAGATGAATTGCGCGAACTCACGTCGCCTACAAGTACTACAAGCCTCAATCTCTCAAAATTTAACGACGGATTGTCAAAAATAGAAATGCTGCAGCAGCTGCATCTGCAAAGTCGCAATAGACTTAGTTATGACCTTGACCGTTACAATATGATTAAAAATGCTTACGAGTCGGTAACACCATCACTGATATTGATAGAAAAGGGCCAGGTACCGATTGTTAAGTCGCGGCCAAAGAGGGCTCTGATAGTACTGGCCTCGGTGCTGGCTACATTGCTTGTTTCGGTAATAGGCGTACTTCTGATTAATAACTACTCTGATGTTGACTGGAACCGCGAATTGTATGGCAAATGATGTATTACCACAGGCGGTACCGGGACTGACCAGACAGAACAAGATACTTTTTACTACATTGGGTGTTGTAACCATATTGTCCGTATTGCTGGCAGTCGGACTCGACAAGCTATGGATACTAGTTATACCATTCATAGTGCTTACGGTGTATGCTTCCATTATTGATCTCAGACTTGTATTTTTTTTATTGTTTGCTACCATACCGTTTTCCACAGAAGTATCTTTCAAGAATGGGCTTGCAACCGATTTTCCGGTCGAATTTTTTGTAATATATCTGATGTTTGCATACTTGGCCTACCTACTCAGTAATGTTAAGAACATAAGTAGTAGATTTTTCAGACATCCGCTTACGCTTTTGCTCATCTTTCACACATTGTGGATAGGCGTTACCTGTCTGCATTCGTACAATATAGTGGTATCATTTAAGTTTTTTTTGGCCAAAATATGGTATGTTGTCACATTTTATTTCCTGGCAGGTATGGTCATAAAACATCTGAAAGACCTGCGTATATTATTCTGGTGCGTATTTATTCCTACGTTTATTACAGTTTGCATTGTACTTTTCAGACACGCAGAGTTTAATTTTGACTTCAAACATGTGAACCATCTTTTTTACCCGTTTTACCGCAATCATGTTGACTATGCCTGTTTGCTTGCTTTGTTGTTTCCATATATATTTTACCATACACTTTGGTATCAGAAATGGAGCAACAAGTGGCTTTTCCTTGTATTCAGCCTTGTATTCATTTTTGTTGCTATTTATCTTTCTTATACCAGAGCTGCTATACTTGCCTTGGTTATCGCGGCTTTTGCTTTGTATGCCATAAAGTACAGGTTCATAAAGCCCGCAATGATTCTGGCATTTGGCCTGTTGATAGGCCTGATATTATATCTGGGTAAAAACAACAAGTATCTTGGTCTGGCACCCGATTACAATAAGACCATCACGCATCAGAATTATGAAGATCTACTTGAGGCTACATACAAGCTCGAGGACATCTCTACGATGGAGCGTGTGTACAGGTGGGTGGCTGGGTTTCAGATGTTCAACAGAGAGCCATGGTTTGGTTTTGGTCCTGGCAATTTTTATTTTAACTACAAATCATACACAGTTTCGAGTTTTCAGACCTACGTAAGCCGCAATCCCGAAAAATCGGGCATACACAGCTACTATCTGATGACGCTTGTAGAACAAGGCATAGTCGGCCTTTCTGTTTTTATGCTGCTTATATTCTATGCGCTTGCCAAAGCAGAGGTAGTCTATCACTCACTCAAAGACCGAGAATCTAGGTTTTTTCTTTTGTCAGGCGTTATGAGCTTTGTAGTGATTCTTTCTTTGTTGCTTATCAATGATATGGTAGAGACTGACAAGGTAGGGCCGTTTTTTTTCCTGTCTTTAGTCATCATCACTAACATGGACCTCAAGGTACAAGAGGAGAAATCAAGTGCAAAATCAGAAAGTGAGTAATGCCGGAGTTCGACGGAAGTGTAATGATTATGAAAACAAATCGGGATAAACGTCGTCCGTACCTTCTCTTAGTTTTATGGGGTTAAAATGCAGGATATTGCCCATCTGATAGCAGGTACGGCAGCGTGGTTCATATTCTTGTTTGGCACCAAGCATGACCTGGTCTGCTACGGCGGTAAGGCGGTATGAGTGGGTGGCCAGATTGCCACAGTGCGAACAGATGGCATGTACCTTGGTGATATATTCGGCTACCGCAAGTAAGTCAGGCATTGGGCCAAATGGTTTGCCCAGATAATCCATGTCGAGCCCGGCAATGATGATGCGCGTTCCTTTCAAGGCGAGTTCCTGGCAGACATCTACCAGGCCTTGGTCAAAGAACTGTGCTTCGTCGATACCAACTACTGAAAACCCTTCTGCCAGCTCTGTTATTTTTGAAGAATGGCTCACAGGCGTGGATAATATGGTGTTCATATCATGACTCACAACATTTGTTTTATCGTAGCGCTGGTCAACGGCAGGTTTAAATATTTCTACCTTTTGGTTGGCAATTTTTGCCCGTTTCAACCTCCTAATCAGCTCTTCTGTTTTGCCTGAAAACATCGACCCGCAGATGACTTCAATCCAACCACTGCGCTGTCCCTTAAAATGAGGTTCTAAAAACATAATAACAGATAAATTTTCCGGTACATTAACAAATGAAGATAAGAAAAAGTTAAAAAACTTTGTGATCACAGTCTCCTGTCACGCACAAAACTAAGAAAAAAGCTTATTAGTTCTGATTATTTATACTCTGGGTAAGAGATGACTACATTTACGCATTAAAAGTCCTGAAAAAATTTTGTTAAAGTTTTGGATATTACAAAAAATAGTATTAATTTTGGATTTTATTAAATAAAACCATTTATTATGAAGGCCAACCAACCAATCAACCGAAATTTTCCAATTATTAATTTTGAAAAATATAGACTTGGAGCAGCATTGCTCAGTATCGTAATTGTTTCTTTGATGTTATCTTCCTGTAAAAAAGATGTACTTGATAATCAGGTAGTAGTTGAAGATTTAAAACAGGGTGTACATGTAAAGACGCTTGAATTCATTGAAAAGGCAAAAACAATTAGCTCAGAAAAGAAGATAGAAATGAGAGACGGCGGTTATTATTCAAGTACAGAAGCATTCGATCTGATAAACGATGCTTTGAATTATAATTATTGCCGGCCGGCAGATGAGTATCTTCGTACCCGAGTATTCAAAGATTCGTTTAATATTACTTTTAATCCTGTGAACGGGATATCGGAGATAGATTTACTGAATCTGTATAATGCAGCAGCCAACAAAGCAGGGGAGCATTATTATGGTATGAGTGATTCTACCAAGGCAGCCTTTATGTTTGATGTTAGACAAGCAGGTAATCCATCGGGTAATAACCTGCCGGTATATGTATATTTTATGATGACTGCGGGCAACTGTGATACGCCAACGAGCTATCCTTATGATGAGACGGATTATTGGTGGTGGGCATGGGATGCTGGTAAATGTGACGATACATATCAAGGCGATGATGCACCTGATATTTTTAGATGTGATCTTAGAAAGAATAAACTGTATAAAAACAAAACAGCTTCGTATTATTTTACAGATAGATACTCTGTTAGTCTTGCAGCGTTTGATGGTTATCCTGGAGGTGGATTTGAGATGTCTGACATAAATTCTGATCAAACTATTGAATTGAATGATTTGTACAATCCACTTGATAGTATAACAAACGATAATTATCTTGATTATTTGTTATTTAAGTCCAAGGGTGATTTAGATTTATGTTTAGATCCGGTTGAGATGAATTTTTATTATATTAGCTCAGCCAACTTGATTGATTTGAATTTACCTTTTAATAAGGTAATAGGTAATATAGATTATGGTTATAATCTAACGCTTTCATTACCAGGAAATTATTTTCATGTTATGCGGGCAGATTATTATAAGGTGAACCTGATAATGGGTACTTCCAATGCGACCCCACTTCCTTGTATGGGTTGTAATCCGTGAGGAGTCTATTTTTAAAACCACAAATTTAAGAATATGAATATTAAGAGCAATTTTGTTTCTATACTCTTGCTGATTTTTGTCACAGGAGTTCAGGCACAGGATTATGGATATTACCCCTTTCCAGAACATCCCAGCCAAATGATAACTCAGGTGTTTACGGTTGGTAAAGATAGATTTGCTGTCTTGCCAAAGGAATTTTTTGATCAATTTGGAGATGCTTCAATATGTTCCTTAAGCGCTGATAATCAACTAAAAATTTGTACAAGCCTTAATACAGATATTGTGTATGATGACATTATTAACGGAGATAATGGATATATATTTACTGGGATTATTTACAATCTGAATTACCCACAACCAGATACGCTGGTAATAGAGCTCCGCTCATTGAATTTCGATTTGATATCTGTGAGCAAATTTTCTCTTGGAAAGGAATTTGACAATTTATGTGTAGTCATTAATGATTCTATACGAATATTTGCGGCATGTGCTGATGTTGTACCAAAAAACTTTTACGAGTTTGTAATACCAAAGGATTTGGATATTAGTAAGATAACAATCAAGAATCCTGTGTTGAAAAGTGAGCTTATATTCTCGGTAATTGAATCTGAAGATGGTGAAGGGTATGTATGTTGTTTTGGTAGCGGAGTATATCTTGTAGATAAACATTTTAATATACTTAAAAAACTTGATACTGTAAAGCACAGTTGGGTAAATAGTGTAGTACCAGCCCTGGATAGTGGATATGTGTGTTTTGGACAGTGTAAAACCACAATTTCACCTAAGTTTACAGGTCTTGGAATTACTAAAATAGGCAAAAAAATGGATTATGTAGGCGGAGATGTTTTTGCTTATGATGTGACCGCTGCGGGCCCTGTTCAGTTTCCCATTGCAAAAGATAATGAACATTATTATGTAGCAGGAATGCTCGGAGTGTGGGATAATGGGATTAACCCTTATTTGGACAAAACGCCAAATTATTTTTATATCGGAAAGTATGACAAAGATATTAACAGAATTTGGCTAAAAAAGCATGGTGGTGAGAGGCATTATTTTCTGAATGGTATAATTGCAGATAGTCTGGGTGGATGCTGCGTTTATGGGTTTGTAAGAGAGCCCGGCATCACGGACGGTAAGGAAGGCCAGGCCATCCCCTTTATTATGTGCTTTAACGACCAAGGAGAGCTGACATCTTATACTACCCCACAACTACCGGAGGAGCGATTGTTCAGTATCAAAGGGAACCCTGCCTATAACAGCATCATACTTGGCAATATCTACGGGCAATCGGGCTATACCTATAGCATATTCGATACAAACGGTCATAAGGTATCAGCCGGTGTATTGAATACAGATGATGCGGTGCTTGATGTAAGCAAACTGTCTGCGGGTATGTATCTGTTGTCGATCCAAAACAAAGATGCGAAAGTCGTACAGGTAGAAAAGTTGGTGAAGCAGTGATGGAAAAGAGGTGAGTTTGACGCTGAAATGGATATTTTCTGTCGGGTTGTTTATATCATTTGCTTATACCTTTTTTATTAACCGGATATGCCGGTGCGATTATTCCACATAGGTTTTGGAATAATTTTGGGTATCATTGGACGAAACGGGCTTATTCCTACGTTATTATTTTTGACAGAAATAGTAAGTTTTTCAATTATATTCTGAGAAACACCGTCATTTTTTGTCAATTTTAAGCCTTATTTCATTCATGCCTGAAAAACACCCGATCTTATGAATATGACCCAACTGACTGAATTGCTCAGAAAATCACTGCAGATAGCAGAAACCGCCTCACGCGAACAACATTTATCAACCATTGAAAAAGATCTGCTCCTGTCCAATATCCGGAAAATGTATGACCTACTGCTCGAGTGGCCTTCACACGCATCGGTAAATCCTACAGAGAGGAAAAACACGGAGCCTGCACACAATGCTATACCTGATACTACCGTTCATACTAGACAAGAATCGGTTGACTATAAACCAGCTCCAACGATTGATGAAACTGTTCATACTAATACTCAGGAGCAAGAGCCAGCCCCAACACTACCTGTGCAGACAGAACAAACAACGGCACCTACACCAACCATCGAAACTACAATTACGAAACAGGAAGAAACCGTAATAGCAGAAGAAGTAAAGCAAAATCCTACACCTGAACCATCAACCACGCTACAATCATCGCCTGAATCAGCAAAAGATGTAGTAATAGAGACGGTAATGGCTGAAGAAGTGAAAGAAGAACCCGCTTCAAAAGCCAAACCAAGCTTCGATGATTTGGTCAAAAAGGTTAAGGAACAATTTGACGGCACTGAGAAAAAACCAACTTATGTGGCTCCAGAGGATGATGACGATGTACCCGTTTTCTTTTCCGACCTTAGGTTTGACAAACTCTTCGATACCGAGTATGCACGCGAGCTTTCTGAGCGGCTCGGAGCTGCCAAAGTTGATGATATCAATAAGGCAATGGGGCTCAATGAAAAGATATTTACCATCAATGAATTGTTCGGCGGAGATAATGCTTCATTCGATCAAGCCATCAAAACACTACAGTCTTTTGCAACATTTGACCAGGCAAAGGAGTACATCATTCAGAACATCGCACCCCAATATGATTGGCTGAGTCCGCAGAAGTTCAAAAAAGCTAAGGAATTTATTAAAATAGTAAAGAGAAAATTTGCCTAAAGAAGGCTGTCCGGCTATGAAAAAAATCGCAGTATTGACATCAGGAGGTGATGCTCCGGGAATGAATGCCTGCATTAGGGCTGTGGTACGCACAGGCACCAGTTCAGGTATTGAAGTGATGGGCATCATGCGTGGTTTTCAGGGTATGATAGATGATGAATTTATAGTACTTGACAGCCAGGCGGTCAGTAATATTATACAGACAGGAGGCACAATCCTGAAATCTGCCAGAAGTGAGGAGTTCAGGACACCACAAGGCCGAAAAAAAGCATTTGATAACCTAAAGCAGCACAACATTGATGGTTTGGTTGCCATAGGTGGCGACGGTACTTTTCGAGGAGCAAATGCGTTCATCAGCGAATATGGCTTCCCGATAGTAGCTGTACCGGGTACTATTGATAACGACCTTTATGGCACAGATTTTACGATTGGTTATGATACTGCTATCAACACAGCTATGTCAGCAATCGATAACATCAAAGATACTGCCAATGCTCACAACAGGGTGTTTTTTGTGGAAGTTATGGGCCGCGACAGTGGGTTCATAGCCCTCAGGTCGGCAATAGCCACCGGTGCCGAAGCCGTTATCATACCGGAGACACCTACCGACATCGCCAGCCTCGCACAGCAGTTAAAAGATAACTACGACCGGAAGAAAAGAGCAAGTATCATCATCGTGGCAGAAGGAGATGAATGCGGCGGAGCATTTAAGATAGCCCAGAAGGTCAAAGAACACAATCCGGAGTTCGATACTAAGGTTACGGTACTCGGGCATATACAAAGGGGTGGACGGCCAACATGTATGGATAGAGTGCTGGCAAGCCGGCTTGGTATGGAGGCAGTACGGGCGCTGCTGAATGGCACGTCTGGTGTCATGATAGGGCAGTTACACAAAAAAATAGCTCACACTCCACTTGTCAAGGCCATCAAACACAATGTGACAGTTAACCCTCTTTTAGTAGAAATGGTAAATATTCTTGCATAATGGGACAGGCACTACAATCATTTAAAAAAAGAATGAGATGGCCGATAAGCTTCATCGTATTTATGTGGGCTGTATTTTTCGTTACCATCATTCTCAATGTCGATCTGGGTAATTTTGGCATCTATCCAAGAACTACGGTAGGCTTTTTAGGCATTTTTACTTCACCATTGATACATGCCAACTTCAAACATTTGCTTTCCAATACAGTACCGATGATAGGTATGCTTACCATCATGGTAATGTTCTATCCGAGAGTCGCCATGAAGGCATTTCTGATGATATATGTACTCACAGGTTTATCGGTATGGTGCTTCGGACGTCCGGTGTATCATATAGGGGCAAGCGGAGTGGTATATGGGCTTGTGGCTTTCGTATTTTGGAGTGGTGTGTTCAGACGGAGTATGAAGTCAATAGTTCTGGCATTGATAATAGTCATTTTATATACACCGATGTTTGCCGGTATTTTACCCAATCAGGAGGGCATATCATGGGAAAGTCACCTGTTGGGTGGTATAGTAGGCATTTTTACATCATTTTATTATAAAAAATACCTTGAAGTGGATGAAATGGAAAAAGATAACCACATCATAGACGATGAAGACGAGACCAGACAGTATTTTCTACCACGCGACACATTTGACCTTACAATGGAAGAACGCAAACGAAGACAGGATAGTGGCAACTGGTATTCAGACTCAACTTTTTTATAGAAAAATTCGCTTTAACACATTATGGCAAAAAAACCGACTACTCCCAAACAAAACAAAGCTACCCAAGCATCATCATCCGGTCTATCAGTCAATTTTGACAAATACGCTCCGCACATATCCATTGGTGTGATGATTTTGTTCCTGATTATTATGTTCATGATCAGGTTAAATTTCAAGGAAATGTCTTTCGAACGCGATGAAGGTACCTACTCCTACATGGGCAAGCTGCTCACTGAAGGGAAGAAGCCGTATTCCTATTTCTACGAAATGAAACCACCTGCCCTGTATTATATGTACGGACTTATTGTTGCCATTTTTGGTACAACAGTAGCAGGTTTGCATGTTGGATTTTTTGTCGTCAACTTTATTACTTGTCTGTTTTTGTTCTTATGGGTGCGCAGAATGTTCAATCCGGCAGCAGGTGCTATCGCTGCAGTAGCTTACAGCATCATTTCCACAGCGCCACATGCCAGCGGACTCACCATACAGTCTGAGCATCTGTTGTGTTTATTTATGGTACCGGGACTTTGGCTGTTATGGGAGGCATTTTCGCAGAATAAAACATGGCAGTGGCTTACTTCGGGTGCCTTGCTCAGTTGGGCATTGCTCATCAAGCAAAACACCTTGTTCTTCATAGCTTTTGCAGGCCTGGCAATTATTTTACATCATTTCCTCGTAAAAAAAGAAAAAGGTATAGCATCTCTTTGGAGACCTGTTTTGTTGTTTGGAGCCGGAGTCATTGTACCAGTATTGTTGGTACTCGGCATTCTCGTTGCCAATGGGTCGTTTAAGGATTTCATTTTCTTTATTTATGAATACCCCAAAACCCAATATCTGTCCAGTATCGAATTTTCGCGTGGTATGGGATATATGCAGAACAGGTATGAGGCAATAAAGACCAATTACGAAATCATCTGGTATCTAGGCTTTGCCGGACTGGTATTGGTTTGGGTATTCAGTAAAAATATGTTTTTGAAAATTTCATTAACGCTGCTGCTTATATTTTCATTCCTGTCTGTTGCGCCTGGTCTGCGATTTTACGGTCATTACTGGATACATTTTCTGCCGGCTGTGGCGGTTTTATTCGCTACCGCAATTTATATCATCACCGAAAAACTAAAAGAGAAGGGTGTTTTGAAAAACCCACAGTTCATAGCGATACTCGTATTGTGCGTTGTGTTTTTTATCAATTTGAATACCAATAAATCCTACTATTTCATTACCGATCCGGAGACTGTTGTAAGGGGAGTGTATGGTACCAATCCGTTTGTTGAATCAAGAAAAGTGGCTGACTATCTCAACAATAAGATGCAGAAAAACGACCAGCTTGTAGTATTTGGCTCGGAGCCTCAGATATATATGTACACCGGCAAGGATGCCATTACCAGACATTTTTATACAGGCAATCTGGTGCAGCTACACCCGATTGTGAAGGAATGGTCGGCAGAGTTTAAGCAGGATTTCATGAAGGCTCAGCCTAAATATGTAGTGTGGGTACAACACCCGTATTCGTGGTCATTGCCCAAAGGCGCCAGTACAGAGTTCATAGACTGGGGCTGGGATACCATAAAGAAAGGATACCACCCAATCGGGTATGCGGATATCATTAGCCACAATCAGACAGAGTACGTTTGGGATAACGAAGCGCTCAATTACAGGCCCAAAGGCAATGAATATCTGATGGTGCTGGAGCGCAACAACTGATGTTATTCAGCTTTGCGAAACTTAATATATCTGCAAATCGTAGAATAGCGGCATGGATAATACTCTTAAACCACGGTTGATACAGTTTCCAGCTTTTGGCAATCCTGCTGAAGGGTACCTTTCTGTCAGTCAGTTCTCGACCGGGATGCCCTTCGAAGTCAAAAGGACATTCTGGACCTACCACACACCCGAGGCAGTGACCCGTGGCAGACATGCACATTTTGAAACACACATGGTACTGGTAGCTGCTGCAGGCCGTATCATAGTAGATCTGGAGGAAAATGACGGTACCACATCGCAGCACATATTGGAGACGCCCACTACCGGGCTCTACATGCCACCTATGACCTGGCATGTGATGAAGTATTCGCACAACGCCATACAGATAGTCTTTGCCTCAACTGATTATGATGAGGCGGACTATATACGTGAATATGGGAGGTTCTTAACTCTGCGAAAACATCAATCATAAACCAATGAATCCGAATACTGAGTTTGTTCCGTATGATGAAAGCTTCCTTCACAGAAGCAGCACCTGGCTCAGCGATCCGGAAATCAAACAATTGACACTTACTCCTGATATTACGCCTGAAAGCCAACAGAAATGGTTCGACAGCCTACCGTTCAAGAACGATTATCTGATATGGGGTATCTGCATCGACGGAATACCGGCTGGTGCCTGTGGCCTGAAAAATATTAGTGCCGAGAGCGCAGAATATTGGGGCTACATTGGCGAAAAACAATTCTGGGGCAACGGGGCCGGCAGTAAAATACTTGACTTCATTTTCGAAGAAGCTATAAAAAGAAAAATTCCGGCTATCGGTCTTCGTGTATGGAATGGCAACCAACGCGCCATTAGTCTTTATAAAAAATTCGGATTCGAAATAATTGAAAATCAGACAGAGCTTATAGTCATGAGGAAACTGGTAGAAATACCCATGTTTTCCATTCGAAAATATGAAAAAATGGATGCCGCCACCTGGAATGAGTTTGTCCGCTCTTCACGTAATGGTACTTTTCTCCATAACCGCAATTACATGGATTACCACGCCGACAGGTTTGAAGATTTTTCGCTGATGGTGTTTGATACAAACGGCAAACTCGCTGGAATCATTCCGGCTAACCGTAGGGAACATGTGTTTTACACGCACCAAGGCCTTACATTCGGAGGCATTATCACACAGACTGATATGACAACAGCCGGGCATCTCAGGATTTCGGATTTGCTCAACCATTTTCTAAGGGAAAACGGATTTTCCAAAGTCGTTTTCAAGAAGATTCCCTACATCTATGCAAGGCAGCCGATAGATGAGGATCGTTATCTCATGTTCAGAAATCACGCGAAGATAACAGCCTGCAACATTTCCACGACACTGGATCTGAGTGAGAATTTCTCCTACAACCGCTCAAGGAAAAATGCGGTCGGCAAATCGCTGAAACAGGGGCTTGAATTGCACAAAAACCAACACTGGAAAGAATTCTGGAATATTCTTGAAGAAAATTTGCACCAGAAATATGGCACAAAACCGGTTCACTCGTTGGCTGAAATTCTCCGCCTGCACGCATCTTTTCCCGAAAACATCCACCTGTTTACCGCATCCAAAGACTGTAAATGTCTGGGCGGTATCGTAGTGTACGAATCCGATACAGTGGCACATGCCCAGTATATTTCCATCAATGAAGCGGGAAAAACTCATTGTGCGCTTGATTTTATTCTTGACCATCTGATTCGCACAGAATTCAGTCATAAAAAATATTTTGACCTTGGCTCTTCGACCGAAGACAACGGCTACTATCTGAACGAATCGCTGATTTTTCAGAAGGAAGGCTTCGGTGGCAGAGGCGTTTGTTATGAAACATTTGAATATTACCTGTAAAGAACATGTATGAAAGTACCTTTTTTGAGCTTTGACCCGATACACATTCCCCTAAAAGAAGAAATGATGGCAGCAATGGAAGCCGTGTATGACAGCAATTCCTTTATTCTGGGCGAATATGTTAATGAATTTGAATCTTCATTTGCAGATTTCTGCCAGGCCAAATACTGCACAGGCGTAGGAAATGGTCTGGAGGCATTGCACATAGCGCTCAAGTGTCTGAATATTGGTCAAGGTGACGAAGTGATTGTTCCTGCCAACACCTATATAGCTTCCGCGCTGGCAGTTTCTTACACTGGTGCACAGGTAGTTTTCGTGGAACCTGATGCCCGTACTTACAACATTGACGTTCAGAAGATCGAGGAAAAAATTTCACCCAAAACAAAAGCCATCATGCCGGTACATCTCTACGGTCAGGCTTGCGAAATGGATGTCGTGATGGAAATAGCGAAGAAACACAATCTGTATGTCATAGAAGACAATGCCCAGTCGCAGGGTGCCGCTTACAAAGGCAAGTTTACAGGTTCCTGGGGCGACATCAATGGAACGAGCTTTTATCCCGGAAAAAATCTCGGTGCCATCGGTGATGCGGGCGCCATAACGACGAATTCTGCCGAGTTTGCCCGACTTACAAAGATTTGGCGCAATTACGGCAGCGAAAAGAAATATTACAACGAAGTACAAGGATTCAATTCACGCCTGGACGAACTGCAGGCAGCATTTTTGTCTGTTAAGCTCAGAAGATTACAGGAGTGGACGGAGAGCCGTCAAAAGACTGCGGCTGAATATCTTAGACAGTTGTCGTCTTGTGATTTCCTGGTGTTGCCACACACGCATGAGCATGCTACACATGCTTACCATCTTTTTGTGATAACGACACCATATCGCGACAAGCTCCAGCAATATCTCAGCGAACAAGGAATCGGTACGCTGATCCACTATCCGGTACCGCCACATTTGCAGAAAGCATATAAAAATCTCAATCTCGGAAATGGCTCGTTTCCTATTGCAGAAAAACTTGCCCACGAATGTTTGAGTTTGCCGATGTTTGCAGGTATGAAAGATGAGCAGGTTTCTTATGTTTGTGAAGCAATAAAAAAATTCGGAAATGAATGCATATAGAATTTCGGGTATTCTCATAACGCTGGCCCTATTGTTCTATGGCTACCGTGGCGAACTCATTGATGTCAACGAAGGGGCCGGATGGGATGGCCGCCTGTATGCTTCTTATACGGCACACCTTGACAGATCGCTGGAAGAAAAGGCTATCAACTCATACCGTTTTCAGCGTGTGTTGACGTCTGTAGTAATCAACAAGGTGATGAAGGCCATGGATATTCCGTTCACGGTGCCCAATATTGTTGCCGGATTCCGGCTGTTCAATCTGTTGCTGCTCATGCTGGGGCTACTGTATTATTACCTGATCAGCAGGCGGCTGAAACTGTCGGCAGAACTCGAATTTCTCGGACTAGCGGCCTTGTTCTGGTGTTATCCGGTGCTGAAAATGCCGTTTTTCAACCCAATCATCACGGATGCGGCCGCCTTTACGATGGGGCTGATGGTCACCTACCATTTTTTGTGCAATCAACGCATTGTCAATGTCTTGCTGATACTTGCAGGATCCTTCATTTTTCCGACATTTATACTTTTCGGTTTATTACTGTTGTTTCCGGCCGAGGAATTTAAGGCAAATACCAGTCCGAAGCGAATGGAGCGGCTTGTACTTCCTGCGTTGTTTCTCATAGCATTTGTAGTTGTATATTTTGGGTTTCAAAACCAATTTGCAGATACCTATTCCAATATTAATCCGACGAACAGGAAGCTGTTGTTTATTTCTGTTTTGCTCGCACTTGGCTATATGTATCAGATTGGCGCATTCTTGCCTGATTTCAGTAATTTTAAAGATGCTTTGTCTAAGGTGAAATGGATTTATCTGGTACCGATAGTGTTGATTATTCTTTTCATCAAATACATGACAGCCACCTACACCTCACCGAATCCGGAGAATATTGGTGGTGGGCGATATCTCATCAATATCGTGAAACAGGCTGTCGCCAATCCGGGCGTTTTCCTGGTTTCGCACATCATCTATTTCGGTTGGCTTCCGCTGA
Source organism: Saprospiraceae bacterium (assembly GCA_019694295.1). GTDB lineage: Bacteria > Bacteroidota > Bacteroidia > Chitinophagales > Saprospiraceae > JAEUUM01. The sequence continues at coordinate 23,865 of JAIBCG010000006.1, forward strand.
TGCTCATTTTTGCCGGTAAAGAAATGGTGAATGCCATCCGGTCGCTTGGATACGGTGTGGCAATACTCTTAGCAGGCGTCGGATTCATGTCGCTTGGTAGCGAGAGCAGACAGCTGATCAATTTCTATCCCGTGTTTGTGGTTGCGGCTTTGCTTGCATTGCAGAAAAAGCAGGCTCTCAAGCCGTGGGTGCTCGCCTTATTCGGTGTCAGTTCACTTATTTTGTCGAGATTCTGGTACAGCATCACCGGCTACGGAGATTTGGGTGTGAATCTGACCGAATGGCCGGCACAGCGATATTTTCAGGTATTCGGCCCATGGATGAGCAACTCGACCTATGCCATGAATCTGTTTATCTGCCTGATAGCGGTGTCCGTAATCCTTATTTTACAAAAAACCGGCAATCTGCTCGACCCGATACCGGTGAAGTCGGTTGTTCAAACAAAACCAACTAATAAACGTAAATAGACCAGATGCCAAAGTTGTCGATCATCATGTCGTGTTATTATAATGGGCCGAATATTCCGGTGACCACCAAGCGGCTTATTGACAACGAGATGAATTTTCCACAGGATCTCGATATCGAGTATGTGGTTATTGACGATGGCTCTAAAGACGATACCTTTGAGCAACTTTGCAATTTCCGGAATGCATATCCGCACAAGGTGAAGGTCATTAAGCTGGCTGCCAATGTGGGTTCGTACAATGCTTTGCTTGCCGGAATGGCTTATGCCACGGGTGACTGCTGCTCAATAGTGGCTGCAGACCTGCAGGATCCGCCGGAATTGATTCCTGTGATGTATGGGCACTGGGAGAAAGGCTACAAACTGGTAATCGGACAACGGGAAAACCGAGAAGATTCCTGGTCCGATACCTTGTTTTCAAATATTTTCAACAAAATGATACGGAAATTCGCATTGCCGTCCATTCCTAAGGGCGGATTTGACTTTGTACTGTTCGACAAGCAGCTCAAAGACGAGGTGGTGCGTATGGACGAAGGCAATTCCAACTGCATGTACCTGCTCGCCTGGCAGGGATTTCCGTACGTGACCGTTCCTTACACGCGTCAAAAAAGGCAGATCGGCAAGTCGCGCTGGACGCTGAAGAAGAAGATAAAGCTGTTCATCGACAGTTTCGTGTCGTTTTCGTTTTTTCCGCTGCGCATCATTTCCACTGCCGGCATTATCCTGGGCTTGCTTGCGATTCTGTATGCAGCATTCATCTTGATTGCAAGAATCACCGGGCACATCAACGTACAAGGCTGGTCCACGCTGATGATTGTGTTTTTGTTTGTGTCTTCGTTCCAGATGATAGCATTAGGCATCATTGGTGAATACGTCTGGCGAAACCTCGATGCAGCCAGGAAACGACCGAATTACATCATAGATACGCTATTGAGCAATGAAGAGATAGATGGTGACCAAAGCCAGATACCGCATTAGGTTCTTTATTGCAAATAATTTTTACTTCAAACGGCTAATTTTTTTATTTTGCTCATGAATGGTTTCGGATGCTTTCTCAAAAGGAAAAGATGAAATGTATTTTTCTGTAAATCCTTTAGGACATTTGCCTTTTATAAGGCAGTTAATGTACTTTTGGGCATCTTCGATGATTTTTAGTGCATCTCTGTACGAATGATGTACATCGCCATGTCCGGGAATGACGTATGCTGGTTTGTGTTCGGTGATGATTCGTGAAAAAACGTCAAGACTGTGTGCGTATTCTTCAGGGTTTGTACCTATCCAAGGGATTTCGACATCGCTCAGGTAATCGCCTGCCAGCAGGATGTTTTGTTTTGGTAAGAAGGCAGCAAAACTATCAACTGTATGACCCGGTACGGAAAAGAAGTGAATATCGCTTTCATTTTCCATGAATATTTCATCAGAAGTAAGAGGCAGAAGTATATTTTCGGGCAATGTTGCCTTGTAAGGTCTTATTATGTAGTGATTTTCGTCCCATTCAATCCATTCCATTAATCCATTTATTGCCTGTTCTGCGAAAATATTAGGATCAGGGCAAATGATTTGTGCGTCATTAAAGACCGGCCAGCCCCATAGGTGGTCGAAATCGAAGTGTGAAATGAAAAGATATTTTTGATAGTCCTTATATTTGTTTTGGACAAATTCGCTTATTGCTATTATCTCATCAGGTAACCAAGATGGGTCACAGATTAACACTGATCTGCCCATATCCACAACTGTCGAATTGGTCATGTACAACCTGCTTCTGAATACAGTAAAATTCCCGTATCTGAAGATGTGCATTCCGGTTATTTAAACTTGAATGTTTTAATAAGCCTGTCCACATCAATCTTAACAAAATCATATACCGGCATGAGCGAGTCGGGTCTTACCTGTGTATTGAAATAAAGAGCACCTCGCATGAAGTGAGTAGTAGAATCAGTAATAAAAAACTGGAATGGCGTAGCAGCCGGGCCTGTCATTTCGAACTGCATACCACCCAGGCCGTTTTCGTTGGTGAATTTTGTGTCGCTGATGTAGTTGGCACGTTGATCATGCTTGTAAGCGAGATTGAATGCGTCATTTACGACGGTATTAAATTTTTTCTTTCCTTGAAGATCTGTATAAGTACAATAAAGATAGCAGTTAAACTGTGGAATATAGACATTGAACCAGCAAGGATTTTCGGGTTTTTCATTAAAGTAAAGTGTGTCTTGTACAATCTGCGCATAAGCCGGGTATTCAAAGCTCATGGGGCAATATTTTTCTGAAAATGTTTGGTAGGCATGTACAGGAAACACCACCTTTGGGTAGGCTCGTGGTTTTGGAAGGGTTGTTTTCTCTTCACTACACGAAGCCAATATTAATAATCCGAATGCGAGTATCAGGTAACGGTTCAACTTTCCGGGTTTAATTTGTTAACAATGATTTTCAGAATGCGTCTTTTGTCGGCTGCCTGAATGGTAAAATTGATACCTGCAAGCTCTATCGACTCACCCTTGGCCGGTACACGTTCAAGATTTTCGAGAATGAGTCCGGCTACCGTTTCGGCATTTCCTCTTAGGTCATCAAATGTTTCGTGGTCAAGGTCCATGATTTTGCACAAGTCCACGATCATTGTCTTACCCAAAAAGAGGTAGCTATTATTGTCTATTTTTCGGTAAACGATTTCTTCGTTAATATCGGACTCGTCACTTATTTCGCCAAATATTTCTTCCATGATGTCTTCCATGGTTATTAGACCTGTACACATGCCATATTCGTCAACCACGATGGCCATGTGCTTCTTTTCTTCTTGAAATACCTGTAACATGTGGTTGATGTATTTTGTTTCAGGCACATAGAGCACTTCTTTTGACATGACTTGCTCCCATTGTTCGTGGTTGTTATGATCAAAAAAGTGAAGAAGATCCTTTACGTTCATAATACCCACAATTTTATCAAACGAACCATCTACTACCGGTATCCTAGAATAACCGGAGTCGCGGAATGTCTTGATGAGTTCGGTGAAGGATGCGTGTATGTCAATATGTACGACATCTATTCTGGCCTTCATAATTTGGCTTACCATTACGTCTCCAAAGCGTTCTATTCCTTTGCGTATTGATTTTTCCTGAATGTTATCTTGTTCTGTTGAAGGTCGGACGGCAATGTTTTGAGTCATTTCCTCTTTGTCGCCAAACATACGGAATAATCGTTCGATGGCCTTGATAAATGGTTTTTTGCCGGTGACGGCTCCCAATAGCATGGTAAGCATGACTGAGTAAAGGCCTGATGATTGAATTGTAATAAATGCTTTGTCAAGAATCTGACATAAATGAGCGGGGTCTGCTTCCAAGGTAATGAATGTATTGATTAACTGAATATTACGGAATCATGAAAATATTGTTCAATTAAAATGGGAGATCATCTGATTGAGATGATTCGTCAAAGGGGCTGCTGTATCCTGATTCGGTTGCGTGTTCCGACACTGGCCTGGTACCCGATCTTGCTTCGTCATGGCCGGCAGTTTCTTTTTTATCCAACACACGGATGTTTTCAGCTTCTACTTCTACAGATATCCTTTCTACACCATTCTGGTCGGTATATTTTCTTCTTCGCAATTTGCCTTCTACAAATACTGTATTACCTTTCTTACAGTCTCTTTCAGCACGATCGGCAAGAGCTCGCCATGCTACAATATCGTGCCAATCCGTGATGGTTTGCCAGTCACCGTTTTTGTCTTTATAGTTTTCGTTGGTGGCTATCGGGAAACGTGCTACCTTTGATCCGTTAGGCAAATTTCTTATTTCGGCATCTCTGCCCAGGTTTCCTATCAGTATTACTTTGTTGATCATGATTGTGTTTTAAATTATTGCTTGTTGTTGTAATATGTTTAGTACCAGTTTAGGAAACGCAAATTTATGCAAATTATTTGGTTCTGAATATCGCAAGGTATCAGTTTTCGTTTCAAGTGGCTCATCTGTATGTAAGACAATAATGCGGGCGAAAATGTTCTGATGAGTAAGTGTTTGGTGAAATATTTTTTCAGACAAGGAGACTTTGGACATTTTTTCCTTCAAAAAGACTGGCAGATTGTCGGTTGACCAGTTTTCATCTGTTTCGAAACATGGCAGTTGGTAAAGGTGTTGCCAGATGTCGCGGTTAGTTCTTTGTTCGATGAATATACCTTTTTTATGATGTATAAGGCAATAAATGAAGAAGCGGTTTTTACGTAAAATTTTCTTTTTCTTAGGTGGCAAATCATTTGTACGCATGTGATTGAATGCAAAACACGCCTTGTTCATCTGGCATTTGGTACAATCCGGTTTATGAGGTATGCATTGCAATGCACCAAAATTCATAATGGCTTGGTTGAATGCTGAAGAAGGGCTGAGCTGTATAAGTTTGTCTGCTTTTTCGCTTATTTCTTTCTTTAGGATTCCTACATCACCATTGCCATCAAGACCGAAGTACCTAGACAATACCCTTATGACATTGCCATCAACTACCGCATTTGGCAGGTTGAATGCAAATGATGCTACCGCTGCAGCAGTATAAGGCCCGATACCAGGAAGGCTCAGTATTTGTTTGTACAGTTGTGGAAATTTACCACCCAACTCATCTTCAATTTTTTTTGCTGCCTTATGCAGATTTCGTGCCCTGGTATAATATCCAAGTCCTTCCCAGGCCTTTAACACATCCGCAAGGGATGATTGTGCCAGAGTTTTGTTATCTGGGAATTTTTTTATAAATGCCAGGTAATAATCCCAGCCCTGGTGTACGCGTGTCTGTTGAAGTATTACTTCTGATATCCAGATGCGGTATGGGTCAAGGGTCTCTTTCCAGGGCATAGGCCTTGGATTATTTTCGTGCCAATGCAGCAGGAGTCCTGTAAATACAGCGTTTGGGTCTTCATTATGCATGAGTTGTGCGTATTGGTCTGTAAAAATACATTTTCACACAGACAAAAAATGGCAACAAATTTATTTTGCTGCCATTTTAAGAATATGAAGGATTGACGAATTTTCTTTTAATTTACCATTTCGTATGCACTTGCTATTTTGTCGTACTTTCTGTAGATGAGGTCTTTAAGTTCTTTTCTGGCAAAGAATATTCTACTCTTGACCGTACCGAGTGGCAAATTAAGCTCATCTGCTATTTCCTGATATTTGAAGCCTTCGTAATGCATCTCAAAGGGAATGCGTATAGAATCATCAAGTGAGTCAATCATGGCGTGCAGTTCTTCCATCATAATGTTGTTGTCGCCTTCATTGATGGTAGCAATACTGCCACTGTTCAGGTAAAACTGATTATCCGTACTGTCCATGATGGTGTTAGCCTTCACTTTCTTGCGGTAATTGTTGATGAAAATGTTCTTCATGATGGTAAATATCCATGCCTTGAAGTTGGTACCGGTTATAAATTTCTCTCTGTTGCTGAGAGCTCTATATGCTGTTTCCTGATACAAATCGCGCGAATCTTCAAGATTTTTTGTAAGATTGTAAGAAAATGCTTGTAGCACTGCCGTCAGGGCATTGAACTTATTATAGAATTCGACTGATGACATAATGTTGTGTTTTTATTTGTTGAACCAAAGTTACTTCAAGCTTAAACAAAAAACAAGCTTGTCAGAAAAAATATTTAGATAAATTCTAATTAAGGTTGCAAAATATTGAAAATCAGATAATTAAATTTTCTTAAAATTTTGTTAAACAATTTTAACTTTCAATTTATTTTGAAAGTTTTATAAAAAATTTTATTAGATGCCTTACTTCTGGGCCTTTGAATTGAGATAAATGGCTACTCCGATAAAAAATAGATTGGGTATCCATACGCCGATAACAGAAGGCAGTGAATCGTTTTGTGCAAATGTTATCGAAAATCTGGAAAGGAATACATAAATGGCACCCAAGCCAATACCAATAGCAAGATGCAGACCCATTCCGCCTCTCACTTTTCGGGTGGCAACGGCTGTGCCTATGAGCGTAAGGATAATGATAGAAATGCTGTCAGCAGTACGACGGTGAAACTCTATTTCGAATGGTTTGGCAATTCCGGATCCTCGTTCGTTTTCTTTTTCAACATAGTCCAAAAGCTCAAGTGAAGTAAGCATTTCTTTCTGGTTAATATACTGTACGAAGTCATCAGGCGAAAGATTTAACTTCAGCTCGCGCGTGCCTGACTTATCTACATGAATGGTTTCCTTAAGGCCGTTGAAGCTCCGTTCTTCTATATTGCTGAGTTTCCATTTTAGGGTCTTGGGGTCCCATTCTGCGCTCTTTGCTTTGAGTATATATACTAGGTCAGAGTCTTTGAATTTTTCGACCCTGAAATCGCGTGCCGTTTTATCATTTTTATTAAAAAACTTGAGATAGACCTTGGTATCTTTACTTACAAACAGATGAACATTCTCGGTTTTGCCTTTATCATTATTTTTATGAATGTAAGTATGTTCAAAGTCTAATCTTTCTTTGTTGGCAAGAGGTATCATGTAGTGATTGCCAAACAAATGTATCATGGTAATAAGGATGGCAGGAACCAAAAATGAAATCTGCATCCGTCTGAAACTAATACCGGCGTTAAATACAGAAATAATTTCTGAATTATGAGCCATTCGAGATGAAAAAAAAATCACAGCTATGAGTGATATCAATGGCCATAAAAGCCAGTTGATGTACGGTATGAAATTTAAATAATAATCGAACAAAATCTGGTGCGCCGTACAAGCCTCATGAAGGAAGTCTTCAACCTTTTCACTGAAATCGATGACAACAGATATCATTGTAAAAAGCAATACGGTAAAGAAGAACGTAAAGATGTACTTTTTGAAGATATAGAGATCCAGTATTTTTATTTTCGAGAAGAATTCTTTCATTTGGTTATAATCTCCTTGTAATGATGGGCAAGATATGATTTTTCCAAGACACAAATTCATCTGCAAGGATCTTTTCGCGTGCTTGTTTGACGATAGAAAGGAAGAATGACAGGTTTTGCAGAGTTGCCAATTGGGCTCCGAGTATTTCACCCTGCTTCATCAGATGCCTAAGGTATGCCTTCGAATGTTGCCTGCTGGTACGGCATTCACTTTGTTCATCTATGGGGCTGTGGTCGGTCTCCCATTTCTGATTTTTGATATTGATGATGCCTTCATGTGTGTAAAGTATGCCATGTCGTGCATTTCGTGTAGGTAGTACACAATCAAACATGTCAATACCGAGGCCTATTGATTCGATGATATTCTCCGGTGTACCTACGCCCATGAGGTAGCGGGCTTGCTCCTGAGGAAGTATATTGCAAACGATGTCGGTCATCTCGTACATCAGTTCGTGCGACTCGCCCACGCTCAATCCACCGATGGCATAGGCTTCACTTTCGACACTACAAACGAACTCTGCCGACTGTCTGCGCAAATCAGGATAAACACCACCCTGCACGATGGGTACCAGCGACTGTTCATAGCTGTATTTTGAAGGCGTATTGTCAAAATGCGACATGCATCTTTTAAGCCATCTATGGGTAAGCTCCATTGATTTTTTTACATAATTATGATCACTTGGGTAAGGCGGACATTCATCAAATGCCATAATGATATCGCCACCTATTATACGTTGAATATCGATGGCATATTCCGGAGAAAAAAAATGAGTTGAGCCATCAATGTGCGATTTGAATTTGACACCTTCTTCGGTTATTTTTCGGTTAGCAGCAAGCGAATATACCTGGTATCCACCACTATCTGTGAGTATGGGTTTGTCCCATTTATTGAATCTGTGGAGACCGCCGGCTGACTCTAATACCTGTAGCCCAGGGCGGAGATACAAATGATAGGTATTGCCCAGTATGATCTGAGCACCTATTTCTTCTGTGAGCTCATGTGTATGTACGGCCTTAACAGTGCCGGCTGTACCTACCGGCATAAATATTGGGGTCTGAATATCACCGTGGTCAGTGGTGATGATACCTACCCGGGCTTTGCTGTGTTTGTCGGTATGTATTTTTTTAAATTTCACTTTTTCGCTTTATAATGAATTTCGGTGACTATCCAGCTTGAGTACAATGGCCATCATCATTGAAAAACTCATCAATGAAGAGCCGCCATAGCTGACAAACGGAAGTGGCACACCTATGACCGGTACAAGCCCGATAGTCATACCAATATTTATAAAAAAATGGAAAAACAGAATACCTGTAATACCATAGATAAAATTTCGTGAAAAGGCAGACCTCTGTCGTTCGGCAAGCATAATCAACCTTATCAGTAGCCAGACGAAGAGGCCGGTGACGATAAAACTGCCCACAAAACCGTGTTCTTCTCCTACGGTACAAAATATAAAGTCAGTTTTTTGCTCAGGTATATAGCTGTGTTTGGTAAGAATGCCGTTTGAGAAGCCTTTGCCGGTGATACCCCCCGAGCCAATTGCCATCTTTGACTGCAGTACGTTATAGAGTGCACCTCGCGGATCACTTTTGTCAGGATTGAGCCACACGTTCAATCTATCTTGCTGGTGTGGTTTTAGGATGTTGTTGAATGTGTAATACGAACTTAGACTAAAGCTCACAGCAATAAGGCATGCCATAAATGTAAAGAATGCAAGCTGCTGTTTTCTGTTTTGATAATGTATGAATGATAATATCAGTATCAGCAAGCCAATGCCTGAGAAAACCCAGTTGTGAAATTCGTACTTAAGGCTGAATCCGGTCAATACAAGAAGTGCCAGTATGCCAATACTCAAATAGAGTTTGTTAAATCTAAAGCTATAAATAAGTATTCCGGAACCAATAAGCAGCAGTGCCGCCACCAGATAGTGGATTTCTACCTTAAGCGACAGGACAAACAATGTGCCTATGGAAAAAATAAAAATCGCGAACAGAGGGCTCATCCCATTGCGGTACAGCATAATCAAAAATGACAAAAATATTAGTGAAGAGCCCGCATCTGGTTGTAATGCAATAAAAAATATCGGAGTGAGAATGATACCAATACTTACTAGGAATGTCTTAGTACGTTTGAGGCTTACACCGGGCAGGCTCAGATAACTGCTCAAAGCCAGGCATGTACCGAGTTTGGCAAGCTCAGCAGGTTGAAAAGTAAAGCCCGATATTGCAAACCAAGATTTCTGCCCTTTGATGGTAACTCCGAAGATGAGAACAGACAATAAAAGAAAAAGGGCAAGACCAAATATTGGGTACGCAAATACCCGCCAGATCTTCCAGTCTAAGAAAAAAACGAACAAACTGATTACAAAAGATACACTGATAAACAACAACTCCTTTGCCGTGTTGGAGCGAAAGTTTATCAATCCGGCTTCGATAAATTTATGTTTGTCAACTGCATAAATCATCACCCAACCTATGGCTATAAGGCTTAACCATAACGAAAAACTGACCCAGTCAATGTTTTCTTTAATGAGTGATTTAGGTGCTGACATCGGCGGGCATTGTTATTCGTAATCTTTACCCAGTTCTGCTGTTTTCAGTACATCGCGTGTGAGATACGCACTTTTGTATTTTGTTTTCACTCCATTCAAAGCACTTTCTGCTTTATTTTTATGAAGGAATGCGCCTATTTTTAACTTGTAGTAAGGTTTGTCGTATGAAATGATTGGTTGATATTGCGAATAATCACGTTCAATCTGCTTTTTCATACTTTCCACCTGCTTTCTGTCAACACTTGCCGATATCTGAATCCTCCAGCCATGTACTGTTTTGTCAGGTGATTTGTTGCTGTTGGTAAAATTTTGCATGATTCTGGCTACGTCGGCATCTTCGTTAATGACTACCTGCGCCTTTGTTCCCACAAAAATGCAAATTGCAAAGATTAGTAAAATATATTTTTTCATAATAAAGCTTAATTTTCCATGGTTTGAATAATGTTAATGGAGGAAGAAGTACCAATTCTATCTGCTCCAGCTTGTATCAGTTCCAAAGCTTGTAGCCGGGTGCGAATACCACCGGAGGCTTTGATCTTTATTTCACTTTCAGTCAATAATCTTATTCGGCTTATTTCTTCCGGTGTGACTGCATAACCGTTTAGGAGCATGCCGGTAGAGGTTTTTATGTAATCAGGCAGGCATTTATTAATGATCGCACATACTGTACTTAATTGTATTTCACTTAACGAACCCGATTCTACGATTATTTTACTCAAGATATGGTTTTCACGGCATTTTCCGATCAACGAGTATAATTCATTTTCAACAAATTCATAATTTCCGGAATGAAACTGCTGGAGATTGATAACGAAGTCAAGTTCGTTTACACCTTCCTCTGATAATTCGGTCACTTCCGCAATTTTCGTTTTGGTAGTCTGGTAGCCACACGGGAAACCCACTACCGAACAAATACGCAGTTCGGGAAATTGTCTCCTCAAATTCCTGACAGCCGAAGGAGGTACACATACCGAAGCGAACCCAAACAAGATGGCCTCGTTCGCAAGTTGGTAAAACGCATCATCAGTTGCATTAAACTTCAGTAATGTATGATCTATATATCCTTCGATATTCATTTAGTGGCGGTTTTCTTAGTTTCATTTGGCAAGTGGAAGATCATCATACGTCTCTTCCATGACATTGCTTGTACTTCTTACCACTTCCACAAGGGCATGGATCATTCCGTCCGATTTTCTTTTCTGTTCTGACGAATGTTTCAACCTTAGGTGCCGACTGTCCGGCAGAAGAGGCTGCTGTAGCCGCTTGGCGCATTGCTTCCTCAGTCTTATTGGTTGATACTTTACTCAGGTCGGTTTTCTTTTGTCTTGCCTCTTCTATACGTGTGCCATCCTGAAAGACGACCGTACCTTTGAGAAGGTAAGAAGAAATCCTTTCATTGATTTTTCCTATCAGACTCTGGAAAAGGTTAAAGGCCTCCATTTTATAAATAACAAGAGGATCTTTTTGCTCGAAGGAAGCACTCTGTACAGAATCTTTGAGTTCGTCCATGTTGCGAAGGTGTTCCATCCATTCTTCGTCAATAATAGCAAGCGTTATGGCTTTTTCTATTTCAGTCCGGATAGTTTTGCCATTCGATTTGACAGTCGTCTCCAGATCGGCTGATATTGGGAGTGGATGTGCACTGCCATCGGTATAAGGGATGGCTATTCGTTTGTAGCGGTGACCTTCATTGTGGTAAACATTTTGTATGATAGGAAGGAGCACTTCTGTTATTTTGTCAAACTTTCGTTTGTAATAATCAAAGACTTCATCCTGATACATTTCTACCAGTTCTTTGCGGTTAGTCCGGTTAAATGTATCTTCTGTAATATCCGGGTCAATGCCAAGTAGTTTGATTGACTCTTCTACAAATACTTGATAGCTACCTGTTGATTTGGCGTTTTGAGCTATCTGGTCAGACAATGAAATAAGGATACTGTTGATATCTACTGCCAGGCGGTCGCCATCCAGTGCATGTTGGCGTTTTTTGTATATTGCACCACGCTGAATGTTCATCACGTCATCGTACTCGAGCAATCTTTTCCTGATACCGAAGTTGTTTTCTTCGACTTTTTTCTGGGCACGTTCTATAGATTTGGTGACCATCGAATGCTGGATGACTTCTCCTTCTTTATGTCCCATTTTATCCATCAGTCCGGCTATACGTTCTGAGTGGAACAAACGCATGAGGTTATCTTCAAGTGAAACGTAGAAAGTAGAGCTACCAGGGTCGCCCTGACGTCCTGAACGACCTCTGAGCTGCCTGTCAACTCGGCGCGAGTCGTGTCTTTCTGTGCCGATGATAGCAAGACCGCCCGCATTTTTTACGATTTCGCCTATTTTTATGTCCGTACCTCTACCTGCCATATTGGTGGCAATGGTTACCGCCCCCGGATGCCCGGCTTCTGCTACTACCTCGGCTTCGCGCTGGTGTTGTTTGGCATTGAGTACATTGTGTTTTATTCCCCGCATCTGCAGCATTCGGCTCAGTTTTTCTGAGATATCTACAGAGGTGGTACCTACGAGTACCGGTCTTTGTTGTTGTGTCAGGTTTTCGATTTCGTCAATTACTGCATTGAACTTTTCTTTGGCAGTCTTAAATACCAGGTCTTCATTGTCTTTGCGGATGACAGCCCGGTTAGTAGGGATGACTACTACATCGAGCTTATAGATAGTCCAAAATTCACCGGCTTCGGTTTCGGCTGTACCGGTCATACCTGCCAACTTGTGGAACATCCTGAAATAATTCTGCAGAGTAATGGTAGCATAGGTTTGGGTGATATCACCAACCTTTACATTTTCTTTAGCTTCTATGGCCTGGTGTAGTCCGTCGGAGTATCGGCGGCCTTCCATCAGACGACCTGTTGACTCATCTACGATCTTGACCTGACCGTCGATGACCACATATTCTTCATCTTTTTCGAAGAGTGCATAGGCCTTCAATAGCTGGTTTGTACAATGTAGCCTTTGCGACTTGACACTGTAGTCCCTTATTAGTGATTCTTTTTGTTCAACAATTTCCTCAGGTGTCAGTGAAGTGTTACTTTCTATTTCCATTAGGCTTGTAGCCAGGTCAGGCATGATGAAAAAGTTTGGATCATCATTGCCCTTGGCCATAAATTCTGCACCTTTGTCTGTAAGTTCAACATTTCGGTTTTTTTCGTCAATAGTGAAATACAAGCCGGCATCTACCAGGTGCATGTTTTTGTTGTTTTCCTGCATATAGTAGTTTTCGGTCTTCTGAAGCATGACCTTTACACCTTCTTCGCTAAGGAATTTGATAAGTGGCCTGTATTTTGGGAACGCCCGGTGTGCTCTGAGCAAGGCCATGCCGGCCTGACCTTCTTCATTACCCAATACACCATCATGAAACAACTGCCGAGCTTGTGAAAGTAGTTCAGTTACTAGTTTTTTCTGGGTTTCAATGACTCTTTCTACTTTGGGCTTCAGTTCTACATATTCTTCTTCATCGGTGTGATGCTGTACAGGACCTGATATAATAAGTGGAGTACGTGCATCGTCTATGAGTACTGAGTCAACCTCATCCACCATACCGTAATGATGTTTGCGTTGTACGCGTTCTTCAGGGCTACGCACCATATTATCACGCAGGTAATCAAAGCCAAATTCGTTGTTGGTACCATAGGTAATGTCACACAGGTAGGCATTACGTCGTTCGGGTGTATGTGGTTTGTATTTATCTATACAGTCAATGGTCAGGAACAGGAATTCGAAAATCGGCCCTACCCATTCGCTGTCTCTACGTGCAAGATAATCGTTGACAGTCACGACGTGTACGCCTTGACCTGATAGACCATTGAGGTAAGCAGGTAATGTTGCTACGAGTGTTTTACCTTCTCCGGTCATCATTTCGGCTATCTTACCGTCGTGCAATACCATTCCACCTATAAGCTGTACGTCATAGTGCACCATGTTCCAGGTAATATCACCTCCGGCTGCTTTCCAGCTGTTGGCGTAGATGGCCTTGTCAGCAGATATCTTGATGTAAGGTTTTTTGGCAGCCAGATTTCTGTCGTGGTCCGTAGCCTCTACTTCTATTTCTGTGTTTTCGGTAAAACGTTTTGCAGTTTCCTTTACCAGCGCAAATGCTCTAGGTAAAATGTCTTTGAGTACTACTTCGAGCTGCAAGTCTCTGTCTTTTTTAAGTGCATCTACCTGTTCGTACAAAGCTTCCTTTTGGTGAATGTCTTCCTCGATGTTTGCCTGTTCGTTTATTTTTGTGATTTCAGCGTCGATATCTGCCAGGTAGTCCTTGATTCGTTCTTTCAGCTCAAGTGATACTAAACGCAACTCGTTGTGTGACAAACCTGCCAATTGCGCGCCTTCTTCATGGATGTTTGAAACTACAGGAAGGTATGTTTTTATATCCCGGTCGTATTTAGTTCCGAACAATTTTGACAGGGCATTCGTTAATTTTCCTAACATATTAATTGATTTAAATGTGTCTGCTTGGTGCAAACTTTATTTTAGGGTGCAAATATACGATAAGTTATCGTGTAATGATTCGTAACTTTGATTGCAGAATTCATTCCATTTTTATTGAACGCATATTTTAATGTCAGATTGTCATGAATACCTGTAGATTTTGTCATTTTACAATAACTCCTACCAAACTTTTTGCCGCCCTGATCATCATTTTTATGATGGCATGTACAAACGGTAAAATTAATCTCAAGCCTTATTATTATCCATTAGACGAATTGTTAAAGGAAGGAAAGGTATATGAATACAAGTCTGACAATCTGAATATGGCATCTTCTTTTTGGTACTACAAGACAATATTGCGGAATGATACAACTTACCTCGTTGGACAAAATATAAGCCAACTGATGGAAGTAGAACAAAAGACCGTAGAACGTAAAACAGGCAATGGAATGGTCTTGCATTCCAACCAGATATTTTTAAAAGATTCAACGGGTAAAACAAATATGTATCAAGTAGAAGTCTTGGAAAAGAGTTTATTCCCGTTTGCAGTTACGGATACGAATGGTATATTTTTATATAAAGTTAAATGGCATACCGATTCTCTTCGACATACTACTATTATCAGAAACCGGCGCTTTATCGGATTTACGGAAATGACTTTTGATGCAAAACCCATTAAATGTGCAAAATTCGAACTGAAAGAATTAATTGAAGATTTTAAGGACGGATATATCGAATATCCATTCCACGGCGTTGAATATTATGGAGAAAACATCGGCCTGATTAAATATGTAAAAATAATTAGAGAGGGCATACAACTATCCTATACACTTAACAAAATTTATACTGTAACAGAATTTGAAAAAAAATACCGTACAAAACTTGAAAATCCTGTCATTCATTAAAATATTTGATAGAACTTTACTGTTTGGAGTTTTCTTAATGGTATATCAACCGATCCGTGCACAGATACCTGCCCCGGACTTGTACTGCATCAGAAATGATACCTTACAATGGTCGGTACCTACTGTCAACTGTGGGAATATACTTGGTTACGAGATTTACTATTCTGATGCAAAATCGGGCCCGTACTCATTGCTTACTACCATCAATAATGTTTCGGTCAATTCTTATTTTCACATAACCGCAGGGAAGGATTTTTATTATTACATGCTCACCAAAGCAGATTGCCCTGGTCAGCTGCCTTTGTCATCAGATACGCTTGATAATACCGATCCGCCTTTGGTGCCGATAGAAGTAGTGAATGTACTCAATGGGAAATGTGTCATTACATGGAAAATACCCGCTACTACCAAGCAGTTATCATATATTATTTACAGGACAACGCCCAACGGCACCTTGCCGATAGATACCGTTAGCAATACGAATACTTACACAGACTTGACTTCCAATCCTTTGGTTCAGTCGGAGTCGTACTTCATTTTGGCACTCGACTTGTGTGGCAATGCAAGTATATTTGACAAACCGCATTATAGTATTTTGGCCGACACATCATTTGATTATTGTAAACGTGAGCTCAGAATAAGCTGGACAAAATACCAGAACTGGGCAAATGGAGTAGAGGCATATCAGATATGGGCAAGTACTAATGGTGCAAATGCAATAATGGTCGGTACGACCGATGCCGCCACTACAGATTTTACGCTTAAAAATATTGCCAAAGGCGACAAATTGTGTATTTACATAAAGGCACTGCAAGCCGGCTCAAATCTTACCACTCAATCAAATGAAATTTGTATTGATATTAATGCAATCCGACCTGTGGAATTTATACAGCCAATATCAGCGAGTGTACTGAGCAATAATTCTGTTGAATTAAAATGGGCATGGTCAGCTGATGCCGATCTTCAATCAGCTTCAGTACTGTCAGGCAACAGTATTACAAACATTACATCCAATACCGGCTATGTATATAATGCTCCGGCTGTACAGGTAAACGAATTTACTATTACCGGAATAAATCCGGTACACGCTCCTGTTTTTTTTAAAGTATCTGCCACTGATTTTTGTGGAGCAATATATGCTTCGTTTCCTGTGAGCACCATTCACATGACCGGTAAGGCCAATGAAGACAAGTCCAACACGCTTGTTTGGGATTTTCTTGCACCAGCAGGAATCATTGTGAAGAACTATACCGTTTTTAAAAATATTGCCGGAAATGAAACAGTAGAAGGTGTATTGCCGGCGAATGTGAATGCTCTTAAGGATGAGGTAGATATTGACAAACAAGAAGAAGCGGAGATCTGTTATTACGTAGTAGCAAATGTCGAAATAACACTTGAAGACGGGACCGTTTTGGAAGAAAAGATAAGGTCAAATGATATCTGTCTGCAACAATTTGCAAGTTTGTTTTTCCCCAACGCCATCGCACCTGACGGGCTTAACAATGAATTCAGGCCACTCACTGTTTTTGCACAGAATGCAACATACACGCTTCAAGTATATGACAGGTTTGGGCAGAAAGTGTTCGAAACCAACGATATTAACCAGCCATGGAAAGGCAAAAAGGATGGGGTGGCACTGCCTTTGGGCGTGTATGTGTATTATGCAAGGCTCCTGCAACCCAATGGCAAAACCGAAGAGCGAAAAGGAAGTGTGTTGTTGTTAAGATAAAAATAGCTGATTATTTCATTTTCTTCAGTAGCTCAGGCAATTGCCTTACAGCTGCCAGCTCGCGGAGTTTTTCTGACATTTCAGATGCCGGTACACCGAAATATGTTTTTCCGCCATCAAGATCTTTAGAAATACCCGATTTAGCTGAAATGACTGCACCTGCCCCGATGTTGATATTTTGTGCAATACCTACCTGGCCATACAGCACGACATTATCTTCGAGTGTAGTTTTTCCGCTTATGCCGGTCTGAGCTGCTATAAGACAGTTTTTGCCGATCACCACTCCGTGGCCAATATGTACCAGGCAGTCTATCTTGCTACCAGCGCCGATGATGGTGTCACCTGACACACCGCGGTTGATGGTGCAGTTGGCCCCTATATACACATCATCTTCGATAATGACACGCCCGCATGAGTTCCATTTATGATATATCTGCTTGTTCTTCTTGAAATAAAAAGCATCAGACCCTATAACAGCACCCGGCTGGATGATACAATTCTTCCCGACTATGCTGTGACTGCAGATGACGGCATTGGCCTGAATAATTGTACCTACGCCTATACTTACATGTTGGCCAATGATAGCACCCGGTTCTATTATGGCATCCGGATGGATGTCTGCAAGATGGCTCACACTATTCACCATAGCTTCGAATGGCATGAACTGACGCACCAGATAATTGTAAGCTGTGAATGGCTCGTCAACAAGCAGGAGTGTTTTTCCGGGAGGGCATTCGGTTTTTTCATTCAGTATGATGATAGTAGCTGCAGAGTTGATGGTTTTTTTAAAATATTTTACAACATCAACAAAAGCGATGTCACCCGGTGTTACCTTGTGTATCTCATTGATGCCGGTAGCCATTTGTTGAGTATTACCTAACATTTCGGCTTCTATCATCCTGCTTATTTCTGAGACGGGTATCGGAGTTTTGAATTTCATATTATTGAAAAATTTGTCAAAATTACCATAATTATTGCTTAGTTTTGCTGCAGGAAGGAGATGTATTTTCAGGCATATTTGCAAGTAAAGATATTTTTCAAATTTCACTAAACCAAGGCAACGAAAATGCTGTTGGAAAAGTCTTGTAACAAAATATAAAATCAGTATGAAAAAACTTTGGGTTCTATTATTCATTTGTGTGTCGTACACTGCACAATCACAGGTATGGTTTGAAGCAGCAGCAAAAGGCACATACGGCTTCAAGGGGTTTCTTAACTCGAACATCATGGATGATGGCAGAGTAAGTTACGATTTGCCTACCGGATATGCTTATGGTGGAAGGTTTGGAGTCAACTTTGGTTACCACAATGGTATTTCTGTAGAAGCATTGCTTGCCGACAACAAACAAACTTTTGGTGTAGAAGGCCCGCTTGGTATCCGGCAAGATTATCTGATCAACTGGAAGGCAACTGACCTTTATTTGCTTTACCGGCTATACGGCGACAAAACATTCCTCGAGTTAGGTCCAAAACTATCAAGATTGTCAGCCCTAAAGCAAACCATTACTACAGGCAGCTTGGTAGATGAACTTACACTTGAGAAAGGAAAAGATTATGTTGACTATTGGTCGGCAGCTCTTGGTTTTGGTACTTACGTGTTTGGTGCTGCCAATTTTTCGATGATGCTTGGGGCCAGGTTCGAATACGCATTTCAGGACTTGGTGGGCGAGCAAGGGAAGAACAGAAAACTTCCATTGCCTACATTGGTACCTCAATATTCAAACTATAAAAGCTCCAATCCTTATTCTATCCAGGTATGTCTCGAGTTCAACTTCGGTCTTGGCTATTTTGCAAAGGCAGCTTGCGGCAGAAGAGGATTTTTCTTCAAATACGATTAATTTGTCTATAACAAAAAATAAAAAAACTGCCCGCACTTAATAGTATGGGCAGTTTTTTATTCCGGCTGTTCGGATGGCAATATCAGTCTTTGTCAGACAAAGTATAAAACAAAGTAAGACAGAAAAATAATACCAAAAATCCGGCAAAAAAGGTTCGGAAATCAGACTTAGAGTGGGTTGCATCAACAAGTAACCACAGACTAATAAGCAGAAATACCAAAGAACCGACCCAGCCTATTGACGATTTGTATTGAGTAGTTTGGCTCATATCTATTTTTTTGTCAAAGTTAAAAGGCTTTAGCCATATATTCCAAGTTTTCGGTGACATATCCATCAAATTTGTTGAAATTTTAGGGATTTTTTTCTACCGTTGAAGATTAATGAGCTATAGTAATGGCTGAAATTTCAATTTCTTGAATTAAATTGCAGCAAATTATACATGTAAAATGTCAGGAAAAAGTATTGTAATTATAGGGGCAGGGCTTAGTGGAACACTGCTGGCCATAAGGCTCGCCCAACGCGGTTTCAAAGTTCAGCTTCATGAGAAAAGAGCAGATATGCGCCACGTACAGATGTCAGCCGGTAGGTCGATTAATATGGCACTATCAGACAGAGGCATCAAAGCGCTCAAACTTATAGGTATGGATGAGTTTATGCTTAATGCTTCGATTCCGATGACCGGACGAATGATACATTCGCCTGATGGGCAAACCAGCCTTCAGCCTTATTCAGGACGACCTGGAGAGTACATTAATTCAATATCACGTGGTGGTCTTAATATCGGCTTGCTGGATAAGGCAGAAAGTTACGAAAATATCAGCTTATACTTTAACAGTGATTGTATTGATGCCGATACCGAACGTGGTATTTGCAGATTTCGCAATACCGATGGTACTATCAGCGAGGTTAAAGCTGATCTGTTTGTGGGTGCTGATGGTGCAGGAAGTGCACTCCGCAATGCATTCTACAAACATTCGGCCAGCCTGCGCTTTAGTTTCTCACAACAATTCCTCACAGCCGGATACAAAGAGTTGCACATCCCACCGGGTAATGAAGGAGGATTTTTGCTTGAAAAAAATGCTCTCCACATCTGGCCACGCGGACGCTTCATGATGATAGGTCTGCCCAATCTGGACGGTAGCTTTACCATGACATTGTTTACAGACTTCGATGGAGAGAATGGTTTTGAATCATTACAAGCAGAAGACGATGTTGAAAAATATTTTAACAAATATTTCCCTGATGCCAGTGCTCTGATGCCGGATTTAAAAAAAGATTTCTTTATGAACCCTACCGGTAGTCTGGGTACTGTAAAATGCTGGCCTTGGCAATATGGAGGAAAATTTGCATTACTTGGCGATGCTGCACACGCTGTAGTACCATTCTACGGACAGGGAATGAACTGTTCGTTTGAAGATTGTGTAGTGCTTGACCAACTCATCGATCAATATGGTGATGACTGGCCATCTATTTTGCCAAAATACCAGGATGCACGTAAGCAGAATACGGATGCTATTGCAGACCTGGCAGTAGAGAATTTTGTTGAAATGCGCGACCTGGTAGCAGATCCGGTTTATATTAAAAAACGCCAGCTTGAGACACGGCTCGAATTCAATTATCCTGATTATTTTTCAAAATACAGTATGGTAACATTTCGTGCTGACCTGCCCTATAGTTTTGCTAAAGAAATGGGCAACAAACAAAATCAACTGCTTATGGATATCTGTTCGACTACTTCGGATATAAGCACTCTCGATACAGACGCTGTAATGGATCAAATAAGAAAATTGCGTGAAGACCGACAGGAATAACTACCTCAGGATGGTTACACTGCCTTGTTGTACACGCTCTTCATTATTGCACAAGTATATTACCTTATAAAGATAGACACCCGGTGACACAGGTGTGCCGCTGAATGTGCCGTCCCATTTGGCAAACACATCTGTAGTGGCAAATATTTTGCCTCCCCAACTGTCATATATTTCAAAGGTCTTGATTGTATTTACTACATAAGGATTGCTTATACCGAAGGTTTCGTTTAGCCCGTCTCCGTTAGGTGTAAAAGCCTTGGGCAGATACACCTTGTCGCATGGTATCTGTGAGGGGTCCACTACCTTGATGAGTATGGTGTCAGAAGCGATACATCCGTCAACATTAAATTGTAATGTGTAGCTGGTCGTTATAGTAGGCGAAAGAGTAGTATTAGGATCGGTAGCATTGGCTGCACCTGTTGCAGGCTTCCAGGCAAATGTGGTAGCACAGGTTTTTGTGGTTTTTACCGGAACCTGCCCACCGAGGTATATCAGTGTATCGAAGTTGGCTATATGATCAGGTTTTAGATCCAATTTCTGTATTACGCTTGGGTCGATGGCTCTGTTGTAGAAGTAAATTTCATCAAGGTCGCCTTTATATCGTGTTTCAGTCACACATGGTCCGTTGGCGATGGTCAAAGGTGCATTGTTACCAATCTTGAGGCGTTGGGTAGAGACTTTTTCGTCCACTAGTTTTCCATTGATATACAAATAGTGGTTACGGTTTTTTCTGCTTATCACTACATGTTGCCAACATACATCTTTGTCGGTTTTGGCAGATAACAATATTTGCTGGGTCGCAGATTCGCTGATGAAGGCGGTGAGCGTACCAGAGGCAGTATTATAATTGACAGAAAAACCTTTGTCGCTGTTACAATCCTCGCGTTTTGAAAAAATTACCTGATTGCCGGTCTGTGGCAATGGTTTGAAATAAAAGCTTAGCGAAAAGTCGATATTCTGAAAAACAGTACTGATAGTGCCTATAACTATTACTTCATCATTAAGTCCATTAAATCTCAGGCCGCTTTCCTTCACACCACATTCGCAGGCAGGGTTTCCTGTAACAGAAGCAGTATTGCCACTACCCACAACGTCGTTTACACTACAATCATCAAAATTAAAATATGCAATGAGTGATTTGTCGGGTTGGGAGAAAGCGGTAGCCCTTGTAAGTAGCAGTATTACGGAAAATAGGAATATTCTCATCGAAGGAATTTGGTTGTCATGCTTTTAACGCAATCCTCTCAGATTTTGTTTTAATGCTTTAAGAAGAATTGTGCCCGAGAGCACCATTATCCGCCAAACAAATTCTTTAATGAACCAAGGCCGGGTGGAAGCATTTCAGAAATAAGTTCTTGCGATAATTTGGCCTGAACTGCCTGTGCCTGTAAAATTGTTTCATTTAATGCCAAGATAAGGTGGTCTTCCAGTTCTTCTGATTCGTTTACATTTACTTTTGTTCTGTCAATTGTTATTGATTTTATTTCCGGAATGGCGTTGGCCATTACTATGATTGCATCATTGGCAGACCTGCCTTGTACCTCTTGAGCGGAGAGCTTCTCCTGCATCATTTTCTGTTGTTCTTCGAGATTCGGAAACATAGTTTGTTAAAATTTTCTTGTTTTGCCAAAATTGAAATCCGGTTCAGCTGCACCGAAAAAGTATGATATATAGAAAGTGGCACTTAGTATCCAGTCTTTTTTATCTGCGTTACCATTTTTTGAAACGCCATCGAGGTAATCGCTGAATGTAGGGTACCAAATACCTTCAGCACCTAAAGTAAATTTCTCATGGAAATCATACCTGGCCCCAAGCCCAAAAGTAAGGCTGAGGAAAAAATTTTTGTCTTCGGGTTCGGGTATTATCTGTCCGGCTTGCGGAAATCTGCTCTGAACCTCATCAGCAGACTGAATCATTGATACACCAACAGAAGCATAAGGTGAAAAAGATTTCTGAAAAATACCCATGTTGTTGAACCGGTATTTGCGCCACGGGATAATCTCTCCGGCTATGCCAATGGCAAAAAAAGGTGACTTGAAGTGTAGCCCACGTGCCTTGTTTGGTGTTTTTTCATCATCTCCTGCAATAGTGCCTTTCAGGAACTGAAATTTCGCTGCAATACCGGGTTTGAAATTGTATCTCAAAGTAGCACCGTAGCATGGATACAGATAATCAAGTGCAATAAGTTTTTGGTTTAGGTCGCCACCATAGTAGGCGCCACCAAGTAGCAATGATCCTTCAACGCGCTGTTGCGAATATGTAGTAATGGCAGTCAATAATATGCCCAATAACAAAATAAACCTCATTTCTCATAGTTATGCAAGACGCAAAGATATACCATTTCCCGACAAAAATCTTGTTGATATTTATTTTGTTTTTACAAATTTGAAGGTATGCTGTGTCTGTTGCGAAGCTACGTTCAATATATAGTTACCCTCAGCAAGCATATTTACCGGTATGATGATTTTATGACTTCCGGGTATGATGGTTTGGCTGGATTGTATCTGTCCATTGAGGTCAATGATTGTAATACTATACTCTTCGGTGTTTTTGTCATCAATGGAAATGGTAAGTTCATTTTTTGCCAATGTCGGATATACCGATATTGCTTTAGAAGGCTCTCCCTGCAGTGATACAATCGGCGAATAGCTAAATTCTCCGCTGTAATCTATTTGTTTTAATCTATAATATTGGATTTTGCCTAATTGTTCTGGATCTTGAAATCTGTATTCATGGACTATATTAGTAGTACCGTTACCCTCAACTTCTCCTATTTGACTAAAGTCTTTGCCTGAAAATGATTTTTCAATATTAAAAGACTTACAGTCCAGTTCGGATTGGGTCTGCCATGTAAGTACTGCTTTTTTGTTCTCGTTCCGGGCATCGAAACGACTCAAGTCAACAGGCAATGGTTTTGGAGAAGAACTAATGACAACATCATCAATAGCAAGTCTGTCTCTGATGCCTGTGCCTTTTTCATAATAAATCCATCGGATTCTCAAATCGCTCAGATCATTGGCTGCCGGAGGCAGAATAACAGAAAATGAAGTTGGGTCGGGCGTTGTCCCCTGAACAAATAGGTCATCATCCACGTCATTCCAGGTTCCGCCTACATCATTGCCGTCTTTCCATTGCAGCTCTATACAGTTGGTATTTGTGTTGAACGATATTACCCTTACGATCCATTCTACCTTTATGTTTTCTCGCCCTGTAGCATCAGCTCTGAACTGGAAACATCCCTGCTGTAAAATATCTGACCCACCACGGTAACTCATTGTTTTGAGACCTTCATCACGCCATCTACCAGGAGAATTGGAATTGGTGTATTGCGCATCCGTTTTCAGATTTTGGTTGAATGTACCTTGTACAAGACTTGAGTTGACTCCGACGCTTATATATTTTGGATAATTATTGCCAGAATATTGTGACAGAGTAAATGTTGAGCCATTTGAAAGATCAAACTTGAGAGGATTTGTTTTTTGCCCGAAGGATGGTAATTGAGCAATCAATAGTATTGCTACAAATATATTATATGTCAAAGACTTTGTCATTGAATGTTTCATTTGATATGTTCGAGGAATAGTAATGCAATAATCATGCAAAAGTCTTTCATTTTATTGATAAAAGTATCTGCATTATGCTTTTAATGTGACAATGTATTTTGCAATTCAGGTCTAAACCAATCTCTCTAATATGTTGTTTGTTAAATATGTAAAATATTATGTAAAATGATTATGTAGGTCAAAAGTGTGATATAATTTGCTCAAAATGAAGAAATGGATGATGAATTTGAATAAATTATAGTATGTTGTGTAACATTCTGTTAGAGAATAATGGTATATAAGGCAAATTGGTAAAAAATATTAAAATTATATTGATGTAATTTTATTGACTCTTTGTAACAATTTTTTTAAAAAAATATTTCAAAATGCTGTCATTCAATGACAGTAATTAGTTGTATTGTGTCAAGTATAAATATTCCTGAAATGAAAAAGTACAAACCAAATGATAGTAACTTGACTAAAATCATGTTAAAGAATGATTAACTTTATAGTTTAAATAAACTATGTGGCTTAAATTTGTATAAAGTAAAACATTATTGATTAATAAACATGAAACTAAATATAACCCAATCCACTACCATCGGTGAAGTGAAGAAACATTTCACAGACATTTATCCTTTCTTGAAGCTTGAGTTTTTCTCAAAGCCTCATGATGCATACAAGACGAGTCCGGCGAAGTTTATTGTACACGACGAAACAAAGTCATTGCTTGAAGTAGGCATGTCGGAGGTGGTCGAAGCGGAGTTGAATATAGAAGGAAGCACATCGGTTAAGAGTTTTGAGGCTGAAGGCATGAAATATGGTTTGAACCTGCAAGTACTGAGGAGGTCAGCAAGTACCTGGCTGGCTACTACCGTTACTGATAATCTTTCACTCCATGAACAGAACCGCAAGGGTGAGGCTTCTACATTTGATCACTCGGCACCTAAGGATGATTTTGACTACAGAGAGCAGGAATGAAAAATATTTAACCTAAATAAACCCAATATCATGAAAAGAATTTTGGTGCCTACTGATTTTTCTAAATGTGCCGGCAAGGCAATGAGTTACGCCCTTGAAATAGCACTACATACCAAGGCTGAAATACTGTGCCTGCATTCTATTTCGCCATACGAAGGCGTTGACGTTGACGGTAGCGGCCTTCTGTGGGTACGCGAATATCAGGAAGCCAAGGCTAAAACGTTGAATACTTGGGTAAAGAAATTTAAGCGTGATGCCAGGTTTAAGGAATTGAACATTACTACCAAATGTAATATCGGATTCACGGTCACCGACATTAAAGAATCAGCAAAGTCTTTCAATGCTGACCTTATTGTCATGGGTACCACAGGAGCAACGGGTGTGGGTGGTATGCTTTTTGGCAGTGTGGCTGGTGGTGTCATCTCTGCAACCACTACTCCTACATTCTTGGTCCCCGTATCTGCCAAATTCGATATTCTAAATAATTTTGCTCTTGCCACCGACTTTCAGAACCAGTGCTCTAAGGAAAGTATAGAGGTAATGAACGATCTGCTCAATGCTCATAAGCAATCAACTCTGAAGGTGGTTCACGTTTTGCCTGAAAAAGCTAAGAATCCGCCAACACAGAAAGAAAAGGATATGCAGCAAAAGATGAAAGGGATAAACCTTGAATTTACCTACATGCATGATGAAAATGTGCCACGTGCCATCAATAACTTTCTGGATGTAAGTAAGACAAAAGTGCTTTGCGTTATCTCACACCATCATGGCTACCTGCACAAGCTCTTCAAGGGCAGCACAACCAAAAAACTGGCATTCCAGGCTCATACACCAATGCTCGTATTGTTTGATTAAAAAATTTTCCGGAACATCACCTGAATATAAAGGGATTTTCAGTGACATAGCTGCGGATGCCGGCTGTGTTGAGATGGCTGTGGTCGTAGTAAAATGCAGGATTGGTTATAAGCTTGCTATGGTCATATACCGGGATGTTGGCAAAGCTGTGGAGCAATTGCAGTGTCTGCTTATGTCCGGGTTCGTTGGTGAGTAGTGTAGGAGGGAGCACAAAAGTGATACGAATGCCTGCTTGGGTCAATTGGTTAACAAAGTTTGTGAATATAGCTGAATATTTTTTGAAATTATCCTCCGACAAAGCATCAGGAAAATTGCGATCTATTTGTTTTTGAATGAGGTGCACATCTGCTTTGGTGAGAAATTTTTCATTTAGTGCTGACAGTATCTGTGGTGCAAACAAATAGGATGGCTTGAGTTTCGATTTCAGGTAATTGATGATGGTGGCCGTACTCATTCCGTTAGTAATACCGAGCATCAAGATATCGGGCCTGACGGGTTCGTCTTCGAAGCAGTAATTTTCTTCGTTCCATTTACTGCTGTAGAATATCCACGGATCGACAAAATATATGATGTGTTGTGTCTTATTTCCGCGTTGAAGGAAGAGCCGCCATGCCATTATATTGGGTATCAAACCACCGTGTCCGGCTCCTTTTGAGAGATTGAAGAATGTTTTTCCGGTCAGTTGTTCGACCATTTCATGATTTGCGCTTCTTGAAAATTCGCGTGCATGTGAGGTGCCCATTATTACAAAATCGTACTTATGGTTTTTGGGTATGGCAGAAAACGTAGCTTCGGTTGTTGTATTCGTTCGCTCATATTTTGGTTCTATCCAATGTACAAGCAATAATGCCATTACGAGCAGTAAGGCATTTAACCCAATGAAAATCAATATTTTAAAAAGCGAATGTTTCATCAAAATACAAAGTAAATAAATTGCCTTTCACCAAACTGCCCGAATAACAATATTATCCAGCACACAGTAGCATAACTCATCCATCGAAACCATCTTGCCTGACTGAAAAACCAAGCCGACAATCTTTCTTTTTCTATTAAAATTTCACAAAACAACAAGAAAAAAATAAAAACCGATGCCATCAAGGAATCTTTGGCTAATAACACATCCGAAATGTCTGTCGTACTATGGCTGATGACTCTTAACTGTCTGATGGCCTGTATGGCAAGCTGCATATTGGGTGCTGCAAAAAATATCCAGCTGATGCAGATGAGTAAAAATGTCTTTATTCTGTTGAAATTTGTTCCTGCCCTGCCACTCATAGGTGGGAGGTTTAATTTTGTCCACAGGTATTCTGCAGCGATGTAGGCACCATTAAGGCCGCCCCACACCACGAATTTCCAGTCGGCCCCATGCCAGAGTCCGCTGACGATAAAGGTGATGAGCAGGTTAAAGACCACCCTTGATACCAAAGCCCGGTTTCCTCCAAGTGGTATGTAAACATAATCCTTGAACCACGTAGAAAGCGAAATATGCCACCTGCGCCAGAATTCGGTGACGGATGCTGACAAATAAGGCCGCCTGAAGTTGAGCATGAGTTCGAACCCGAGCATACGTGCTGCACCCCGGGCAATATCTGTATAACCGGAGAAGTCGCCGTATATCCTGAAGGCAAACATAACAGATGCCCAGAATATGCCGATGCTGCCGTATTGAACAGGATGTGCGAACACTTCATCCGACACGATGGCTGCCCTGTCGGCTATTACCAGTTTCTTGAAGAGCCCCCACAATATAAGTCTCAGCCCGCTTACCAGCTTTGCCTCGCTGAAAAATTTCTCTTCATGAAATTGGTGGAGCATGTTCTGGGGCCGTTCGATGGGCCCGGCCACCATTTGAGGAAAGAACAATACATACAGTGCATAGATGCCGAAGTGTCGTTCTGCAGCTTGGTGCCCCCGATATACTTCGATGGTATAGCTCATTGCCTGAAATGTGTGAAACGACAGACCTATAGGCAGCAGGATATTCCAGTTGGGTTTGCTGATATGTATGCCGCCGGATGACAGTACCGGTACAAGATTGTCATAGAAAAAATTGAAGTATTTGAAGAAAAATAGAATACCGATATTGGCTATCAGGCTTATTATCAAGCCGTATTTCCGCATTTTTCCATGTTGTCCGGCGATGAATATACCGGCGAAATAATCAATAACGATGGTGGTGCCTATAACCAGGATAAACCAGGGAATGTACGCCATATAAAACACACAACTCGAGAATAAGAGCCACTGCCAACGAAAACGGTGAGGCAGACCGAAGAACACCAAGAGCACAATCGGTAAAAAAATTGCAAATTCTGCTGAGTTGAAAAGCATGCAAATTCAAAATTCCTGAATAATCCCCAGATCACGCATTAGACTCTTGACTACCAATAATGATTACTTCAAATCCATTTCAAAAGCTTAAAAACCATAGTTCACTATGCTTTTATCACTTTTTTATGGACTTTTTGTACTGATCGTTTTCGGTTAAAATCCTAATGCGTTATCCGTGAAAATAAAGGTATAACAATTATATCTAACAAATTATATAAATGATGATTTAATCCTTCATTAGACGCATTAAATAAGAAAGCAGAATCTACTTAACAGATTCTGCTTTCTTAATGTGTGTTTACTTTGATGTTAATTACACCCACCTTTCTTATTGTCAATACACTTACAATCATCCGTTGCATTACAACACGCAAAATATCCTGTACCACATGTAACACCTCCTTCGGCACCTCCTGTTGATGCAATCTGACCACTCTTATAAGTACATTCTGTTGCACCACACCCACCATTTTTACACGATATTTTTGGACCTCCGTCGCCTGATTCACGCGAGTTCATTGATGAATGGGTTGGGTTAGTTTTTTTATTATTAACATATTGTACAAACGGAATGGCATCTTTTCCAAAAGTATATCTGCCAATGCCGTGAATTTTGTGGTATTCGATACCCTTTACATTTTCAAGATTTTGAAGTTTTTCGTTGAAATTATATACGATTATATTGCGTGAATCATTTGGCTCAATAATAATGAAGTCTTTTTGATAAGAAATTTTGCATGATTTTAAACTCAACGTTTCTTCAGATATAAAAGAAACATTTAGACTTATAAGAATATTATCATTAGCAGGGTTTTTTATACATATTTTAGTATAATCATCTTCAAATGGGAATATCTCAACATCTGTGGTAAAACTTTTTACATCGTATTCACGATAAATTTTTTCCAGTTGGATTTTTGGATCTTGCCGCTTTATACAACCACTAATGATAAAAGATAAACAAACAGCAATCATACTAACAAACTTAGCATGATTGCTTAACTTAGACTGGTAGAATGAAAATGTTGTCATTGTATCGATGCCGAATTAAAGGTTGCCGCCCGTTTTTTGATTACTTCATTATAACAAAGATAATATCATTCATGCTAACAATCAAGAGAAATTTAAATAGTGATTAAATTTTAACATTTGTTAATGAAAGATGGCAGGTTTTGGCATGTTTTCCTTGGTATTTTTGACAAATAAGGCAAAATGATGGTGATCAAATGCTCAGAAGTATTAATGATACAAAGAATGAAGGAGTTAAACGATGCTCACTTATTGAATATAGTTTATCTGGGTTATTTGATTGATTATTACATTTGGTGCATATATTTGAGTATAGCAAGGCGTAATTTTTGTTTAATTTTATGTTTCCTTAAGCAAAAATGGATTGGATAACCTAACAAGATTCAAACAACAAATTGGCAAATACCGGCTCGAAGGCTGTAAGCTTGGTGAAGGCAGCGATCTTGCGATATGTCTGCCCGGGTTTTCATTATCGGGTGAGTGGATGGCAAGACATTATCCTGCATTGTGGACAGGAAAATGCTGTTATCTTCTTGATTGGCCCGGTCTGGGTGATGAAAGCCTTGACAGTACACCCTTCGATATCAACATCATTTCAGCATGGGTAAAAATGCTGGTACATGATAAAAAGCCCGACAATATTTGGCTGGTGTGTCACAGTTTTGGTGCCAGGGTTGCATGCCGACTACTGGCAGAAAATCCATTCGCCGGTCACCTTATACTGATAGCACCTGTTACAGAAATGAATCTGCGCGAAAGTTTCATTCGGGTTATTCCAAGTAAATTGTACAATGTACTTGTACGGTATATGCTTAGTAAGAAAAGACTGGGCTACATACTTAACTTGGCAAAAAAAACCGGCATAATCAATGTTCAGGAGTATTCTTTCCTTAGTGAATTTTCCAAAAACGACAAGTTGAATGAATATCTGATACATTATGCACTGGTCATACCCAGACTTGAAGTGAGCACCCTTATGATGAATAAATTATTGGGTTTTTTGTATGAATGCCGTATATTCCTCTTCCAGAACGACAAGCTTTGTAACAATAAATACTGGCAAAACATTGCTAAAGAACATACAAATATTGAGATAAAATCATTGAAAGGCAACCATTTTACGAGAATAAGTAAAGTGTAGGTATGGTGGTCTGAACTATATAAACTAATTAGAATCATTCTATTCTATGACTGCTATCATAGTAGATTAGTTAGAAACAGGCTCTCTTTGTACCATTATTTCAGCTTTAATCAAAAAGCTTATGAAAAGTAATATAAGTACAGTTAGTTTTTACAAGAGTAGAGTTTGTATTTTATTCTTGTTATTCGGAATTTCTCTTTCCTCATCAGCCCAACATTCTACTGACACTTTACACAACACACTGACAGTCAAAGCGCAACTGCGTACAAGAGGAGAGTATCGCCACGGGGCATTCAGGCCATTGAATAAAAATGAAGATCCGGCCGCACTCATCTCGGAGCGTATCCGACTAAGCTTCGAATATAAGTATAAAGACCAAATGCAGGTGAAGATTGTACCACAGTCTGTTGGCATTTGGGGGCAGGAGGCTATGGTGCAAGGTGCTGAGAGCAGTGGCAATAGGCTGGCATTTTTTGAAGCATGGGCAATGCTCAAAATAGCTAAAGGATTTGACCTCAAGGTAGGGCGTCAGGTTATTTCGCTTGATGACGAAAGATTTTTAGGCGAAGTTGACTGGGCACAGGGAGCAAGAGCGCATGATGCAGTAGCTCTGCTTTACAAGAAAAGCAGATTTGAATTGAATACTTATCTGGCATTTAACCAGAATTACAGGAATCTGTATAACAACAATCTGAGCAATCCGGCAGGTAATGTGTTTAGTACGGCAGGTGGATTTCCTTACAAACACATGCAGAGTATTTGGGCATCCATTCCTGTCAGTGAAAGTGCAAAGGTAACGTTACTGGTGAACAACATCGGTCTACAAGATGCACAATCAGCTACTGACGATTCAGCTATAAACAACGTCAGCACAATAGGAGCCAATTATTTTGTCAGTAAGGAAAAGTTTTCAGGAGGAATTTCGGCTTATTATCAGTTTGCGGAGATTAAGAATGCACCAAAGATAAGTGCATATCTGATAGCGGCAAATGCTTCATTTAAAGCAGGAAATGGTTGGACACTCGGAGCAGGAAGTGACCTGATTAGCGGTAATGATGTCGGAGGAAGTATTACTGTCAATCATTCATTTACACCATATTTTGCCACCGGACATAAGTTTTTCGGAAGTATGGATTATTTTTATGCCGGTAATGGACATAAAGGAGTGGGAGTATCTGATACATATTTGAATGTAGGTAAAAAATTCGCTAAAGGAACGGATATCAGAGTTGCATTCCATCAGTTTATTACGCCAAATGTAGTGTCAGAAGGGTCAGGTAAAGATTATGCCGGTAATCTTGGTCAGGAACTGGACCTAACAGGAAGTATGAAGATCAATACATTTGCAAGTGTTACAGGTGGATATTCGGTATATTTCAATACAAAAACCATCGATTATCTCAAATCTGTCACCAACACAGGGCAAGTACAACATTGGGTTTGGCTTTCGCTCAATATCAATCCGTTATTATTTAACACTAAATTTTAAATCAATATAAAATCTCACACAATGAAACTACGTTTTTTAACACTAAGCGCAATAGCCATGATGACAGGCTTATTTGCATGTAAAATGGCTGACAACAAACAGTCGGGCACTTCTTCTGATGCTGTCAATATCGTTGCTGAAGGAACTCCAACTGTTGCAGAACTGACGGCAGCACCTAAAGTGCCGGCACCGGTAGGTACAAGAGCAGCCAAAAAACTGATTGTCAATCTTGAAACTACCGAAATAGAAGGTGTTATTGACGACACCATTCCTTACACATTCTGGACATTTAACGGAACAGTGCCGGGAAGTTTTATCCGGGTAAGAGAAGGCGATGAAGTAACCCTCAACCTGAAGAATGCTGCCAACAGTGTATTGCCTCACAACATCGACCTACATGCTGTGACAGGTCCGGGCGGAGGCGCCGAAGCTACAACTGCTGCACCGGGTCAGGAGGCATCTTTCACCTTTAAGGCCATCAATCCGGGCTTGTTTGTATATCATTGTGCTGCACCACCAGTGCCGATGCATATAGGTAATGGTATGTACGGCCTCATCTTGGTAGAACCTGCCGGTGGCCTCAAGCCTGTTGATAAGGAATATTACATCATGCAAGGTGATTTTTATACAAAAGCATCAACTGTTAAAAAGGGCTTGCTTGAATTTAACAATGATAAGGCTGTTGCCGAAAATCCGGATTATGTTTTGTTTAACGGTAAAAAAGGCTCACTACTTGGTAATAACATGATTGAAGCGAAAGTAGGCGAAACTGTTCGTTTGTTTGTAGGTAACGGAGGCCCAAACATGACATCTTCATTCCACGTTATTGGTGAAATATTTGACAATGTTTACATAGAGGGTGGTTCTACTGTGTCTCACAACATCCAAACAACGATGATTCCTGCAGGCGGTTCAGCTATTGTTGAATTTAAATGTGATGTACCTGGAGAATACGTATTGGTTGACCACTCATTATCAAGAGCATTCAACAAAGGTTGTATCGGGAAGCTAAAAGTAACTGGTGATGCCAACCCAAAAGTATTCAAGAAGGGAGGTGCTGAAAAACAAAAATCTGCTTATTAATTTTGTATAATGTCAGGAATGAAAAAGTATTTTGGTTTGGTCTTTATTGCATTGTTGATAGCCTGTACTAAAGAACAGGTGACAAAGCAAGTAATGAATGACAAGATACCTCAGCAATTACCTGACACATTACGAAAGCTCAATGTAAATACAAAGATGGCTTATATTCCCGGTGGGGAGTATAAGCCATTTTATAGCTCAGATACCGGCCTGGTAACAGTCCATCCTTTTTTAATGGATGAAAGACCTATCACCAACAGTGAGTTCCTTGCATTCGTCAAAGCAAACCCACAGTGGCAGAGGTCAAAAATCAAGCAGATATACGCCGATTCGTCTTATCTTAGAACTTGGTTGTCGGATACTACCTTTGCAGCAGATGCACTGCCCGATGCACCGGTATGCAATGTTTCGTGGTATGCAGCCAATGCTTTTGCACAAAGTGTAAACAAACGCCTGCCTACACTTGATGAGTGGGAGTTTGTAGCTATGGCCGACCGTACATCAAAAGATGCACGAAAAAAACCGGAATATTCTGATGCCATTATTGATTTATATCTACAAAAGGACCGCCAGTTTCAACCAGTGGCGAAAAGTACACCAAACTACTGGGGAGTCTATAACATGTTTGACCTTATATGGGAATGGACAGAAGATTTTAATTCAGTACTGACCACCGGAGAATCGCGGGGAGGCAAATACGAAGACAAATCGCTTTTCTGTGCAGGTAGTGCAACCACATCTACCGATTTGCTCAACTATGCCGCTTTTATGCGTTTCTCCTTGCGTTCATCTGTAAAGGCGCATTATACCATTGCCAATTTGGGTTTCAGATGTGCAAGAGATACAATGATTGTTAAAAAATAAAAATTTTAATTAAAATGAGAATAATTGCATTCTTATTGGTTCTGCTAGGTAGTATTACAGCCTGCAAAGAAAAATCTGCCGAACCCGGCGAAATGCCTACACTACCTTCGAGTTCGATCTTTAATCTAAGCTCACAATGGGAAAACCAAAATGGTGACACGCTCCACCTTACCGACCTGCAGGGCAAGACCCTTGTCGTGGTTATGATTTATTCAAGTTGCAAAACTGCATGCCCTATACTGATAGCGAAAATGAAGCAAATCGAGTCAAAATTCGACCGGAAGGATATAGATAAAATATCTATGGTACTCGTATCCATTGATCCTGAAACAGATACACCGGAGCACCTCAAAGCATTTGCAGCTAAAAACGGAATGGATGGCAACCAGTGGATTTTCCTTCGTTCGGATGAAAATGCTACAAGAGAATTTGCCAATGTACTGGCTATGAAATACAAGAAGATTTCACCGATAGACTTCTCACATTCTAACATCATCAGCGTATTTAAGCCCAACGGCCAGCTGGTGAAACAGGAAGAAGGTGAAATCAACATTGATAATGTAGTAACTACTGTGAATAAGATCGTAAAGGGAAATAGCTGATAGCGTTTCTTTGGTTGCAACTAAATCAAACAATTCACGATTATAGGTTTGTGATATTCTGTATGGAGGATGCTTGCTGAGGAATACATTTAACCCAGATACCACGCATTAGGTTCTTTACTGCAAATAATACTTCGTTCAAATCCATTTCAAATGTTCAAAAGCCATAGTTCAAGTTGCTTTTAATGCTTTTTCATGGATTATTTGTAATAATCATTTTCATTTATATTTGTAATGCGCTATCTGTGTTTAACTAAGTTCTCACCTAATGCAGAGATATGCGTGAAGGATGGGAGGCGGCACAACGTAAGCCGGACAGCCTGACCCGACAGGGGCACGCCCTGATTAAACCCTGATAATGCATTATAGGTTATTTACTGCCAATAATGTTTACTTCAAATCTATTTCAAAAACTCAAAAAAAATAGTTCACTATACTTTTATCGTTTTTTCAGGGATTTATTGTGTTAAACATTTTCGTTTAAATGCCTAATGGGTTATCTGGGTTAAATCTTGGTATTAGATGAAAATAATTGGAGAATAATACAAGTAATTCTTCTCGATAAGAGATAAATTTACAGCAAACTTATCTCAAACATGAAGCTCAGCGTACTGGTTGGCGTATTCTTACTTTTCGCACTGCAATTAACCGCTACCAATTATTATTCAGACCCGGTGAATGGTAGTATGTCCAATAGCGGAGCAGGTACATCTCCTTGGGGCGGCCTGAGCGATATTTTTACAGCCAATAAGAAATTTGAAGCAGGAGATACCATTTTTCTCAGAACCGGTAATCATGGTTATGCGGTGATAAAAGGTGTAAATACCGGCTTTGTCGTCATAATGCCTGAAGCTGGCCATTCACCCATAATCAGTCGGGTACGAATATCAAGTACAGCTAACTCTCCGGCAAAATTCTGGAAATTAAGTGGACTTACAATACAGTCACAGGCCACCGGCAATAATGCTACGCCGTCGTATTATCTGCTTGAGGTCTATCCTTATGCTACTGATATTACCATCAGTGGGTGTACCATCACATCCGACCTGAATACAGCAGGGTGGACCCGAGACGACTGGCGCAACAGATGCAACAGTGGTATCTTTACACGACCAAGACTCAATGCTAATATATTGATAGAGAATAATTTGATACTCAACACAGCATTTGGTTTGGCGGTAGGTTCGTCACATACCATAGTGAGGAATAATACGGTACAGTATTTTACGAATGATGGCAGCAGAGTATTGGGCAGTCATATCATATTTGAGCACAACAGGATCATGGACCTGATGAAGGTGATGACCAAAGATGAAAACCACGACGACCTGTTCCAGTCGTTTACCAATGCTAATGGTGTAGGGCAAGACACTTTGAGAGACAATATCATCAGGGCCAATTTGTTCTTGTGTGCAAGCGATACATCAAGGCCTTTTCGTGGTGCAGTTCAAGGAATTGGTTGTTTTGACGGACCATTTCTGAACTGGACCATAGAGAACAACATTGTCATTTGCGATCACTGGCACGGCATATCGATGTACGGCGCTATTGATTGTAAAATAATCAATAATACCGTTATTGATCCATACGTATATACACCGTTTGACCCTTATGATAATAATCCTACTTCTGTAGGGCCTGCCTGGATACGCATCGATAAAAAGAATGGAGGGCCAGGTAGCATAAATAATACTGTTAATAATAACCTGGTTGCCGCTTCAGTCATCATAGTGTCTGCAACAATGGGAGCGGCAAGCAATAACATAGTAATCGGGGCGGTAGGTAATTATTCTTCGTTTTTTGTGAATGCAGACGATGTGGCAAATCCAAGTAACTTTGACCTGCATCTTAAGGGCAGCGCCTCTGCTGTTGATGCCGGTATATCTGATTTTGCGCCATTGGAGGATTATGACGGTAATATAAGACCCAAAGGAGCGAGTTTTGACGTTGGAGCATTTGAATACGACCCGACAACAAGCCTTGTACAGAATCTGAACGATGATTTGGCGTTTGCATGTTTTCCAAACCCTTCTACTTCACATCTTACCATTGAAAGTAAATGCAATCAGAAAATAGACAGGCTCCAGTTATGTACGCTACAGGGTCGGCTTGTTTTGTCAAAAAATATCAATGATTTCAACGCAGAGCTTAATTTGTCCGGGCTAAGTGATTCAGTTTATTTTCTAAAAATATATTGTGGGAATGTTAGCAGCAGCAGGCTAATTATAGTACATTGACCGTGCTTTGAACAAGCGCCTTCATGAGATAACAGCCGATGTATAATCCGAAAAAATAAATAGCTACAGAAATATTCAGGTTCCTGTAGCTATTTGGGTTGACTATATAGCTTGGATTATTCTTCGGTGCTAGTAAAGACGGCCTTGAGGTATTCGCGGTTAAGTCTTGCTATATTGGTTATAGATATCTCCTTCGGGCATTCAGCTTCGCAGGCTCCAACGTTAGAACATCTTCCAAAGCCTTCTGCATCCATTTGTTTGACCATATTGATGGCTCTTCTGCTTGCTTCGGGTTTGCCTTGTGGCAGTTGATTGAGGTGAGAGACCTTGGCTGACACAAACAACATGGCTGATCCATTGGGGCAGGCGGCTACACAGGCACCACAGCCGATACAAGCTGCTACATCCATAGCCCTTTCTGCCACTGCCTTCTCTACAGTAAGGTTGTTGGCGTCCTGCGCCTGACCTGTGCTCACACTTATAAATCCACCTGCTGCAATGATGCGGTCGAATGCACCACGGTTAACCACCAGGTCTTTAACTACAGGAAAGGCGTGTGCCCTGAATGGTTCCAGATAAATGGTATCGCCATCTTTATAATTGCGCATATAGAGCTGGCAGGTAGTTGCTCCGTGTTGTGGTCCGTGAGGGCGCCCATCAACTACCATTGAGCACATACCGCATATTCCTTCACGACAATCGTGGTCAAATGCTATTGGGTCGTCACCTTTTCTAATCAGATCATCATTGAGTACGTCCACCATTTCGAGAATGGACATATCCGGTGAGACTTCGTTGACAGAGTAGTCAACCATTTTACCGGCTGTATTCTCGTTTTTTTGTCTCCAGACTTTCAGATTTATTTTCATCTTATTGAGTCTTTATGTTTTCTAAAGAAATTTTTACAATTTACTTATAACTTCTTACTGCAAGCTGTACTTCTTCAAAGTTAAGCGTTTCTTTGTGGAGTTCAGGTTCAGTATTATCTCCTTTAAATTCCCATGCTGCTACGTATGAATATTCTTCATCATTACGTTTGGCTTCACCGTTGTCTTGATATTCGACCCGGAAGTGCCCACCGCATGATTCGTTTCTGTTAAGGGCATCCATGACCATTAATTCGCCGAGTTCCATAAAGTCGGCTACACGCATGGCTTTATCAAGCTCCGGATTAAATTCGTTGATGTCACCCGGTACGCGAACATTCTTCCAGTATTCTGTCCTCAGTTCCTGGATTTCCTTACGTGCTTCTTTCAAACCTTCGGCGTGCCTGGCCATACCGCATTTTTCCCACATTATTTTTCCAAGGCGTTTATGATACTCATCAACAGGTGTATCGCCTTTGGCATTCATCAGTTTGTTCAGTCTATCTCGTACCTGTTTTTCAGCCTCTTCAAAAGCCGGATGGTCGGTCGGTATGGCTTTGGTGAAGATTTCTCCGGCTAGATAATTTCCAATGGTATAAGGGATGACAAAATAGCCGTCTGCCAGACCTTGCATAAGAGCTGATGCGCCAAGTCTGTTAGCTCCGTGGTCAGAGAAATTTGCTTCACCCAGTGCATATAATCCGGGAACAGAGGTCATAAGTTCGTAGTCAACCCAAAGTCCGCCCATTGTATAGTGTACAGCAGGATAAATCATCATTGGTTGCTTGAGCGGATCATGACCAGTAATGTTCTGGTACATTGGGAATAGCTCGCCATAACGTGCTTTTACTACATCAAGGCCAAGTCGGTTGATGGCATCTGCAAAATCGAGATATACAGCACGGCCGGATGCACTTACACCACGACCTTCATCACATACTTCCTTAGCTGCTCTGGAGGCAATATCTCTCGGACACAGGTTGCCGAATGACGGATATTTTCTTTCAAGGTAGTAATCTCTGTCTTCTTCTTTTATCTCATTCGGGTGTTTGCCGCAGTCTTCTTTTTTCTTAGGAACCCACACCCGACCATCATTGCGGAGTGATTCGCTCATGAGTGTAAGTTTTGACTGATACTCGCCACTTACCGGTATGCAGGTAGGGTGTATCTGAGTGTAGCAAGGATTGCCGAAGTAGGCACCTCGCTTGTATGCACGCCATGCAGCTGTAACATTAGAGCCCATAGCATTAGTAGATAAGAAGAAAACATTGCCATAACCGCCTGAACACAGCAAAACAGCATGGCCGAAGTGTCTTTCGAGTTTTCCGGAGATCAAGTCTTTGGCAATGATGCCACGTGCTTTGCCGTCTATAGTAACGATATCAAGCATTTCGTGACGGTTATACATTTTTACATTGCCCAGACCTATCTGGCGTTCAAGTGCCTGGTAAGCACCAAGTAATAATTGCTGGCCGGTCTGGCCTCTGGCATAGAATGTTCGTGACACCTGAGCGCCACCAAAGGAACGGTTGTCGAGCAATCCGCCATATTCTCTAGCAAACGGAACACCCTGTGCAGTACATTGGTCGATGATGTTAAGACTCACTTCAGCCAGACGGTGAACATTGGCTTCACGAGAACGGAAGTCTCCACCTTTTACAGTATCATAGAACAGCCGATAAACTGAGTCACCATCATTTTTATAATTCTTGGCCGAGTTAATACCGCCTTGTGCGGCAATAGAGTGTGCCCTACGTGGGCTATCCTGAAAACAGAATGCTTTTACTTTGTAGCCGAGCTCGGCTAATGTGGCAGCAGCGGATGCTCCGGCAAGTCCGGTACCAATGACGATGATATCGAGTTTTCTTTTATTGGCAGGATTGACAAGCCTTGCATGTTCTTTATAATTTTCCCATTTTTGGCTCATGTGGCCTTCAGGAATTTTCGAATCTAGTTTCATAAAAATTTATTTTATCTACCGTACCGGATCATTTAAACAAATAAAACAAAACAGGAATAAGTGCAAAACCGAGCGGAATCAGGAAGGCAAATATTTTTCCTGTTGTCTTCAGCAGTCTAAGATATTTTGGGTGGCTTGCACCTATTGTTTGGAATGCTGACCAAAAACCATGAGCCAGGTGGAAGGCAAGCGCAACCATGCAGACCACATACAATATTACCACCCAGAGTTCTTTAAACTCAACTGCTACGCGCTGGTAGAGGTTTTTTACTTCGTGTGTTTCACCAGGATAAGTGACCATTTCGAGGTCAGAGGTGAATTTCATCACATACCAAAAATCTTTCAGGTGGATGACCAGGAAGATAAAGATAAGTATGCCCCAGAATGCCATGTATCTGTTAGCAAGCGTGGTAGTATAGGTTGATTTTTTAACATATCTGTTCATTCCGCCGGCTGATGCCTGATTTTTTCGGGTAATGAGTATTCCCTGAATGGCATGAATGAGTACAGTTATGTATAACAAGTATGATACAGTTTTGATGAGCGGATTGTGCGTCATGAAATACGTGTATAGGTTAAATGCCTGACCACCGTCATCGTGCAGTAGTTGCAAATTACCAACAAGATGTACCACTAAAAACAACATCAGGAAAATGCCTGTGAGGCTCATGATTATCTTCTGTCCGATAGAAGAAACCAAAAATGATTGAAACCAATTCATAATTTAGAATTAATTTTGGAGCTGCAAATTTATTGGTTACGGCTTTAATAAACACATATTGCGCCGTATTTCTTAACATTTTCAGCTATTTAGAATTATTCTAAAATAAAAAATATTAGAGAAAAAAACAAATGGAGCTTACAGAACAACTTGATTTTAGTGCATTTTTAGAGAGATTCCCGATTATTGAGCTACCTGTACAGATTGATTCCGAATCATTTCATGATGTTAATTCTGTCAATGAACCTCTTCCCAATATTCTGGTATCTGCCTATTTGCAAAGGACGGGAGAAGATGAAGATCTGGCAGAGTATGTTCCGGTGTTCAGATTGCCAGGCGGAGAAACTTTCGTAGCCCTCATATATTGGCGGGCCGGTCTGCTCAAGTACGATTATCTTGTAGCGACCTATACACTTAACGGCGGTTTGATAGACCAGACAACACTGGCAAGCACCATATATTCTGAAGAGAAAATAATAAAATCTATAGCAAAATTTGACGAAGAAGGTTTTGTCACCGTTATAGAAGGTGTAGAAAATGCAAAGACACATGAACTCTCTGCCGCTGAGAGCAAGCAATTATTTTTTGAAATATTAGACAACGGCACTATTCAACAATCAAATAAATTAAGCATTTAATGCAAAATAAAAGAAATACTCCTGGTGAAAAACTAAGTTCTCATACTCTTCAAAAGGCGATAACTGATCTCTTGGCCAAAAATCCAGGAAAGAAATTTTCACCAGGATTGATAAAGAAAATTCTGAAAGTAGATAATAATAGTGATTCAATAAAGTATGCACTCGAAAAGGCTATTGAAAAACTAAAATCACCGACAAAGAAATCTGTAGGAAAAAATAGCTCACAAAACACAACAGAACGAAAAGCTGAGTATTATGAAGGAATAGTGGACATGACACGCTCCGGTGCAGCATATATAATCTGCGACTCATTTGGCGAAGATATCTATGTCCAGCCTAAATATATACAAACAGCGCTAGATCGCGACAAGGTACAGGTAAGGTTATTTAAAGGTGGCAGGCGCAACAGAGCAGAAGGAGAAATAGTAAAAATACTAGAACGCAACACAACACGGTTTATTTGCACATTGCTCGTAAGAGCCCATAAAGCTATAGCACGACCTGAGCAAATAGTGTTGCCTTTTGATATCGAAATAGATGCTGAGTCACTCAAATCAGCAGGTCATAAAGATAAGGTTGTAATAGAAATCTATAAATGGCCTGCTAAGGGTTTTCAGTCAGCATTGGCGAGAATAACCCAGAATCTTGGAAAAGAGGGTGGTATAAACCTTGCCATGAATTCGATCCTGATTAATAATGGGTTCAATATTGATTTTCCGGAGGAAGTAAAGGAAGAAGCGATCAGACTAAGCGAAAAGCTTACAAAAGAAGATATGAGTACCAGGCGCGACTTCCGAAATGTTCTTACTTTCACCATTGATCCTGAGGATGCCAAAGACTTTGACGATGCGCTTTCGTACAGAATACTCGATGATGGCAATGTAGAGATAGGTGTACACATAGCCGATGTCTCTTATTATGTAACACCGGGCACTGCACTCGACAAGGAGGCTTACTTCAGATCAACGAGTGTTTATCTGGCTGACAGGAGTTGTCCCATGTTGCCTGAAACCATATCCAACGAACTGTGCTCGCTCAGACCGAATGAAGATAAACGAACCTACTCTGCAGTATTTACATTTGACAAAAAGAACAAAATCATTGACCGTTGGTTTGGTCGAACCCTTATACACTCCGACAAGAGATTTTCTTACGAACAGGCACAGCAGATACTCGACAGTAAAGAAGGTGAGTTGGCAAAGGAGATTTTAGCCATGAATGAAGTAGCCATATCACTCAGAAAGGAACGTTACAAGAAAGGTTCAATCAACTTCGAATCGGATGAAGTGAGGTTTAAATTTGATGAAGCAGGGCACCCGGTTTCGGTTTTTATCAAGGAACGGCACGAGGCCAACCTTTTGATAGAAGATTTCATGCTGCTCGCTAACCGTGAAGTAGCTACATTCATACACAATAAGGCAAAAGGGCAGGAGATACCTTTCGTTTATCGTGTACACGATCTGCCTTCCTTAGAAAAGCTTGAACAACTGTCGTTGTTCGCCAAAGAGCTCGGTTTCGATTTTAATGCCAGCACACCCGACAAGATCAAGGATTCGTTTAACCGGCTTGCTAAAGCTTCAGCTACTGATGATGCACTTAAGCTGCTGGAGCCATTAGCCATTCGCACTATGGCCAAGGCCGAATATACTACTGTCAATATCGGGCATTATGGTCTTGCTTTTGACTTTTACACACATTTCACTTCACCGATAAGGCGATATTCTGATGTATTGTCACATCGTATTCTTGAAAAAAACCTGACAGGAATCTATCGAGAAGACAAGGAAGTATTGGAAGCACAATGCAAGCACATATCTTCTATGGAGCGTCATGCCATGGATGCTGAACGCCAGTCGGTCAAATACTTTCAGGTGATGTTCCTTGAAGATAAAGTTGGTCAGACATTTGAAGGAATAGTAGCAGGTATCATAGAGCGAGGGTTATTTATCGAACTTACAGATAGCAAATGTGAAGGCATGTTGCCGTTTGACAGCCTCTACGAATCATTTGATGTAGAGCCATCAAGATTGAAGGCAACAGGTAAGCGAACCGGTCGAATATTTAAAATGGGTGACAGGCTGAAAGTAAAAGTCATGGACACCGATCTGGAGGCAAGACAGATTAACTTCGAACTTGAACAAGAGCAGTAAACCTGCGTTGTCTAGGTTTAAAGCTCATTATGCATTATGGCATATTCCCCGTTGAGGGGAAATAAAAAAAAGGCTGCCAGTGATGACAGCCTCTATAGTTTAAAAAGAGATTAGCAATTGATGTGATTATTCACCGCCGTCTTGTTGTGCAAGCTGTACCGAATAGTTTCCGATTTCTTTACCAGAAGCAAGTCCGGCTTCACAGTCGTGTCTGAAGTGGATACCACCGTAAATACGGCTGTTGGAGGCTTCAGTAGCAATTTCGTT
The DNA here is from genome assembly GCA_019694295.1 of Saprospiraceae bacterium. Classification (GTDB taxonomy): domain Bacteria; phylum Bacteroidota; class Bacteroidia; order Chitinophagales; family Saprospiraceae; genus JAEUUM01. The sequence continues at coordinate 67,220 of JAIBCG010000006.1, forward strand.
CATTCTGGCAGCTTCTGAAGGGAAGAAATGCCCAAGAACAGTAGCGCCCGCAGCCGAGAAAGTAGAGTGGCCTGAAGTGTAACTTGGGAAGTTAGGTACACCTATCCATGTTTTCAGATTAACTACTGAAGTCGAAGGACGTTCGGTGAAGTAATAATACTTTGCATCCCAGCAGCTTATACCGGCATCAGCAACAGCAGTATTCATATAAGCAAACACTCTGGCTGTTCGGATTGGGTTAAGTTTGTTTTTAACGATCAATTGAGCGGCAATGTCATTCCAGTGCCCCGGAGGCGTTGAAGAGCTTGGTCCGTCAGACCAGTAGTTGGCTATTCGGCGTGTTTCTGCAGTAGGGTGGTTGATATAATTGATGATTTCTTCTCTGTCTTTGTTGAATTGAGGTGAGCCTACTTTGGGAGGTGGTGCCGGGCGTACCGCTTCTACACTTGGTATGCACCAAGGCTTTACTTTACCGTAGAGTGGAAGCATACCTGGTCTTGCTGGTATCTCAAGGCTTACCCATGCAGCACCTAGTCTTTGGATGGCGCTGTTGCGAAGTGAGTCGGTTTTGGAAGGAGAACTTCCAGCAATTTTCATTTGGTCGGTCTTTGCTCTCTGGATGTATGATGCGCTTACTTGTTTGGCAATTTGTTCGCCGGCGGCAATATCACTTTGCACATTCATACCTGCCCATATACGGCTTTGCTTGTGCTCAGCGGCTTTTTTGGCAAGAAAATCTGCTTCACCCGGGAACATAAATGTCAGGATGTCCTGAGCAATCTGAGCTACTACTGCATCTTCGGATGGGTAAGAAGGGATGCTTTGCTTAGGCAGGCTCGTAACGATGGATGGATCTGTTACGAAAGGTGCCGGTCTTTTGAATTCGTATTTCTTCTTCCATGCGATGATCATAGCATCAAACTGTGCAGTGGTCCAGTATGCAAATGCGCGGCTTGCATAAGGTGGATTTGCAAATGGGAACAGTGGATAATTGGTTGGGTTAGATGCATTTGGTACCGGATATACACCTTCTGCATTTTCTGCAGCAGGAAGGTTGTATTTCGCTGCCAACTCTTGGGCTATCTGATTCCATCTAACGATAGAGTTAGCGCCCCAATATTCGACGGCTGCTTTTTGAGCAGATGTTAGTGAAGCTGTTGCTGCTTTTAAGTCAGCCAGTTCTTTTTGATACTCAGGCGAATTTACATCTTTTGGAGCATCGACTACGATACTTTCTTTATCGGCAATATAAATCGGTTTCCAGTTGCCTGCATTTTCATCAACATTGTCATAAGTGAATGCTTGAATATCCGGTTCTGCCTGTACATCTTTTTTACATGCATACACTACAGCTATTAAGGCGAATGCGACGATAAGGAATTTAATATTTTTCATTTTATTATTATTTTTGGTATTAGCTAATTGGTTATTATTTCCATAATTGGATAAGCATCTGCAGACCAACTCCGTATGAAAGAGCCTGAGGTACGTTGCGTCCTGAAGTAGTATAAGCAACACTTGCAATAACACCAAGCGGATCGTAGAATGGCATTCTCTGTTGTACAAAAAGCTCTACCCGACCATTATCCATGTTGTTGGAAGGGTAAGGTTGGTCATTGCGTCTGATGTCCTGACCTCCATCAGTATCCATGATGTTGTATTTCAATTCTACCCTTGATAGGTTTTTAAAATACCCTGCTGTTATACTGGCAGAGATTACATTTGGCATGTAAAGTTCGTTTGTCAGATAATGTTGGTCAATGTAGTAGTTGGTTCGGTCAATATCAATATTGCTTCTGAAGTCATAACCACCCATTACGCTGGCAAAAATGCCTGAGCTGTGTCTCCAGGTAAGAATAAGGCGTGTGTTGAGCTGGTTAGAACCAGAACCCAAAGCCAGTGGCAGATAATCGGCATAATAGCCACCAAGCGGTGCAGTATAACCTACCGATGCAAATGCGTCAACAGAGTTTTTTTCGCCCAGATTTTGTTTAAAAACAAGCGCTTTTAACCAAAGTGACAAATCTTGCCAACCTTTTTCCTTGTTGAGCGTACCTGCTGAGGTAGCTTTTTGCATCCACGGAAACGAAGCAATAACTGTAAAGCGGTTATTGAGCCCTAACGCAAACATCGGCATTACAGTATGTGATGTGACAGTACCCAGATTCTTGTTGATTCTGAACAGACTGCCTTCCCAGTATTTTTCCCAGGTATCATACTGATAGGCCAGTACCGGGCACAATTGGCCTTTTTCCATTGTAAATGCATCTGTAGGCGTCTGAGCTTTAAGTGCTAAGCTCACAACCATGAAGAACATTAACGTAAGTGTTTTAATAGCTTTCATCTGCGGTGTTTGGTTATAATGAATTAGAAAATAATGGCTTTTTTGTTATTGAATATTAAGTATTTGCTGCTTTTTGTTTTAAAAAATCACTCGTATAAAGAAGTAACCATACACACATTTCACAAGTGTGGTTTTGGTCATTTACCGACCAGGTTGCCGTTGATGTA
>JAIBCG010000106.1 GCA_019694295.1 Saprospiraceae bacterium
GTTTTATTGCCGTTACTGTTGATGTAATACTGACCGCCCTTTGGTCCTGTCTGTATTTGCTGTCCGCTAGCATAGTTGTATGCGTCATTGGAGTAGTCCTTCGCCCTTGAACCTGTGTTACCGTTGTATGGGTTATAATTGTCCTTGGTTGAAAAGTTGTCCCAATTAGTGCTGTTGCTATTGGTCTTGTAATGCGGCTCAACATAAGTGCCATTGTCCTTTGTATAGCCACTCTGATACCTCACATTTGAGTTTGTCCCGGAGTTGTAACTCGGAGTAGAGTATGAGTTGCCATACAACTGTTTGTTTGAACTATATCTCATGTCAGGAGTTCCGTCCTTTTTGTATTGGGCGTTTGCACTATACATGAAACACATCAAAGCTGCAATTAAGAATGTGAACTTTTTCATTCTGTTGTTATTTACTGCTTGCCTACTCTGTCCAGTTTTCGGCTACCCTGTGCTTACTATTTTATTTGGTGTCGGTGTTCAGCTTGTCCGACTTTGGGTTGGTCAGCCCGTTTTGACCGCTATGTCGTTTTTGCAAAATTACGCATAACTCATTTATATATGCAACAAATATACACAAATTTCTTGTTTGTAGTTGGCTTGGTATAGTTTTTTTACTACAAATCATAAAACGGACTTTTGATATTTTGCAGACTTTTGATACTTACATGTGTGTAAATTTCGGTGGTTTTACTGCTGTTGTGACCTAATAGTTCTACCATCTACGGATACTATTTTGTAAACCGATAATTTTTTCATATTACAATATTCCCAGTCAAATATAAGGTTTAATACATTCATATCGTGCTGATTATGTTGATGAAAGGAGTATTTAGCGAAATATTACGATTATAGTGAAAATTAATCGTAAGTTTACGGTAAATGTATGCTTATTGCTGTGTCAAGCAGGCTTGGCTTCAGGATAATCTACTTTAACCCAAAAGCTCAAAAAACCTAGTTCACTGCGCTTCCTTTTTTATGGATTTTTGTACTCATCACTTTTTTCAAAATTCCTATTGCGTTATCCGGGTATTATAAATCTACTGCTTAATGGTTCAAAAAATGCCGAAAAATAATGTGTCATAACATCTCACATTTTACACACCACTCACCATTCACCACTTACCACTTACCATTCACCAAAGCCGCGTGAAGGACAGAAGCGAACACGAAGTAAAGCGGATGGCCTGACCCGACAGGGGCACGCCCTACTCACAGTATCCTTCATTGTTAAGGGGTCTGTTATGTTATGTAAGGAACTTTATGCTATACTCTGGTGGTCTAGGCACTACACTGTCATCAGATAGGTTGGCGTGAAAGCTACATCGCCGGTTTGTTGTGTTGTAGGTATTGTGGAAAGATCGGTGAGCCTGCCTGGTGAAAGTAGATTTTTTGCACTATTCTGCGAAAGTTTTGAGCCCAATGATGGATACAATTAAGCTGGTAATGAAAAACATACGCCAGAATGTGACTGGTTCTTGAAAGTAAAGGATACCGGTCAATACTGTGCCTACTGCGCCTATGCCGGTCCATACTGCATAGGCTGTACCTATGGGTATGCTTTGTATGGCTTTGATGAGTAGCAGCATACTTGCCAGCAATGAAATGACAAAACCCAAATACCAAAGGTACATCTCAGTACCATGGCTTAGTTTGGCTTTGCCGAGGCAAAAAGCGAATGCTGTTTCGAATATTCCGGCAGCTATTAATATTATCCAGGACATGGTTTATCTTTATTTTGGAACGAATATCGGAAAATTGTATGGATAAAATGTACTGAAAGCTTACCGGGACGAAGTAAAGCCAAAAGCAAACTATGGTTTTTGAGCTTTTGCAATGGATTTGTAGTAATCATTATTGGCAGTAAAGAGCCTAATGTGCTATTTGGGTTCAATACAAAGTCTGTGAGCTGAACAGTAATTTGGACATTTTGTTAAACTTAAAAAAAATAGTGGCAATATTTCAAATCAGGCATTATCTTTAGCTTATGAATGAAAGACTGAAAGTTCTGAGGTTATTGTTTTATAGCATCGTGAGCCTGATGTTTTTGCCGGATATATATGCTACGCATAACCGTGCCGGAGAGATCATCGTAGAGCAGACGGGCGACTGCAATGACCTGACGGTAAAGGCTACCATCGTCACTTATACTAAGGCGAGCAGCGCAGCAGCCGACCGCGACAGCCTTACCATCTGTTGGGGAGATGGCACCTGTCAGGTGATAGCACGTACCAACGGGCCCAAAGGCGGACTAAATGGTGTGCCACAAGGCCAGTTTATTGGCAATGACACCAAGAAGAATCTCTACGTGGCCGTTCATACTTATCCGGGGCGTGCCACTTACGTGATATCCATGACCGACCCTAACAGAAATGGTGGCATACTGAATGTAAATCCGCCGGCATCTGATGTGGTGCCATTTCACATACAGACGACCTATACGTTCCTCAATTCGCAGTTTCAGGGCTGCAACAGTACACCGGTATTGTTAAAGTCGCCCATTGATTTTGCATGCGTAGGGCAGCCATTCAAGCACAATCCTTCAGCTTTTGACATCGACAAAGACAGCCTCAGCTATCACTTGATCGTTCCGTTGCAAGGTGTAGGTAGCCCGGTGCCGAACTATTTTTTTCCGCATCAGATAAAACCCGGAGTCAATAACAATATAACACTCAACCCTAAGACCGGCGACCTCATCTGGAATTCGCCACAGCTTGAAGGGGAGTACAACATAGCGATGATCATCGTCGAATACCGGCAAGGGGTGGCCATAGATACTATGGTACGCGACATGCAGATATTCGTACAGACATGCGACAACAAGCCGCCCGATATAATGGCACCTTCAGAATTATGTGTGTTGGCAGGCGAAAAAATAGCTTTTGACGTGACTGCCACCGACCCAGATGTGCCTTTCATCCAGAAAGTAAAACTTAGTGCCGTCGGAGGTCCGTTCGTAGTGAGCAAAAGTCCTGCTACCTTTACGGTTGCTGCCGGCCACGTCGATCAGCCCAACATTGGTAAATTTGAATGGCAGACTGCGTGTGAACATATCTCTGAGCAAGTGTATAGCCTGATATTCACTGCCGAAGATAATTACCTTTCTCCGACATCAGGCTTTACCAACCTCAAGACCGTACTTATTAAGGTGGTAGGGCCGCCACCCTTAAACCTGAATGCAGACAGCCAGAATGACGTAGTAAAACTCACCTGGGACGATCCGTATGCCTGTGATGAAATCGACGACAATTATTTCTTCGGGTTCTCGGTCTGGAGGCGAGAAGGCAGCAATCCGTTCGTGCCCGATAGTTGCGAAACAGGCCTCGCAGGTAAAGGTTATACACGTATAGCCTTTAAGCAGAAAGCTGCAGATGCCGGAAAATATTTATACGATGACAAAAACGTAGAGCCGGGCAGAAATTACTGCTACCGCATCGTAGCAGAATTCGCCAAACTATCGGCCGGTGGTAATCCTTACAATATCGTCGAAAGCATTCCCTCTAAGGAAGCATGCATACAGGTAAACCGCGATGTGCCCCTGATGACTAATGTAAGCATAAGTACCACAAGTAACACTGCCGGTGTCATAGAAGTGAGGTGGTCTAAACCAAGTGCCACCGACCTCGATACCTTGAAATATCCGGGTCCGTACCGGTATCAGCTGCTACGGGCAGAAGGTCTTTCAGGTGGCAGTTTTGTTGAAATACCCGAAGCCAATTTTATAAAAAACCAGTTCTGGCAGGCGAATGATACCATTTTTACAGACAATAATCCGCTCAATACACTTCAGCAGGCATATTCTTACAAAGTGATTTTCTATGCTGATGCTACGGGTAATCCTGTCGGAACAACCCAGCCGGCTTCTTCGGTATTCCACAGCGTTGCTTCAAGTGATAAACTGAATGTACTGAGCTGGCAGGCAAATGTGCCATGGCAAAACTACCGTACCACAATCTATAGGCTGAACGACATTACAGGCCTATTCGACAGTATAGCCTCAGTGACAGATGCTGAATATACCGATACCAAGCTCGTGAACGGTAAGGAATATTGCTACAAGGTAAAGACAAGTGGTACTTACGGCATAGGTGGTATTGCGAGTCCGCTGTACAACTTCTCTCAGGAAGTATGTGGAACGCCTCTCGATACAGTACCTCCTTGTGCTCCTCAGCTTGCAGTAAGTAATCCTTGTGCAGAAAATAATCCGGAGCTGCCTGAAGATTTGTTCAATAACCTGCTTACCTGGAATACATCACCGCAAGGTTGCCAGAATCAGAACGATGCAGTCGAGTTCAAAATCTATTTCAAAGGCCCGACGGATGATACATTTGAATTGATAGAAACTTTACCTAACAACGGTGTGTATCAATACAGCCATAAGCCAAAGACTGGTATTGCAGGATGCTATTATGTGACAGCTGTAGATTCTGTCGGGAATGAAAGCCATGCAGGCTACACAGTTTGTGTTGATAACTGCCCTGTGTATATACTACCCAATACATTTACACCAAACAACGACGGCCAGAACGACATCTACCACCCAAGAATCAGCCGCTTTGTAGAAAGAATCGATATGAAGATATACGACCGATGGGGTGTACTTGTGTTCGAAACTACCCATCCGGAAATCAACTGGTCTGGTACGGATATGCAGGGAAAAGACCTGGCCGAAGGTGTGTACTACTACATCTGTACGTATTTTGTCAATGGTCAGCCCACAATTATCGTTAAACAAAATGTGCTAAACGGGTTTATACATCTAATCAAAGGACAATGACGGTATGTTTACAGGCATCATAGAATCAACCGGTAGCGTAGAAGAAATAATACGTGAACAATCGAATGTTCATTTCCTTATTGCTTCCAATATTTCAGCACAACTGAAGGTTGACCAAAGTGTGAGCCATAATGGAGTTTGCCTTACTGTCATCGAAGTGGGTGAATATGCGCACCGTGTCACTGCCGTGCAAGAAACCCTCAACCGAACCAGTCTGGGACAATGGCAGACCGGTGGGCTCGTCAACCTCGAACGCTGCCTGCAGATGGGTGGCCGCCTCGACGGACATATAGTACAAGGGCATGTAGATACTGTGGCAGAATGTGTGTATGTGAATGATAAAAACGGTAGCCATGAGTTTGGTTTTTCCTTTGATGAAAGATTTGCACACCTTCTGGTGCCAAAAGGGTCGGTTTGCATCAATGGAGTTTCACTTACGGTCAACGAACCAACACTGAAGCAGTTTCACGTGGATATCATTCCCTATACTTTCGAGAATACAGCTTTTCGTACACTGAAAGCCGGTGACCTGGTCAATATCGAATTCGATATCATCGGAAAATACCTTGCACGTTATCAGGAAATCTTGCAAAACAAATAAAGATGAACCATCCGGCCATATATGTTATAAAAATTTTGCTGACAACTCTTATTGTACTCGGTTCGGCCGCTTGCAATATAAGCATCGGGCAGCATCTTCTACTTGACCGGCTCACCATCGGCCAGTCGGATGGCAAAGTCTATATAAGCTGTATAGTGAAGGCAGGCAATACATGTAACGGGATAGTTTTGTACCGCTCTTTGAACAATGTTGATTATGAAGTGATTGACAAGATACTCGGTGTCTGTGGCAACATCACCAGCCCACAAGCTTATGATTTTGTAGATAAAGACCCCGTGAAGAATGCCGTAAATTATTATAAACTCGAGCTCGGCGGGTACGGGTTTTCTGATGTATTGAGCATCCATATCCTTGACCTGAGTAAAGACGGACTACTGGTGCGCCCCAATCCTTCCAATGGCATGACTACCCTGAATTTCAAAAATGAATCGCAGGGCGAATCCGTCATCAGTTTGTATGATTCGTATGGCCGCACTGTTTTTACTAAAAGCACTTTTGACACTTCGGTCCAGCTGGATGTATCCACTTATGCACCGGGTATGTATTATTTTGGAGTTCTGCAGGATAAAAAATATTTCAAAACCGCCGGCCGGCTTGTAGTAATCCGGTGATCCGGTGGCAATCATTTGCGTCCGTTAAACAAAAAATCAAAAACCACCGCTGAGCTGAATATTTAACTGAACAAACCTATTATTAATTGAACCAAATAATTATTACATGAAATCTACGCCCAATGTATGGCTCGTTTTGACATTACTACTTATTGCATGCCAGCCCAAACCAATCCAATACAACGACCCGGTACCTGACCACGAGTCCTTTACCCTTGCTTCAAAGATACTGAACGAAACACGTACACTCAACGTTTGGCTGCCACCACAGTACAAGAGTGGCGATGCAAAGTATCCGGTCGTGTATATGCCAGATGGCGGTATAGTGGGTGAAGATTTTCCGCATATAGCCAATACTTTGGCTGAGCTCATCTCCGCAGGTACGATACAGCCAGTCATATTGGTGGGCATACAGAATACCAACCGTAAGCGCGACCTTACCGGGCCTACGGTGGTAGCCAAAGATAAGGAATGGATACCCGAAAACGGTGGTTCTGATGCATTCAGACGATTCATCCGCGACGAGCTATTCATGGAGGTAAACAAGCGTTACCGCACCACAGATACACGTACCATCGTTGGCGAATCGCTGGCAGGCTTGTTCGTAACCGAGACATTTCTGCTTGCTCCCGACATGTTCAACAATTACATAGCAGTCGATCCATCACTCTGGTGGAATGACCAGTATCTTGTAAAGAACGCCGGCCGACTTCTTGCCACAGGCGAGATGAATGGCAGAAAATTCTGGTTTGCAGGATCTTCAGCTAAGGATATTCAAGAAGCTACCTCCAAGCTCGCCGATGTACTTACTAAAGTAGTGCGCCCCGGTCTGCACTGGAAATATTCGCCCGAACCAAACGAAAAACACAACACCATCTTCAGGGCTGTCAAACAAAATGCTTTCCTTTGGATGCTTGGGAAATAACACACAACATTCCCGACAAATCTTGATAAAACTTTCACATTTTGTTGCATAACACATCGAAATAATGTAATTTTAGCGCAGCAAAGAGGTGTTTCTTTTTTGCGTTTAGGTATCATTCAAGCATCAAACATTCAAGCCATGCCAAGAATTGCATTATTTCTTGCTGTCATTTGCTTATTCGGCAATATTGCCCGTGCACAGCAAAGCTCACAGACACATCAACTCATCCTTCAACTGAATAACGAAGTAGCCGGCAACAACCAACAGCAGGGCGAAATAAGTTCTATCGGACATCCGGTACTTGATCAACTGGCACGTGATTATCAGGTTTTGAAGATAAATATTTACCGCGCAGGTATCCATACCGGAAAATATTTCTACATACTATCGTTTCCAACAGATACAGATATGGATAGGCTCGCCGAAATATTCGTACACACAGGTGAGGTAAGGTATGCCGAACCGGATTATACAGGTACGTCGGGCGGTCAACTCGGCACTGTACCCAATGATACCTACCACAACCGACAGTGGGGCTTGCACAATACAGGCAATTTTTCTCTTGCACCTTCCAAAGCAGGAGCAGATATCGA
>JAIBCG010000107.1 GCA_019694295.1 Saprospiraceae bacterium
TGAATTAGAAAATAATGGTTTGTTTGTTATTGAATATTAAGTATTTGCTGCTTTTTGTTTTAAAAAATCACTCGTATAAAGAAGTAACCATACACACATTTCACAAGTGTGGTTTTGGTCATTTACCGACCAGGTTGCCGTTGATGTAATTTGTCTTAGATTTTAACAAGCCAAGCTTACATTCTGGGGCTATTTTAGCTGAAATGGATATGTAGGAGGTTCTTCTCATGTGTGATATTTTGAAATATATAATTTGTCGTAATGCAAAACTATCGCCAAAATTCACTACATTCAGTATTGCTAAAATAATTTAATACATTTCTAATAAGGTATTTTGATTATTTGCGTTGTATTACTCTCAATGTATCGAAATAAAATATTGTAAAAACAAGATTTGCATAAAATTAAGTGTATCAAAAACAACTAACTGATAACTAAGCGCTTAGTTGTTATTGTTTTATTTAATATATTGATAAGCTGCGTAAAACAGGTATATTTGGTAAGGAATTGATCCAAATTTCATGATGATATATAGTATTCGGATTGAGGGTAATGCTTTTATAAATATTAATTCAAATTATTGGTAAATATTAAAAATTGCTTAGAAGAAATTTTATCAATAATTTCTCAAGAAATCGCAACAAAATAATAATTGTGCTTACCTTGCTGCTAAAGAAAAATCATTTTGACAGACAGAAGAGAACTCAATAATCAGAAGGTAATCAATGCTTGGGCAATATTCGATTGGGCAAACTCGGCCTATGCGCTGGTTATAACTACGGCTATTTTTCCTAAGTATTTTCTGGCAGTTACCGATCCGGTGATTCAAGTTGGAGGTTTGAGTATTACCAATAGTTCGATGTACGCTTATTCTATTTCGCTTGCATACATCATCATTGCTCTTTGTTCGCCGGCTTTGTCGGGCATAGCTGATTCGAGTGGACGGAAAAAGCTTTTTCTCCGAACATTCACCACCTTAGGCGCTACAGCATGTATAGCCTTATTTTACTTTAAGGGAATGAATCAGCTGTATCTGGGTGCCGGGGCTTTCATCCTTGCTACCATCGGCTTTTCAGGCGGGCTCGTTTTTTATAATTCTTACCTGCCTGAGATTGCAACTGAGGACCAGTACGACCGCGTAAGTGCGAGGGGTTTTGCCTATGGTTATGTAGGCAGCGTTATATTGTTGCTCATTAATCTGACCATCATCCTCAAGCCGGAGATGTTTGGTATCACTACGGCCGGGTTGCCTGCACGAATTGCATTTGTAATGGTTGGTATGTGGTGGATCGGGTTTTCGCAGATAACGTTCAAATATTTGCCAAAAGACAGAAAGACCCAATTGAACGCAGGCTTGCTTACAAGAGGATTTGGGGAGATCAAAAGAGTGTGGGCTGAATTGAAAACAATGCGCAACACAAGATTGTTTCTACTTGCTTTTTTCTGTTACAGTGCAGGTGTACAGACGGTTATTTATATGGCATCTACCTTTGCAGATGTCGAACTTAAGTTTCCGGCTTCCGAACTAATTGCTCTGATCATCATATTACAGTTGGTAGCCATTGGTGGTGCTTATCTGTTTGCTCATTTGTCAAAACTCAGAGGGAACAAATTCAGTCTGATAACCATGCTCGTCATCTGGATCTCGATATGTGGTGGTGCATATCTGGTTTATGAAAAATGGCAGTTTTATCTTATATCCATAGCGGTAGGCATGGTGATGGGTGGCATTCAGGCTTTATCACGATCTACTTACTCCAAGCTGCTACCCGATGACCTACATGACACCACGAGTTTTTTCAGCTTTTATGATGTACTTGAAAAACTCGCCATTGTGGCAGGTACATTTTCATTCGGCTTTATTGAGAATCTGACAGGCGGTATGCGTAACAGTGTGCTTGCTCTAGGGATGTTTTTTGTGGTGGGCATACTCTTGCTAATGAATGTAAGAATAAACAATACGGTTGTGTCTGCCAGGTCGTAAATGATGGTGATACGACGACTTACAGAGTTAAAGAATTATTGGTCAGCTTCAGATCAGGAATTGACCATCCTTGTAAATAAGTTCGTCATCAGCCCATATTTCGCCGCCTTGTTTCATGTCTGAAATCATGTCCCAGTGTACAGAACTTTTATTTTTGCCACCACATTGCAAGTACGATTGGCCAATGGCCATGTGTATGGAGCCACCTATTTTTTCATCGAAGAGGATATTTTTTGTTATCTTCTGTATCTCATAATTGGTACCGATGGCTGCTTCGCCAAAACGTGTGGTACCGGGTATGTTAAATATTTTGTCAAGATAATCTTTTCCTTTTGATGCTTCCCATTTATATATAATGCCTTTTTTAACCCAAAGTGTAGCTTGCTCTACCTCATGACCGCCATGTATAGCCGGAAAGCTAAATCGGATTGTTCCTTCAACTGAATTTTCAACAGGTGAAGTAAAGACTTCACCGCTTGGCATGTTACTTCTTCCGTCGGAGTTAATCCAGGTACGGCCTTTGGTTGAGAAGCGGATGTCTGTGTCCGGGCCTTTGTAGTGTACACGTTGGCATTTGTTGAGATGATCTACTATACGCTGCTGCTCTGCTCTTACTTTCAGCCAGCCTTCTTCCGGACTGTCGAGATGTAGTTTGCAGGCACGGTAAACAAAATCGCTGTATTCTGTAAGAGACATGCCCGCTTCCTGGGCCGATGCCTGAGTCGGATATTGACAAAGGCTTCGTTTGAGTGAGCGGTCGGCTATGCGGGTGAAATACCTTCTATTGGCTGCTGCAAGTGCTTCCGATCTTATTTTTGTAGCTTCGGCTGGTACACTGGCATCTTCTTTGAGGTTAAACGGTGCTCGTATCAGCAGATAAGCATCAAATTTGTCCATTGCATTATAGTACAAGGGCGACACGTACCTGAGCTGGTGTTCTTTGGCCGTATGGAGGAAAATATTGTTTTTTTCGGCAAAATCAAGATCCACTTCTACTATTGCACCGGCTTCGATGGCACATTTGTACACTTCTCTTACGAGTGGCTCTGCGAGTGTGGTTGACTTAAGATAAAATTTGTCGCCTTCCTTCAGCTCAAGGCAATAAGAAGTGAGTAGTCTGGCGTATTTTTCTTCAATGCTTTTCATGATTACCAGTTATTGGTTTTGTATGGGTAACGTATCATATATTGTTTTTCGACCATTTCTGCTATCTTGTCTTTGAGTGTCGGTATGTTTTCTCCAGTAATAGCAGATATCAGGATTGCATCCGAATCGTATTTGTTGCGGAGATTTTCAGTTAGTTCTTGTTCGATGTTTGCTTTGGTTTCTGCATCCAGCATTTCGTCAAAGTTGCGTTCGCGGTAGGCATCTATTTTATTAAAAACAAGCAAAGTAGGCTTATCGCGACAATCAATGTCTTGCAATGTTTGGTTGACTGTGGCTATGTGGTCTTCGTATTGTGGATGTGAAAAATCTACCAAATGTAGCAGTATATCACTTTCTCTGACTTCGTCGAGTGTTGACTTGAAGCTCTCTACGAGGTGATGGGGCAGTTTGCGTATAAACCCGACTGTATCTGATAATAAAAAAGGCATAGTGCCGAACACTACCTTCCTCACTGTGGTATCAAGTGTGGCAAACAGTTTGTTTTCTGCGAATACTTCCGATTTGCTCAACAGGTTCATCAGCGTTGATTTTCCTACGTTGGTATAACCTACGAGTGCTACTCTTATCATTTCGCCACGGGTCTTGCGTTGTGTGTGTGCCTGTCTTTCTATTTTTTCGAGATCTTTTTTCAGGCCTGAGATGATGTCGCGTACTATTCGGCGGTCTGTTTCTATCTCCTTTTCACCTGGCCCCCGCATACCGATACCACCACGCTGACGTTCGAGGTGGGTCCACATACCACGCAAGCGGGGCAGCAGATATTGGAGTTGTGCAAGCTCGACCTGGGTTTTTGCCTGAGCTGTCTGAGCGCGTGAAGCAAAAATATCCAGGATGAGTGTACTTCTATCAACGACTTTTATCTTCAACACTTCTTCGATGAGGTGTTGTTGTTTGCCCGACAAGTCATCATCAAAGATTACCAGGTCGATTTGGTGTTCATCAACATAACGGGCTATCTCTTCCATTTTTCCTTTCCCTACGAAATATCTTGTATCTGGTCTTTCAAGTTTTTGGACGAATCTTTTGGTGGTGACGGCACCGGCAGTCAGCGCCAGAAACTCTAGCTCGTCGAGGTATTCCTGTACCTTTTCGTCCGACTGATGTTGTGTAACCAAACCTACGAGTACGGCTTTTTCGTCCTCTTTTTTAAGATTACTTTGCTGATGTTTTCCGGTATTCCAGTCTTTTGACACGTTATTATCTGATAGTTAATAGTTATTATAATGATTTTAACCAAAGTTCCGGATTCATGGGCGACTCGCCTTTCCATATTTCGAAATACAAAACAGGGCTGTTGTATGTATCTTCAAAAGCTACTCTGCCTAATACCTGCCCGGCCGACACGGAGCTGTTCTTTTTAACATTTACTTCGTTGAGGTTGGCATACAGCGTGAAATAATCGCCGTGTTTGACAAGAACACATTCCTTATATGCCGGAGAGCTTAGTATGGCTACTACTTTTCCGTCGAATACAGATGTTACTTCGGCAGCCTGGTCGGTTTTTATATATATTCCTTTATTGTTTGTATAAATGCCTTTGACAGTTGGATGTTCTTTCTTGCCAAAACCTGCAATGACAATTGCTTTTTTTAATGGCCAGGGCAGTTTTCCTTTATTACCTTCAAAATTTACAGAAAGAGGGTCAGCCTTAGGTGTAGATTTGGGTGAAGTATTTGCAGTTTTTTCAGATGTTTTGCCAGACCTTTTGCTATCAGATTTGGGCGATGATTTTGTTTTTTTCAGTTCAGCTTCCTTAGCAGCTTTTATTTCTGCGGCAATGATTTTTTCTATTTTCCTGTTTATTTGTTCTTTTTCGTTTTCCTTGTCGCGAATCTTTCTTATGAGTGTTGATTCCTGTTCGGACAACTGTTGAACCAAACTGTTCTTCTCGTTAATTTCAGAAGTCATTTTATTTTGTTGGCGTTCCTGTTCGCTTACCAGTTTTAATTTTTGTTCCTTTGAAGATTCAATTTTGTAAATATTGTCCATGAGTGCCTGTTGGTTGTCGGTGATGGACTTTACTTTTTCGGTGACGAATGTGTCAAACTGTTTGATGTACAAAACCCAGTTAAAAAAGTCGTTTACAGAACGTGCCGAAAACAACATCAGGTAGTAATGGTAGTTGAGGTGGCGCCTGTAAGCGGTCTGCATCACCTGCCGGTAATCGTATTTGAGCTGGTCGAGTTCTTTCTGTAATATGGTAGCTTGCGAGTTTGTTTGTATAGCCTGATTATTTAGCAGATCGATAGATTCGCAGAGATTATTGACAAGTTCGTTTCTTTTTTCTATCTGGGTTTCGAGTGTTTGAATTCTTTGAGCAGCGTCAGATTTGTCAGAACGTGCTTTTTCGATTTTCTGAGAGGTAAGTTCTATTTCTCTAAGCAATTCTTCACGCCTTGACTCCAGCTGCGCTTTGGACTGGGCAGAAAGATGCGTGACAAAAATCATCAGCATTGCTATCAAACCATACAGATTCAGAAGAGGATTACATTTTTTCATAACTTGAAGGTATTGAAAATTTGATTTCTTTCGGAATATTGATTGTAATGTCTTTGAAAATAATATTCAGTTTGGCCTGGCCGGTCTGTTTTGAATAAAATTCGATGACGCGATTGTGGGCAAATTTACCATAACTGCGTATTCTTTTATATTCTGATAATTCTGTAGTAACAGAATTCTTGCTTTTCTTTTGACGGAGATTCATTTTTGTGAGTTCTCTTTTGTCTTTGCTTGTAAAATAGTCACCGCGCCATGTACTATCTTGTTGAATGAAATGTACGAACTCAGGTTTTGGATCTTCTATAATTCGTTCTTCTGATAAAAGTACCGGGAACCCCAGTAAAATCGCTTGTAAATTATCAAATGATACAGGAAGGTTTTGTTTGGTAGCCAGCTGACTAAGCTGCTCAGCCATATATTTTTTGTTGATCCGGTCTAACAGAAAAAACGAATCGCGGTTGATGAGTAATCTGGCGCCTTCGATTCCAAAAAGACTGAAATTCATCCAGATGACACTATCGCGTACCCACCTTATCTGTGATTTTACTTCCTGATTGTTGCCCTGAAAAAAAACTTCCACATTGGTTTTAGCCTGAAAAGAATTCATCTCATCAAAATTTCCCTTCAGATTAAGCAAGGCAGAGGTTTCAATTTTCTCGGGAGACTCTGGTTTTATTTCTTCAGCAGGGATAGCATTTTTCTTGAAAATGGCGCAAGCAGACAGTAATGAAATCATGACGGCCAGCACAAATGTCCGCACAATGAAATTATAGTTTGACTTCATCTATCTTTTTTCTGAGTACAGGCAATGGAGTTCCTTTATCAATCGCAATCTTCCAATATCGGAGTGCCGCATTGTTGTCGTTCAGCCTGTGGAGAAAGTCACCGTATTCTTCCAGTATTTCAGGATAATCTATTCCACCTTTGGCAAGCGATTCTTCGTAGAGCGCACGTGCTTTATCTGTTTCGTTGTTTTTGCTGAGCACATAAGCTTTTGTGGCGATTGCCTCGAAGTTGTCCGGATTAATTTTTATTGCCTGATCACAGAGTTTTATGGCATCCTTCAATTTTTCAGGTATATCGGCAATTACTCTTGCTTCGGCAAAATATGCCCAGTCTATCTCAGGATTCAGCTCACGTGCTGCCTTGAATGCTTCCTGACTTTTGGCAATATCATTTTTTCGGGCGAATGCCATTGCTTTTAGTATCTGGAGTTTGTACTGGTTGGCAGGATTATTTCTTGCGCTCATCAGCCCTTCACTTAAAATGGACAGTGCATCATCCGCTTTGCCATTGCGCATTAATGCCAGTCCGTTCCAGTATGCTGCAAGTGCAAAACCAGGGTACAGGTCGAGCAGTTCTTCGGAGGTTTTCAGCATTTGCGGATAGTCACGTATCTGATCGAGTATGTACAATCTTTGTTCCCACACATCAAACACGTTTTTGTCGAGTTGGAGACATTTTTTATACAATTCAGCTGCTTCTTTGAATTTTCCGGTATTTTGTGCCACATCCGCCATTGCTGCATAGGTTTTTGCATTGTCGGGATTGGTTTGCTCCAGCATATTCAGAGCTGTGACAAGTGCTTCACCCAGTTTTGGGTCTTTTGTTTTGGCCAGTTTTTGTATATAAGGCACCAGTTCTTTCATTTTTGTATCGTAGCTGACATTGTTATTTACAAACAAAGGCTTGATTGATTCAAGGAAGCCTAGGTCGTCTCCTGCAGATTT
>JAIBCG010000108.1 GCA_019694295.1 Saprospiraceae bacterium
AAAGCGAGATTATAAACTGTGCTGCCTGAGCCGTGAAGCCAGTATGATTGCCAGAAAAGAAGTGCTTACCGGCAAAGCTAAGTTTGGTATCATAGGCGACGGAAAAGAGCTACCACAGATAGCAATGGCGAGAGCTTTCAAAAAAGGAGATTACCGGTCAGGTTATTACCGAGACCAAACTTTTATGATGGCCATTGATGAATGCACACTCGAGGCGTTTTTCGCTCAGCTGTATGCCGATCCTGAAAATGATCCTTTTTCCGGTGGCCGTCAGATGAATTGTCATTTTGCCACACCAATGATAGATACACAAGGCAACTGGCTCAACATGACCGATAAATATAATGTGTCTTCTGATATTTCTTCAACAGGCGGACAGATGGCCCGGGCTCTCGGTCTGGCATTGGCATCCAAAAAATATCGCGCATTAGCAGAAGGGATAAACTCTGCCGGTCAGTCAGTGAATGGCAATGAACTGAGCTTTGTAACAATAGGTGATGCTTCAACTTCCGAAGGTGTATTCTGGGAAACCATGAATGCAGCAAGTGTTATGCAGGTGCCGTTGGTGACTTGTGTATGGGATGATGGTTATGGTATTTCTGTGCCTATTGATTATCAGACTACCAAGAAAAGTATTTCTAAGGCGCTGGATGGTTTTTCTGCCGAAGATGGCTCAGGCATCAATATATATACTGTAAAGGCATGGGATTATCCTGCCTTGATAGAGACATTTGAGAAAGCAACCAATACGACAAGACGCACACATGTGCCTGCACTCATACACGTACAGGATGTTACTCAACCACAAGGGCACTCGACATCAGGCTCACACGAAAGGTACAAGTCAAAAGAAAGACTCGAGTGGGAAAAAGAATTTGACTGCATCAGCCGAATGCATGATTGGATCGTGTCAACCGGCCTGGCTACAGACGAAGAGCTCCAAGCCATCAAGGAAGAAGCTAAAAAAGAAGCAAAGCAGGCTCGCGACAGAGCCTGGAAAAATTTTATCCAGCCAAATAAAGACCTTGCCGTTGTCCTGAACGGTATATTTGACCACTTATCTGCTACCTTCGATTCTGATCAGGTTAATGCTATCCGAGCAGAGTTGCTCCAACTCAAAGAACCCCACTTTCATGAAATGGTAAAGCTTGCCAGGCGAATGAAATCTGCACTCAGAAGCCTGAATGTCTTCGAAAACCAGGATCTCGATTATTTCATTAATCAACAGAACGCCAAGGCTGATAAGTGGTATCATAGCAACCTGTACAGCGAAACACCGAATGCTGCTCTATTGGTAGAAGCAGTTCCTCCGGTGTTTTCTGAAGATAGTCAGGTGAAGAATGGTTATGAAATATTGAATGAATTTTTTCAAATAAAATTTTCTGAAAACAACAAACTGGTTGCCTTTGGGGAAGATGTAGGCAAAATAGGTGATGTGAACCAAGGTTTTGCCGGGTTGCAAGCCATCTTTGGCGAAGACCGTATATTTGACACAGGTATCCGCGAATGGACTATCATGGGGCAAGCTCTTGGTCTGGCAATGAGAGGGTTTAGACCTATAGCCGAAATACAATATCTCGACTACCTGATATACGGACTGCAGCCGCTGACCGATGACCTGGCTACACTCAGATACAGAAGCAATGGCATACAACATGCTCCGGCCATCATCCGCTCACGCGGTCATCGTCTTGAAGGAATCTGGCATGCAGGTTCTCCAATAGGTATGCTCATACATAGCCTACGAGGTATGTACATTATGGTGCCTCGCAATATGACCCAGGCGGCAGGTTTTTATAATACAATGCTGAAGTCAGATGACCCGGGGCTGATAATAGAATGCCTGAACGGATACAGGCTAAAAGAAACCAGGCCCGATAACCTGGCCGATTTCTGTGTACCTCTTGGTGTTCCCGAGATATTGGCTGAAGGGCACGACATTACACTAGTCACGTACGGTTCTTGCGTAAGAATCGCAGAAGCAGCTATTCAACAGCTTACACAATATAATATAAGTGTAGAGTTGATAGATGTACAGACGCTGTTGCCGTTTGATACCGGACACACCATTTGCCAATCGCTTAAAAAGACAAACAGAATAGTTTTTCTGGATGAAGATGTGCCGGGCGGTGCCAGTTCATATATGCTGCAGCAGGTTCTCGAAGTACAGGGCGGATACCAATATCTCGATTCAAAGCCGGTAACTATTACAGCACATGCACACCGTCCACCTTATGGCAGTGATGGTGATTATTTTACTAAGCCAAGTGCTGAAGATGTTTTTGATGTATGCTACAATTTAATGAATGAATATGACCCGGGGAATTACCCTGCGTAATAGATTAAAAAACAACGTAAAAGTCCGACTTTGCCCTTAAATCTCGTAATCATACCAACATACAACGAAAAGGAAAATATAGAAAAAATCCTTAAAGCAGTTATTGCACAGTCTGATGATTTTGATGTGCTTATCGTAGATGATAATTCTTCAGACGGCACTGCCGATATTGTCAAAAAAATGCAAACCATCTACCCTGACAGGATAATCCTTATACAAAGGGCAGGCAAACTCGGTTTAGGAACAGCTTATATCGAAGGTTTTAAGTTTGGCCTAGAGCATAATTATAGTTTTGTGTATGAAATGGATGCAGATTTCAGTCATAATCCGGCTGATCTTCAACGAATGTATGAAGTACTTAAGTCAGGTCAAGCCGATGTAGTTGTGGGTTCAAGGTATGTAAAAGGAGGTAGTGTTGTCAACTGGCCTTTTGACCGCCGGGCAATATCATACGGTGGTTCGCTTTATACCCGGCTTATCACATGGATGCCTGTCAAGGACCCGACTGCCGGATTTATTGGTTATAATGCCAAAGTATTGGCAGCCATTGATTTACAAAAAATACAGTTTGTGGGCTATGCATTTCAGATACAAATGAAGTTCGAAGCATGGTCACTCGGGTTTGTTATCAAAGAAATACCAATCGTATTCAAAGATCGTGAAGAAGGTGTTTCAAAAATGAGCGGCAGCATTGTCAAAGAAGCCGCATTTGGTGTACTTGGAATGAAAATCCGTAGGTTATTCTCCAGGTTTAGTTAAATTTCTGTTTTTTTCGTAAAAATTACCCACATCTTACCACTGCACTTTTAGTGGTGAGTAATATTATTTATTTTCATTAATACTTTGATTATTAAGCAATTATGGATTATTTGATAAAATGATCTAATCCGTAGATTATTTTATGTTTCATAAAAATTGAATTATTTTTGAAAAAAAGTGTAAAAAAGTGGGAATTGTTGTGAATATGTGATAATTTTACACTTCAAATAGTAGTTAAGTCAAAAGATGGGTCAGCTGTTAGGAGAATTTCAATGCCGCATGGATGAAAAAGGACGGGTACGCCTGCCTTCTTCTCTGTTGCGTCAATTGAATGAACTCGGCGGATACAATCTGGTGATTAACAGAAGTGTTGACAAGTGTCTTATGTTATATCCAAAAGTGGTTTGGGATAAGATAAAGGTAGAAGTTGACAAACTGAATCCTTATGTTAAGAAAAACCGTGAGTTTATTAGGTATTTTTACAGAGGAGCTACTGAGTTGAGTCCGGATAGTGCTGAGCGGATTTTGCTTCCAAAGGCATTGCTGGAATATGCTGAAATAGACCGTGACCTGGTTCTTTTCGCTTACAACAACAAGATCGAAGTCTGGTCACAGGCCAACTACGATGCGCTGATAGGCGAAGAGAAAGGTGATGACTTCTCCGATATTGGCGAAGACATTCTGGGTTCTTTAAATGATGTGTAAAAATGTCTGAAAAGAACTACCACGTACCGGTAATGCTCAACGAATGCATTGAGTATCTCAACATTGACCCGAACGGCATTTATGTCGATGTGACATTTGGAGGCGGTGGTCATTCAAAGGCTATACTAAAACACCTTGGTGCCGATGGTAGGTTGTATGCTTTTGATCAGGATCCGGATGCAGCTACCAATGTGGTAAAAGATGAGCGTTTGATCTTTGTTGATGGCAATTTCAGAGAATTGAAAAAAATGTTGAAAGTCCATGGAGTCAGACAGGTTAACGGAATACTCGCAGATTTGGGTGTTTCGTCACACCAGCTTGATGCGGCCAAAAGAGGCTTCTCCTACGGATCGGATGAATTTCTTGACATGCGGATGCAGCCGGGCTCATCATTGACAGCAGCGGATGTTCTGAATAAGCACACACCTGACGATCTTCTCAAAGTATTTAGTCACTATGGTGAGGTGCGTAATTCAAGAACGCTCGCCGATGCAGTAGTTCAGGCAAGGTCGCAGCGAAAGTTTAAAGTGGTACCCGACCTGTTAGCAGTACTTGAAACGGTAATGGTAGGCGACCGATTTAAATACCTCGCACAAGTTTTTCAAGCATTGCGCATAGAAGTAAATGATGAAATGGGCGCATTGAAAGATTTGCTTATGCAAGGTGGCGAAGTGCTGGCGCCGGGTGGTAGGTTTGTGGTCATGAGCTATCACTCACTCGAAGATAGGCTTGTGAAGAATTTTTTCAAAGCAGGAAACCCGGAAGGCGAACACGACAAGGATTTCTATGGCAATATTAAAAAGAACTTTAAAATACTGACCAAAAAGCCTGTGGAACCAACCCTTGAAGAACGAAGAAGTAATACAAGATCAGGAAGTGCAAGGCTGAGAGTCGCAGAAAAAATTTAAATATACAATATATAACCGTAAAATGAAATTTAAGAAACTATTGGAAAAATACAAGATAAGCCCGGCTCAGGCATTCTTCCACTTGCCTTTTCTCGGCTTTCTTACCTTACTTGGAGTGCTTAACATTGCCAACGGCTATATGTCCATTGAAAATATTGAAGAGATACAATCATTGCAACAAGAAATAAAAGAGCTGAGGTGGCAAGCCATCGACATTGAGTCGAAAATGCTGTCCGAAGCAAAAGAATCACAAATATCAAACCGTGTTTCTTCCATTAACCTGGAAGTTTCAAAAACAGTCCCGAAAACAATTGTAATCCCATAATTTTTTATACAAACCATGAATGTAAAGAATGAGTTGCTGTCAAGAGTATATTTGGTCACACTAATCGTAGTTTTGGCAGCGATTCTCATTCTCGTTCAGTTAAGCAAAATCGGCCTGGCACAAAGAGATAAATGGATAAAGATGGGCGATAAGTTTAGCCTGTCAATGGAGCCTGTGGATGCCGAACGAGGTAACATCCTCACCGAAAGTGGTGCTACGCTGGCCACTTCACTTCCGTTTTATGAGCTCAGGATGGATACCGGCTGCCCGGGCCTTACTGACAATATATTTAAGGAAAATCTTGACTCGCTGTGCTACAATCTTTGGAAATACGTCGATCCGACTGTAAGCCCTAAAGCATGGAAATCCAAGCTGGTCATGGCACGTCATGAGAAGAACCGATTCCTCCTGCTCAAGGACGATATTGGTTATGAAGTTTTTGAAAAGGTTAAGAATTTTCCAATGTTCAGGCTTGGTCGAAATATAGGTGGAGTGATAGGGGTCAAGAAAAGTAAACGCGAGTTTCCGTATGGAAATCTTGCTCGCCGTACCATCGGTTATCACAAAGAAACCGTTCAGCCTGTAGGTATTGAAGGTGCATTCAATAATATACTTAGAGGCGAACAAGGGATGCGTCTGATGCAGCGGATACCGGGAGGATCAAAGATTCCGGCAGAAGATTTTGACCGAATCGCACCTATTAATGGCAATGATGTGGTTATTACCATAGATGAAACTATACAGGACATAGCACACGATGAGCTTTACAATGCTCTCAAGCACCATGATGCAGCCTATGGCTGTGCTGTTGTTATGGAAGTAAAGACAGGCAAAATAAGAGCTATGGTGAACCTTGAAAAAAGTAACGGAGACTATGGCGAGGCACTTAATTATGCACTAGGTGCAGCAGTTGAACCCGGATCTACCTTTAAGACTGCCAGCATACTTGCTTTGCTTGAAGATGGTTATTTGTCCAGTGTCAAAGATTCAGTCCGACTCTTTAAGGGCAGGAAAAAGTACGGCGACAAAGAAATGAAGGATGCACATCCGCACAATATAGATTCAACTGATCTACAGTTTGCTTTTGCCAAATCTTCCAATACAGGTATATCAAACCTCGTTGTTGAACATTATGGTGATAATCAGGCCGGAAAATTTATAGAAAAACTGAAGCAATTCGGATTAAAAGATAAAACAGGTATTGAAATACCGGGTGAAGTACCACCTACCATCAAAGAAGCATACAGCTCTGTTGATCTCTGGAGTGGAACCACTTTGCCCTGGATGTCAATAGGTTACGAACTAGCAATTACACCTTTACAACTTCTTACATTTTACAATGCCATCGCTAACGATGGTAAAATGATGAAACCCTACCTTGTATCTGAGATCAGAGAATACAACAAAGATCGTGTGAAAAAGTCTTTTGAGCCTCAGGTATTAAAAAAACACATCGCCTCCAGAAAGTCTGTCAGAGTAATCAGGGAGCTACTGGAGGCAGTTGTTGATGAAGGAGGTACAGCAATGAATCTTCGGTCAAGTGATTATAAGATAGCCGGCAAAACCGGTACCTCGCAAATGAACTATCAGAAAATCAACAATACATCCAATGTTGGGCATAGATCTAGTTTCGTAGGTTATTTTCCTGCCGATAAACCCATGTATTCGATGGTAGTTGTTGTGTCAGAACCAAAGCAAAACGGGTATTATGGTGCTTATGTAGCCGGCCCTGTGTTTAAAAATATAGCCGACAGAATATTCAGCAGAATGTACGACGAGCACATAGCATACAACGAAGTAAAACCCGATAAGGAAGAATTGAAAAAGAATAAACCTGGGTTGGTCACAGCCGGATTTCAGTCGGATGTTTCATATCTGCTAGATAAGATGGATGTTGATTTTGAAGAAGATGTTAATACTGATTGGGTCAAAACTTCAGTCGAAGCAGATAAGATTACGCTTGCCGATAAGAAAATTGACCCGAATAAAGTACCTAATGTAATTGGTATGGGGCTTCGTGATGCTACCTATCTCCTTGAAAGAATGGGTCTTAAGGTAGAAGTAGTAGGGTGTGGAAAGGTGAAGAGACAGAGTATATCTCCAGGCACGCTTGTTCGCAGGCAGGTGGTCAAATTGTTCTTAGGTTAAATTGCTGTAAAGTGCAGTTATTAGGCAGATTACTCGAAAATATTAGCCCTTTTTCAATCAGAGGTAATACTGATTGCAGGATTGAAAATATTTGTATAGACAGCCGAAAGGTGTCAAAAAGTTCTTTGTTTATTGCTATAAAAGGTACACTCACCGATGGCCATAAGT
>JAIBCG010000007.1 GCA_019694295.1 Saprospiraceae bacterium
GGTAACGGTATGGTATAATTCTACAACTGACAGCACTAATGTTTCAGTCACGCAGAATTTATTGTCTTTAATAATTCTGCCAAATCAGAACGCGAGCACCAGCCAAATACTCAATATTATAAATGCACGAAATGCAACAGCACTCTATGATGCGGGCGGTCAGCTGGTAGAAAATAATCTAGTAATGCAGGCAACGATATTCAATCCATTCCAAAAAGAGACGATTATTAAAAACACTGAATCACAGTCATTCATTTATCCAAACCCGACATCAGGCACGGTTAATATGAAATTTGAATTACAGGAAGCTCAGCAAGTGGAATACTATGTGTTTGATACGGGTGGTAAATTGCAGATAGAGCAAAGACTGAAACTTGAAGCCGGAAAGCATGACCTGGCAATAGATCAGGTAAGCAATCTTGGAGCCGGTTTGTATGTAGTTATGCTGAAAACATCAGGCTCAGACCATTCACAAATATTTATTAAGCATTAAATAAGTCGTCTCATGAAACATATTATACGGTTTGTAATCACGGCATATATTCTGGGTTTCGCCGGAGCTGTCATGGTTGATGCTCAAAATAAAATTATTTACATCAAACAAGATGCTAAAGGAAAAAATGATGGCAGTAGTTGGGAGGATGCCTTCAGTAACTTTGATTCATTGTTTACTAATCTTGAAGATGGGCTTGAAGTATGGATATCAAAAGGAGAATATACGGGAGGAGGTAAGATAGAATGGAAACTTTCAGGATATAATGTTTCAATTTTTGGAGGTTTTGATGGAACGGAGACAAGCATATTTGATCGGGATATTAAAAAGAATGAAACCAAGATAAATGGATACAAACAATTAAATACGCTTAAATTTCAGAACGGCAGATATTTATTGGACGGATTGATAATACAAAACGGAAAGGCAAAAGGGCTAAACATTGGACCTGATTTGTATGATTGCGAATATTGGGGTCCTGCAGTATTCAGTTGCCGGGGTGGAGGAATCCATGTTTATAGCGATTCAGTTGACAAGCCCTGCAACCTGACGATCAAAAACTGTATTATAAGGAAAAACTCAGCATTGTTTGGTGGCGGTCTATACATTGATTCCACGCCTGGAGGTGTCTGTGGTTTATTGATGGATAGTTGTGAGGTGAGGGAAAACTATGCAGAGGAGCAAGGAGGTGGGATATACATAATAGGCGGGAAGGCCAAACAATTGCCTTTTATTATAAGTAATACGATAATAGAAAGTAATGCGTCGTCTAATACCGGAGGAATTTTATATGCGTCAAAGGATGCTAATGGAGAATTCGAACTCCGTAATTGTGATCTGTCAAAGAATTTAGCTAATGTCATAGGTGGTGCTGCGATAGGAGGGCACGATAACAAACGCTCCAAGATTCTTAACTGTCGCTTTATGAATAACAAAGGGACAAATTACAACGGTGGAGGTTTGGGTGCTATGTTAATATCAACAGCAGACGTAAGAAATTGTGTTTTTAATGGTAATATAGGCTGGAGTGGTAATTTTCGGGCAAGAAGAACCAATTTCACAAACTGTGTATTTGCAAAGAATAAGTCTTACTATCCTGAAGACAACTTGTTTGAGATATTTGAGTGGGGAAATCCACCGCCAGATGAGCGGAGCAATTTTTATAATTGCAGCTTTTATGATGAGACAAAGGGCGCAAAGCACCTTTTCCCGTTTATAGGGCAAAATGTCAATTTTAATAATTGTGCCTTTGAAGTAACGGATACGAATCTGATATTTTTCAAAACCGTGGTCGATACGGTAACATTCAATTATTGTAGTTTTAACCGTAAGGGATTGTCAGATAAATTTACCGCCAAACCGGTATCAGCTGACTTGCTACAGATCAACAACTGTCTGTGGGATACACCTGCGGGCTTCAGAGACACAATCAGTAATGATTTTAGGCTGAGCAGTTGTTCGCCATTGATTAACAAAGGCTCAAACGAGTATATAGCGTATCTGGATTCGACAGACCTGTCTGGAGACGCCCGTGTACAGGAAGACCAGATAGACATAGGCGCTTATGAAACTACCGGAGTACAAATAAGTTACACGACACAGGCCAATCTTTGTGCAGTTGATTCTACCGGAATGATAACAGTGACAGCAACAGGCGGCTTGCCGGTCTATGGTCTTGAGTATAACGGTGTACAACATGATACACTGATCTTGAATAATATACAAAGCGGAGAACAAATTATCCGATTCTATGACGGCACACAATGCAGTATTGACATTGTGGCAAAGTTCGGACCTGAACACATTAGTTTCGACACACTGATAGTAGATGCTGGCAGCAAGACGAGCAAAGACGGAGCCATAAAGCTGAGCAACATACAAGGAGGCAACCCACCGTTGCTATTCAGTTGGTCTCCGGTGATATCTGCATCAGATTCGATAGGCGGCCTTGAACCTGGTAAATACACCTTGACTGTTACAGACAGTGCAGGCTGTACTGAAGCCTTCAGTTTTTATGTTTCATATCCTGACGCTGTTGATGAATGGTTGCTCCAAAGGAATATAAAGCTATATCCGAATCCAACCAGCACTATGCTGACCTTGGAGTTGAGTACAGGGCTTGCGCATACATCCTCCTACACCATCCACTGCTACGACCTGCTGGGCATGCGCTGTTATACGGGCACGCTACCGGCGTATTCGTACCTGCACACGATAGATGTATCGGCCTTCGCCCCGGGTATGTACTTCATAGAGCTGACGGACGGTGCAGGAAATATGCGGGTAGAGAAGTTTGTGCGGGAGTGATGTATTGGATAATCTTACCTGAAACAGGAGAATGTTCTTATTATATATTTGTTGGATAAATGTATTGTAATACAATATATTCGCATGATGTAGAAGTCAGGATAACAATGAGAGTGCATATTGCTGTTTTGGTTAAAAAACATTAACAAATCATTATAGATTAACAGCCAACATAAGTGTACCCTGGATCGTTATAGTAAATATACAGCAAGTGATATGAAATCTTTTCAATACCGCCAAAACTCTACCAGTCTGAGCCCATGGGTTAGTGTGCTTATCCTGCTTGCATTACTGACTGCTTTCTTTTTCGTTGCACAGTATGTTTACAAATTCCTGTTTATCATTTCACCCATCGTCATTATAGCCACACTGATACTTGATTACACAGTATTTGTCAATTACGGAAGATTGCTTATGGCATTTTTGAAGCAAAATGTGGTAGTAGGAGCAAGTATGATAGTATTGAGCGCATTTCTTTTCCCTGTCATTGCAGCATTTTTGTTAGGAAAGGCCATCATCAAGCGTAAGATTGGTAAAATGCAGGAACAGATATACAGGGATGAAAACACTTTCACCAACTATGAAGAAGTGGACGATCCGGTAATTAATGTCTCAAAAAACGAGAATGCCAAAAAATACGATTACAATAAATTATTCGAAGATGTGTAACTTGCAGTTTACGGATAATAGTATGTTTTGTTAGTTGGCTCAATTTTCATATTTGTTGTTTTTCTCAGTTATTCAGTTCTGTTATTCAGGATTACAACTGCTTGGGATAGTTCGGGTAGGGCCAATTCTCTACATTTTGGTTTAGAAAATCTGCCCGGAGTAAGCATTATTATTCCGGCACGGAATGAAGAAGATAATATAGGACATACCTTGCATTCGGTATTGTCTCAGGATTTTGCCACTTCGCTGGTCGAAATATTAATTATAGACGATCATTCTACCGACTCCACCACTCATATAGCTTCTGGTTTTGGAAGTAAAATAAGGATTCTACAATTGGCAGATATGATGCCGGATAAAGGCGGCAAAAAGATGGCATTACAATATGGTATTGCAAATTCAAAACGTGAGTTAATAGTAACGCTTGATGCCGATTGTCATCCCGTTTCTGATAATTGGCTGCAGACAATGGTTTCACAAATTAATGATGTACATACAAATGCCACTACAGGTCCGGTCAGGTACGAAAGCGATGGCAGTATATGGCAGAATTTTGTGGCACTTGACAATGCGGGAATGATGGTTGTAACGGCAGCCGGATACCGAAGAGGCTGGTTTCAGATGGCCAACGGTGCGAATATGTGTTTCAGAAAGGAAATATTCAATAAAGTAAACGGATATGCAGGTAATGTTCAGCTTGCCTCCGGTGATGATATGTTTTTGTTTGAAAAAATCGAAGCACGATTTCCCGGAACAATTCGGTTCATCCATACAGAACAAGCCATTGTATCGACACAACCTCCGACCGATCTGAAGCAATGGCTTAGACAACGGATAAGATGGGGCACCAAGAACCGCTACTTGAAAAACACAAAATTAAAGCTGTTACTCGGATTCGTATTCCTAATAAACCTTCTGCTTATGTTTATTCCGGTACTCATCATTTTCAGTACTGACCCGTTTTTATGGGTGTTACTTTCTGTATCGGTTTGTCTTAAAATCGGCTCCGATTATCGCCTTCTAAAGCGGGGTGCAGTATTTCTTAAGCAAAATAGTGCTTTAAAATATTATCCGGTGAGCGCCATCCTGTATCCGTTATTGCTCAGTATATCAGGAGTATTATCTATGTTCAAATCCCGATACGAGTGGAAAGACAGACAAGTGAGGTAAACGAAACCACTCCCGACAAATTACCTCATGTAACAAAATATTGCTGACGAGTTTTATATTGTAATACTCACTAATTACGTACCTTCAAAGGGTATTCTGTATCCTTCGCCACCGGACTGATCATAAAACCAAGCTCGGTATGTACTGCCTTTACCCGATCCTGCTCCAGTGGGCCACCTTGACCACAACTGTTGCCACCCAAGCCTGTAACAGCTGCATCTATCTCCAGATATGTATCAGTGGACTTTGGCAACAAATACGGATGCCTTGCCAAAATCAACTCAACAGGGCTGTACTGCAAGGCTGACGCTGCCATATTGTCTCTGGCCGGGATGAATACAGCTCCATCACCATGATCATCTGTAAGTGACAACCACCTGACATCCTCGCGGTTGCCCATGTCTTGAGGCTTCGGAAAATTAACGAACTGATCGGCTACTGTACTTTTGTACACGCCTACGAATGAAGAAGCCTTTCTGTCAGGATAATTGTCATGTGGTCCACGTCCGTAGTACGTATAATGGTTGTAACGTTGCGGTATATTCATCACAAAACCAAGTCTGCCAAGTACTAGCTCAGGTTTGTTGGAGTTAATCTCGGCTTTAAGTACAACCGAACCGTCGGCATACACCGTATATACTTGTTTGCTAGTAAATTTAAAATCATCCGGGCCAAACTTTCTGTCTGTCAGCTCTTCTATTCTGCTGTTACCTGAGCTGGTGCCACCATGTATTTTTGCAGCATTGGGTGCCTGTGACTCAACATGAAATACGGCGTTCATGCTGCCGTCAGTGTTCTGTGTAAATTCATAACGAATTACCTTATGGTGAAGATTGTGCAGACCATTCTCAAACCATGGTTGGTAAACCCAGTTGTCGTTGTTTACGAATGCTCGCAATGCGTTGATTCTAGGGCCTTTTCCTTCCGATATAATCTGGTTGTTACCATACTTCAGGCTATGTATGCTTCCGGTTTCGGTATCAAATAGTATTGTAAAATTATCTCCTTTTATGGTCTGTATTCTGCCTTTTGAATGCATTAATTCCGGCTTTGCATGGTTAGCTTTGGCTGCAATTGTTGAAACAAGAGGCCACCCACTAGCTTTTTTAATCAGGAACTGTTCTTCACACTGTGCATATCCTTTTTTTGCCCATGGTTTGCCTTCCTTTTGCAAAAACCTGATGTTGATGAAATACTCGGCATCTGCTGCCAGCTCCTGGAAATTATACGGGATGCTTATAGATTGTCTGTGGCGCGGCAATATTTTTCCGGCATTTATTTTGCCACTCTGTATGGTCACACCATCTTTGATTATAATCCATTCAACATCAAAGTCTGAGAGGTCTTTGAAATAAAATTTGTTGAAAATTTCGAATTCGCCTTTCTGCACATCTTTTTCTTTTACCACAATATCTTGATATACTTTCTTTACTTCGTAATACTGTGGTTTTGGTTCATAGTCGCCGAAAATGAGACCATTCATCACAAACTGACCGTCATTCGGGAAATCGCCGAAATCACCTCCGTAAGCGAGAAATTTTTCACCCGTTTTCTCATCATAATCATACATTGACTGATCTATCCAATCCCAGATGGCACCACCAAACAGGTGGTTTGTGCTTTCCATTGCGTCCCAGTAATCCTTTAGATTGCCACAAGCATTACCCATCGAATGTGCATATTCTACAAGATGAAAAGGATATTTGATGTCGAAATCACCCTTTACTGCACCACGAACCCACTCTATAGAAGGATACATCGTTGAACCAAAATCAACGATATCATTGTTGCGCTCGTACTGTACAGGTCGCGATATATCAAATGCCTTTAGTGCATCATAAGCATACTTGAAATTCTTTCCCGGCCCTGCCTCATTGCCGAGCGACCAGATTACTATAGAAGGATGATTAACGTTTGCATGTGCCATTTCCATTACACGTGCCACGTGTGCTTCCTTCCATTCTACAGGATGTGATAAGGATGCATCACCGTAGTAGTATTCGTGCGACTCGATATTGGCTTCGTCTTCCAGATATATGCCGTATTTGTCACACAGATGGTACCAGTACGGATCATCCGGATAATGCGCATTTCTTACATGATTGATATTGGCACGCTTCATCAGAATAATTTCGTTTTCCATCATTTCACGCGTAATCGCGTGCCCTACCGAAGGGTTTGTCTCATGCCTGTTGACGCCGCGCAGTTTCACTGTTTTGCCATTTACATAATAATATCTTCCTGCAAGCTCGAACTCATCTTTTTCTGCTTGAGTGTCCTTGATTTCGACCTTTCGAAAACCTACAATAGCCGACACCGTTTCAATCGTTTTGCCCTTACTGTCTTTAAGCTCTGCTACAAGTGTATAGCGGTATGGTTCTTCAGCCGACCACTTATTAGGGTTATCGACTTTTATGACTGCATTGACAGTAGTCTTGATTTCTTTGGGTAAAATGTCTGTCAATGATGCCGATGCCGATACATTTGCCAATTTGGTAGTTTCGTCAGCATACAATTTATTGGCATACAATGTATATTCAATGTTGCACTTTTCTGCCTTATCATTACTCAGATTTCGGACATCCGCCTGTATGTTGAGTGAACCGTTATTGTAATTTTCATCCAAGTCGGGTGTAACTCTCAGATCCCTTATATGTAATTTCGGAACGGAGTACAGCGAGACTGTTCGGAAAATTCCCGGCAGTCGGAACATATCCTGCGACTCTAAAAACGACCCGTCGGACAGGCGATAAACTTCTACAGCCAGTGTATTTTTGTCCGGTTTCAGGTATTTTTGGATGTTGAATGTGGCTGCATTGCGCGAATTCTTCGAAAAGCCAACGTACCTGCCATTTACCCAAAGGTAGAAAAAGCAGTCAACACCATCAAAATTTAGGAATACCTCACGTCCATTCCAATCTGCCGGAATGTCAAAATCTCTCCTGAAGGATCCTACCTCGTTTCTGTATTCGTAAGTTGTCCATTCTTTTGGTGGTGTGCGCATTACACCGCCGCGCCAGTCATCCACTTCTATCTTGTGTTGAAAAATGACAGGTTGGTTTACGTATATCGGCACGCCATATTTAAGGCTTCCGTCTTTCTGGATGCCGTAGATATTCCAGCTCAATGGTACGGGCACATTGTCCCAGCCAGATACATCAAAAGTAAGTTTGTAAAAATCTTTCGGTCTTGTATCGGGTGTTTTGGCAAAATGGAATTTCCAGGTACCGTTCAGTGTTTTCCAATATTTTGAGTTTTCGGGCAATACCTTCAGGGCTGATGAGACATCCTGAAATGAGCTAAACCAGGCATGAGGCAGCTCTTTGTTCAATGCCAAATCCTGAGGCGATTCCCACTCTTTTCCTGAAGGCATCTGCTCATCACCATAGCGGTAGCCTTCTATCATTTTCTGGCCTGCCCCTTCATTTATACATAGCAAAGTCCACAATAGTGCCAATAATAACTTTCCTTTTTTCATAAAATATCCCAATTACTTTTTATATTTATTACTTACTAAAACTTCAACTGTATCAGTCTCTTATCTACCAGCAGACCATCTTTTGCTTTAAGCCCGAATGTAAGGTTCCTTTTAGCAACAAACCGGATGACGAACAGTTTGTCGCTTCCGCTCAATGTCTGCCTGTCACCTATATTGACAAACACAGGATACAGTACCTTATTGCCATCGGTGTGAAGACGGTCGCGTGTGAAATTTTCCAGATTTCCTGTATGAATGGCCTGAATACCTGCATATTCATAATCTGCAGTATTGTATGGCAAGGCAAAACCAAGGGCATTGACCAAGCTGAATCCGGCTGAACTCACCGTGATATGCATTGTATCACCTTTGCTGTAATTTGCCTTATCATTTTGCAGTAATATTTTTCCTGACATGGTATCCTGACTTTCTTCCCACGCTCCGCCTTCAAGTGCTGTAGCCACGTTCGATATATCGTATGCGTCAATGACACCGTTGCGGTTTAGGTCGCCCTTGCTGATGTAGCCTTCAAAATCGGCATCTCCTTGGCGCAGTCCTGTATAATTCATGTACGAAGTCAGGTCATTCTGGTCTATCAATCCGTCGTGATTGATGTCGCCCGGTAGTTGCGACTCCGTACCCGATACCCTGTACACATATAGCTCACGGCCAGAGCCAAAATTGCCAACAGCCTCTGATACTTCTATCTTTAAGTATCGTGTCACCGGTTTTTCTGCGAATGAAAATTCCTTCACTTTATCATCTCGCTTCCAGGTAAAAGTACCTGCTTGAAGCCAGTTGGCTTTATCTATGCTGTAAGAAATGTTTCCCTTGAGCCATGTGCCATTGCCGGCTCCGGTTCTAGGCAAATATTGCAATTTTTCGATCTGGCTGATGCTGTTGAGATTGATGATCATGTTAAACGGCACTGCCGGTGCATCCCAACGCGTGTGCCAAATGTTCGCTTCGTCAAAATCAAATAAATTGGCTATGCCTTCACCCGGTTGGTTGCGGACACTTACTCGTGCGGTTAAGCCATGGATAGCATCCTGAAGCGGATTGGCAAGCGTTTTTGTCTCGATTACTGTCCATGGCGATTCGGTAATATTTTTTGCTCTGATCTTGAAACGGTAGCTTGTTTCGGGCTGGAGGTCTTCGAACAGGAAAGTCGTGTCACGTATCAGTGTGTATAACATGCCGTTGAATTCTATTTCATAGTAATCTGCTCCCGGTACAGCTTTCCACGAAGGCAACAGGCTGAATGCATGCCGATTTTCTTCCTTCATCTCCGCAATTGGTTTTTCTGGTCCCTCTGAGCGTAGAGTGGTTTTATGTTTTGGTTCCTGGCGAAACTTTTTTATACTCAGAGTTAAGGTAGTCCGGCTTACGTCACCAGGCTCGAGTTTTACCCACAGTTGAGCATTGCGTTTGATAATCTTTTGTGAAAAATCACTTCCCTTAGTTGCGTAGCGGTTAAATTCGGGCTGAAGATAAATCCAGACATTTTCACCTGATTTATATTCTGCTTCGGTATATACCTGTTTCAGTTTTATTTTCTTTGCATTGATTTTCGCTTCAATATGGTTGGGTAATATGGGTGCATTTACTTTAAATTCAGTTGTTTTTATATGAGTGAAATTTTTAAAATCACCAACTGTGGGATGGATAATCAGTTCGGCTTTATTGTTTGCCTCCTTGCTTTCAATCTGTGTTGTTGTATATTTTCCTGAAAGGTATTCTTGCGAAATGCCATCATCATCATATTCGGTAAATGAAGTATTTCCCTTTGGATAAAATTCGTAAATACGATGTTTTTTATCAATCTCTGACACGTTATTATTTGCATTGGCCAGTGGGATGATAGCCCCTGCTTTAACGAAAACAGGAATTTTCCACAATGGTACACTGAACGAATTGATCACCTTGCCGCCTTCGTATTCTTCACCGGTAAAATAATCGACCCAGCTACCAGGTGGCAGATAAATGTTATTGCGTATGTCATTGCCTTGGGCATCAGCAGCCGTATTCTGATATACAGGAGCAACCAAGAAGGAAGGTCCGTACATATATTGGTATTGTGTTGCAGTACCGAGTGTAAATTCGTTTGGATCTACAAGAAACATAGCCTGTATCATGGGTAGTCCGTTTACTGCCTGCCTTGCAATGCTGTAACTATATGGGAGGAGTTCGCTTTTTAGTTTGAGGTAGAGCCTGTTGATGGAGGTAGCCGGTTCCCCGAGTGCATGTGGGTATTTTTCGTTGGTGCCCCAGCCATCCATGTTCAGTTGCATCGGTGTAAATGTTTTCCACTGGAAATCCCGGACGTTAACCGGAAGGTTTTTACCTCCGAATATGCCATCCATGTCTGAAGTGATATTAGGCATACCTGACAATCCCGCACCGATGTAGGTAGGTATATGGAATCGGATGTACTCCCAGTTACCGCCCGTCTGATCACCCGACCATACGCCTGCATAACGCTGTGTGCCTGCCCAGCCGTCAAGCGATATGATGAATGGCCTTGCACCAGAGCCGTATTCTGCAAAGACAGAAGCAGCATCTGCCACCCCATTGAGCCCGAATGAATAACCGGCACCTACCCAAGCTACATCTGTCTTGAGTACACGTACACCGGCGTCTCTTACCTCCTTTACAATATCACGCTGAAGCAATGCACTGATGCCTTGTTTAGGATGGAGATCACTTTGGGTCCATAAGCCGATTTCTACTCCATTTTTTCTGGCGTAATCGCCAAATGACTTAAGATTCTGTATATTGCTGTCAAGTGTTGATGTTTGGCCGTAGCCGGCTCCGTAGCCATCATTTGGCAATATCCAGCCTAACGGCATATCGTGTTGCCTGTACCGGACTATCACAGCACGAGCCGAAAACTGGTAGTTGTTCTTTTCACCGTTCAATGATTCAAGGATACCACCGTTGTCTTTCTGACTTTCGGTGTAGTACTTGCCATCTTCAAACCGTATTCCTCGTTTTCCGGTGGTATCTTCTTTCCAATAATCGCGGTTGTAAGCATTCAGGTGGCCTTGGTAGAATCCGAATTTTGGCAATAAAAGTGCTTGCCCCGTAAGTTGGTAATAGCCCTGAAGGAGCTGTACAGGTTCCTGGCTTATCATAATAAATACATCGAGATAAGAATCATTGTGAAAGAGCCTGACCGTTCCTC
The DNA here is from genome assembly GCA_019694295.1 of Saprospiraceae bacterium. GTDB lineage: Bacteria > Bacteroidota > Bacteroidia > Chitinophagales > Saprospiraceae > JAEUUM01. Next base: position 11,302 of record JAIBCG010000007.1, read on the forward strand.
GTTCTTTTAAGCCAAAATCATACCTGCCTGGCTTGAATGTATGCCATAAAAGCCCGTAGCCTGAAGTACTCCAGTAAAATGGTACCGGCGAAGCCACACCACCATCGGTCCAGCTGTTCTGGTTTTCTATTGAAATGGCTTTGCCTTTGTGCGAAAAGCGTCCGTTTTGAACACCACCACCATAAAAATATTCATCTGTACCTTCAGATAGCGCTATGTTTGACTTGTCATTTTCTACAAATATCGGCTTATTTAGCTTGAAAGCCTGTTTATTGAAAGCAAGGTTGAAGGCAGTAAGGATTCCTGATTTTTTATCGATAGTGAGTTTTATTTTTTTTGACTGAATGGATATTTCATTACCAGCATCTGAGATTTGCAATGCTCCTACGGGTTTTCTTGGGTTATCTGCCAGGATTTTTGCAGGTGGTTTTGCTACAGGAACATGTGGTTTATCGCCGTGAGGACTATAAAACATCCGGAAGGAATTTTCACTATAAAAATCGATATATAGTACTTGTTGGTTACCAAAAACGAGCTCTGCCTCATGTGTTCCGGTCAGTTTGCCTCCGGTAAAATTTTTTAATTCTACTTGAGCCGGTAGCAGTAGGTAAAGAAAAAATGCCGGCAAAGCAATTAAAACCCGCTTAGAAAAATTATTGGGTGTCATTATTTTGGTGCAATGGTGGTTCATTACAAAGATAGCTCTTCTTACCCACATTTTCTGACAGAAATTTTCAAGATCTGTCTGTGTTCTTTATGAATAATATTTAAACATTTTACCGTAAATACTACAAGATCCTTCCTGGATGCGTATAAATATTAAATCGTTTCCCGTTCAGGAATCCGACAAGGGTAATTCCTGCTTCTTCGGCTAGTTCTGCTGCCAGACTAGAGGGTGCCCCTACGGCTGCCATCAATGGCACACCTATCATAGCCGCTTTTTGTACCAGTTCAAAACTTGCTCTGCCGCTTACGAGTAGGATTTGCTCTGACAATGGTAGCAGACCTTGTTGCAATGCTGCACCGGCTATCTTATCCAGTGCATTGTGTCGGCCTACATCTTCTTTGAGTAACAGCAGCTTGCCCGACTTGTCGAAGATGGCTGAAGCATGGATGCCACCGGTTTTTTCGAATACACTTTGCAGTTGTGTCAGCAATGAGGGGAGACTGAGTATCACATTTCTGTCAAAAACCGGAAAATCTGCCTTCAACTTCGGCATTCTTATTGTCTTCAGGGCATCAATGGACGACTTACCACAGACACCGCAACTCGATGTTGTATAAAAATGTCGATCCAACCTGTGGATATCAGGATTTGCATCATCTGACAGTTGTATTTCAATTGTATTTTGGTTGAGAAATGAAGGTATGGTACTTTCCGTAGCAAGTATATCAGCAGGTTGGTTTATGATACCTTCGGTAAATAAGAAACCAAGAGCGAGTTCGCGGTCTTCTCCCGGTGTGCGCATGGTGATCGAAATGGTTTTGCTAATTCGGTTTTCCTTTGGTCCATACACTATTTTTATTTCGAGCGGTTCTTCGACTGCAAGAAAATCATCTGTAGCGAGTAAATTTTCAGGAGTCAGTTTGTGAATTTTTCTGGTATGGATATTCCTGTTCATTTGGTGAAATTTTGAGTGTGTGCTTTCCGAATTTCATTCAATATTGATTTATTGGACGTTTAACAAATTGGACAGCTATTGTCTTGGATCATTGTTTTGTTATATGATAAAATCTTTCAGTTCATCAGCCAGTTTGCGGTCGTTTGACAGTCGGGGTACCTTGTTCTGACCTCCGAGTTTGCCCTGCGATTTCATATAATTCCTGAAAGCGTCCTTTTTTAGAACTCTCAGTTTCAGACTTTGTAAAATAGCTCCGGTAATCAGGTCTTCGTAATAGATATTTTGCCTGACCATTTCAGCATCCAGACATGCTTCGAACTTCTTAAGATCAACCGGCATTTCATCAAATTCAATAAACCATTCGTGATAGGGTTTTTCATCATTGCCCGGATTGATTTGTGGTGCTACAGTAAACTCTGATACCTTGGCATGTACCTGTTGGCAAGCCCTCAGCATGGCGTCTTCGACTTCTTTTCCTATGACATGTTCGCCAAATGCTGAAATATAATGTTTTACACGTCCGGTGACGACGATTCTGTATGGATTCTTGCTTACAAACTCGACTGTATCACCTATGTTGTAGCCCCAAAGGCCGGCATTGTTGTTGATGATGAGTACATAATTGACTCCTGTCTCTACATCTGCAAGGCTGTAGCGCGTAGCATTGTCAGAGCCAAACTCCGACACCGGAATGAATTCGAAGAAAATACCGGAATTGGTATTCAAAAGTAGCCCCTTACTATCCTGCTTGTCCTGGAAAGCTATAAATCCTTCTGATGCAGGATATGTTTCTACGCTATCAATGCGTTTCCCAACCAGTTCTTCAAGCGTACTTCTGTATGGTTCGAAGTTAACACCACCGTAAACAAACATAGAATAATTTGGAAAAATATCCTTGATGTATTTCTTGCCAGACCGTTCAAGCAAGCGCTCATAATACATCTGAACCCAGGGTGGAATGCCGCTGATGAGCCGCATATCGGCATGGATTGTTTCTTCTACAATGGCATTTACTTTTTCTTCCCAGTCTTCCATACAATTTGTCTTGTACGAAGGCTTTTGGTTGGTGCGGAGCCATGAAGGTACCTGATGATTGACTATACCAGAAAGACGGCCGGTGAGGATGTTGCCTACCTTTTCAAGTTCAGGACTTCCTGACAGGAAAATCAAATTTCCGTCAAAAAATGTTCCCTTACCTGTTGTACCGTAGTAATTGAATATGGCATTGCGTGCTGAACCAAAATGATTGGGCAGGCTTTCCTTGGTAAGCGGAATGTACTTTACGCCGGAGGTGGTTCCGCTGGTTTTGGCAAAATAGGCAGGTACACCCGGCCAAAGAACCGATTCACCGCCTTGTTTAATTTTTTCTATATAAGGTTTGAGCCCTTCATAATCTCGGACAGGTACCTGATTTTGAAAATCTTCGTAGTTCCTGATATTCCTAAAATTGTGATCAATACCGAAATCGGTATTTACTGATCTTTCAATGAGTCTTTTGAATATTGATTCCTGAGTAAATACGGCATTGGCCGACCATTTGCGGATATCGGCAGCCACATACTTTGCAAAGCGATAAATTATTCTCGATTTCCAACCCATAGTGTAAATATATGAGTTTTGTGAAAAATGGAAACAATATTTAATCGCTGAAAATATTTTTTAGCTTATTTATCGAAAAAACTCAGGGCATTCAATCAAATCACTTCAATCGATGCCCTGCATAACCCCAAAAAACCAAATGAAAATATGTCTTTATAGCGTGCTGGTTGTCTGCTATCTGATAATATGACGCACGGCTAGTGTAAATGTCACAAAATTTTAACAACAAAAATTTTAAGACAAAGAATTTAATTAATTTTGAACCTTTACGCCAGAATTTTAATTAAATATTACCCTGTAATTTACATTATGGCCAAACTCCGCAAAATATTCGTCTGTACCGAATGTGGCAGCAATTCGCCTAAATGGATCGGCAACTGTCCAACCTGTGGGGCATGGAATACTTATATCGAAGAGATAGCAGGTAACAAGACAGCTCAGGAATCAAAATCAGCTACCTGGCGAGTTTCTTCACCTAAAGATTTTGAAATAAAGCCGATTCCACTTACAGAAATTTCACCCGGCAGGCTTGTCAGAACCGACACGCGTGACAATGAGCTGAACCGCGTACTTGGTGGAGGCATTGTCCCCGGTTCGTTGGTGCTTATAGGCGGGGAGCCGGGCATTGGAAAATCAACACTTTCATTGCAGATGGCCACACAGATTGGCATTAAAGTGTTGTATGTGTCAGGTGAAGAAAGCGAAGATCAGATAAAGCTGCGTGCTGACCGGCTTTCCGGCAATACTCCTGAGTGTTTCATTTATACAGAGACCAATACGTCTAAAATGCTCAACCTGGCAGCATCACTCCAACCCGGGCTTATGATTATTGATTCTATCCAAACCATCTCATCTCCAAATATCGAATCGATGCCGGGCACCATTTCGCAGGTACGCGAATGTACAGCCGAATTGCAGCGTTTTGCCAAGGAAACCAATATACCGGTCATTATTATCGGGCATATTACCAAGGAAGGCAGCATTGCCGGCCCAAAGATATTGGAACATATTGTCGATACCGTACTACAGTTCGAAGGTGACAGACAGCATAGTTACCGGATATTGCGCACGCTCAAGAACCGATTTGGCAGCACAGACGAAATCGGAATTTACGAAATGCAAGCAGGAGGCCTCAGACAGGTATGTAATCCGTCAGAGTTGCTCCTAACCCAACGCGATGATCACCTGAGTGGCAGTACTGTTTCGGCCACTATGGAAGGTATGCGCCCAGTATTGATAGAGACACAGGCACTGGTGGCAACGGCTATTTTTGGCACGCCCCAACGTAGCTCCACAGGCTTCGATCTGCGAAGACTACACATGCTCCTGGCAGTACTTGAAAAACGAAGTGGTATATTTTTCGGTCAGAAAGACGTATTCCTAAACATTGCCGGTGGATTAAAGATTGTAGATACAGCAGTCGATCTGGGCCTGGTAGCAGCTTTGGTTTCTTCACTGCATGACATTTATGTGTCGCAGAAAGTGTGCTTTGCGGGAGAAATTGGCTTGTCGGGCGAAATACGGGCTGTCAGCAGAATAGAGCAGCGCATTCAGGAGGCAGACAGGCTTGGGTTTGAAGAAATGTTTGTTTCGAAATATAATATGAAGGGAATAGATCCAGACAGATACGTTCTGAAGCTTCGTCCTGTTGGTAAAATAAATGAAATGGTAGAAGTACTCTTCAGTTGAATATTAGACCAGATATGCCCGATTCAATAAATAAAGAACGACTTAAGGACAACATCGTTATATTCGATGGCGAATGTGTGTTGTGCAGTTATTTTTTTAGTTTTCTGGTGAAATATGACCATAGGAAGATATACAGTTTTGCTACCTTACAGTCTGATACCGGTAAAAAAATCATTGCTGCTGCTTGGAAAAAAGAAAAAATACCGGACTCGGTCATTTTGTATCAAAAAGGAAAGGTTTATGCTAAGTCAGCTGCTGCCATCAGGGTTGTTTCCGGTTTAGGAGGCATATTCAGGCTTGCCGGGTTATTACACATTTTTCCAAAGTTTTTGTCTGATAAGATCTATGATTTCGTTGCCAAAAGACGTTACAAATGGTGGGGACGGCAAACATGCCTAATACCTGATGATGATATCAGGAGCCGATTTGTAGATGGTATGCGGTTTTGACCCAAAAAAAAGAAAGCCCTGTGCGAGATGACAGGGCTTTCTTGATTTTATTGCAATAATCTTTGATTATTTCTTTTCGGGTACAAAACCACGGCTACGCATAAGAGCGTCAGGGTTAGGGTCGTGGCCTCTAAATTTTCGGTAAGCTTCTGCTTCATCCATTGTACCACCTACACTGAACACATAATCGTGCAGTCTTTTTGCTACCGTCTTGTCATAAGGTCCGCCAGCTTCCGTAAAAGCCTCATAAGCATCAGAACTAAGCACATCAGACCACAGGTAACTGTAATAGCCCGCAGAATATCCGTCATCAGCAAAAATATGGGCAAATTGTGGCATTCTGTGACGCATTACTATCTCTGCCGGCATGTGGTAGGCATCTAGTGTTTCTTTTTCGAAAACTGCTGGATCGATTCTTTTGGCACCTGCAAGGTGAAGTTTCATATCAACCAATGCACTTGCAAGATATTCTACCGTAGCAAATCCCTGATTGAACTTAGAGGAGTTTTCTATTTTGGCAAGCAATTCTTTTGGCAATGGTTTTCCTGTTTTGTAATGGAGTGCAAACTTGTTTAGAACTTCGGGAGTTGACAGCCATCTTTCGAGTACTTGAGACGGAAACTCAACATAATCAGTAGCTGTGTTGGTGCCTGACAACAGCGGATAAGTGACATCGGAATTGAGCCCGTGAAGTGCGTGACCAAATTCGTGGAACAAAGTCTCAGCATCATCCCATGATATCAAAACGGGTTCGCCTGGTTTTCCTTTGATGAAATTGCAATTGTTTGATACGATGGTCGTTACATTTCCTGAGAGTTTCTCCTGCTCGCGGTAGGCTGTCATCCATGCACCGGATCTCTTACCTTTTCTGGCATAAGGATCGAAGTACCACAGACCAATTTGCTTCCCGGAATTTTTGTTCAACACTTTATAAACACTTACATCAGGGTGGAATACGGGTACATCATGTACCTGCACAAATTGAAGATCGAACAGTTTGTCCGCCACAAAGAAAATGGCTTCACGCATTTTGTCAAGCTGCATATACTGCTTCACTTCATCTTGGTCGAGATCGTATTTGGCTTTCCGGACTTTTTCTGCATAAAAGCGGTAGTCCCATGGCGCAATCTTAATACCAGCACCTTCTTTGTCGGCAATGGCCTGCATATCGCGCACCTCTTCCTTTACCCTTTCTACTGCCGGTGTCCAAACCGATTCGAGCAGTTTCATGGCATTTTCGGGTGTTTTTGCCATTTTATCAGCCAGGCGCCAGTGTGCGTGCGTAGCATATCCGAGCAGTTTTGCTCTTTCGGCTCTTAATAATAAAATTTCGGTAATCAATGCTTTATTATCATTGGCATCATTGTTATCACCACGCTTTACAAACATATTCCATGCTTTTTCACGTAGGTTTCTGTCTGTAGCGTAGGTAAGGAAAGGTTCGATAGAAGACCTTGTATTGGCGATTACCCAAGTATTTTTTAGGTTTTTCGATGTTGCTTCTTCTGCAGCTGCTTCCTTAAAATCAGACGGCATTCCGTCCAGCTCTTTCTCACTATTGAGTGCCAGATATTTATCGCCTTCATCTGATAACAAATGCTGGCTGAATGTAGAAAATATAGATGCTAGTTTTTGGTTGATGACGGCTACCTTCGCTTTATCACTTTCATTCAGTTTGGCACCTGCAAGCACAAAATTAGTATAATACCGCCATGTAACACGTTGTTGTTCAGGAGTTAGATGTTTCATTTGCGGTGATTGATAAACCTGTTCAATCCTGCGGAACAATTCTAGGTTCTGATAAACAGAATCGCGAAAAGCGGCCAGTTTGGGTTCGAGTTCTGAAACAACAGTATTAAGTTCAGGGGAGCTCATGTTGCTTTTCCAGATTTCGTATATTGCTTCTACGCGCTTGTAGGTACGTCCTGCTTTTTCAAGAGCTTCAATAGTGTTTTCGAAGTCGGGCATAGAACGTACACGTGTGATGGCATTTATTTCCATATTCTTCTCATGCATGGCGGCTTCGAATGCCGGTTTGAAATCTGAGATTTGCACTTTGTCAAAAGGTGGAACTCCGTTATAAGGACCTGTCCATTCTTGGAGAAGAGCATTGGCAGATGTTGCCTTGTTTGCATTACTTGTTGTTTTCATTTCACCGAGTTTTTTCGTGCACTGTGCGAATAACAACAGTACAATCAACATACTAAAGATTTGGATTAATTTACGAGACATATTTTACCAGTTTTGTTGTTTTGGTTGACAAAGGTAACATTTACAAACGCAATAGACTGCAACCCAAGCTATACTTAACAAAACGAAAACAAATCTGTAAGGAAAATAAAGTTGTTTTCCTTACAGATTATCCGTAAAAACAATGGTTTTCTTATTTTGTTAAAGCCAAGTCGAGTACTTCGTTCATCGTTGAAACGAAATTAAACTTCATGTCCTTTAGATATTCCTGGTTTATGTCTTCAACATGGCGGCGGTTTTCTTCACAAAGTATGATTTCTGTGATTCCGGCTCTTTTTGCGGCAAGTATTTTTTCCTTGATACCACCTACGGGAAGTACTTTTCCGCGGAGAGTAATCTCACCGGTCATAGCAAGGAATTGCTTCACAGGTCTTTTGGTATATGTAGAGGCAAGAGCTGTCAGCATAGTGATGCCTGCCGAAGGGCCGTCTTTAGGGATTGCACCTTCAGGTACATGTACATGCACATCCATTTTTTCAAAAACTGTAGTGTCGATACCCAAATCTTGATGATGGGCCTTGATGAATGAAAGAGCTGTTACGGCACTTTCCTTCATTACTTCTCCTAAGTTCCCGGTTAGTGTTAAAGTACCTTTTCCCGGATGTGTACTTGATTCGACAAATAATATATCGCCTCCGGTACTTGTCCAGGCTAAACCGACTGTAACACCTGGTACATGGACACCTTGATATACATCCCGATCATAAATTACCGGGCCCAGGTATTGTCTCAGGTCTTCACTTTTTACTTCCTTGTCATAATCTTCTCCCATTGCTACCTTCTTTGCTACACCACGCATTACACCTCCTATCATTCTGGTAAGGCTCCTTACACCCGACTCACGAGTGTAACTTTGGGCTATTTGTTCTATCAGTTTTTTTGACAACGACACTTGTTCTGCTTTGAGTCCGTGTTCTTTGCGCTGTTCAGGTATCAGGTGCTTTCTGGCTATTTCTACTTTCTCCTGTATTGAATAGCCGCTGATTTCAATGATTTCCATCCTGTCGAGCAGTGCCGGTTGTATGCCCTGCAAGGTATTTGCTGTAGCAATGAATAATACTTTAGAAAGGTCATATTCAATCTCCAGATAATTGTCATGAAAGGTTCCGTTCTGTTCCGGATCAAGTACCTCGAGCAATGCTGATGATGGATCGCCTCTAAAATCTTTCCCAACCTTATCAAGTTCATCCAATATGAAGACCGGATTCGATGATTTTACCTTTTTTAAAGACTGAATAATTCTACCCGGCATAGCGCCTATATAGGTTTTGCGATGTCCTCTTATTTCTGCCTCATCATGTAGCCCGCCGAGTGACATTCGTACGAATTTTCTTTTGAGAGCCTTCGCTATTGATTTGCCAAGAGAAGTTTTTCCTACGCCCGGAGGACCAACCAAACAAAGGATAGGGGCCTTCATATCTCCCTTGAGCTTCAATACGGCAAGGTGTTCAAGGATTCTTTCCTTCACTTTTTCCAATCCGTAATGGTCTTGGTCCAATACTTTTTTTACACGCTGCAGGTCGAAATTGTCCTTGGTGTATTCGTCCCATGGCAACTCAAGAATCAATTCAAGGTAATTGATACTCACACCATAGTCAGGTACCATCGGATTGAGCCGTTTTAGTTTATTTATTTCATTCTTGAAAACTCTGTCCACTTCTTTGCCCCACTTCTTTTTTTGGGCTTTGTCCATCAGGCGTTTAATGTCTTCTTCCTGTGGGTTTTGCCCAAGTTCATCTTGAATGGTTTTCAACTGTTGAGAAAGGAAATAATCTCTTTGCTGTTTTTCGATATCACCGCGTACTTTAGCTTCTATCTGATCTTTGAGTTCGAGTAATTGAAGTTCGGCATCCATTTGCTCGAGTACTTTCTTTGCTTTTTCTGTCAGATCATTTAGTTCAAGGATATCTTGTTTGACACCGATTTTCATGCCGAGATTGGAAGCCATGAAGTTGAGTAAAAAAGTATCGTTGGTGATGTTTTTTAGTACAACCTTGGCTTCGGGTGGCATGTTGGGCGACAATTGTATGATTTCTCCGGCAACTTCTCTAATAGATTTGATTACCGCCTTAAACTCCATATTATTGGATATGGGTTTATATGCTACATATTTGATCTCGGCTACCAGATACGGATCTTCTGAAGTGACACTTGCTACATTAAAACGCCTTTTGCCTTGAAGAATGGCAGTAGTAGTGCCGTCGGGCATTTTTAGTATCTTCACTATTTTGGCTACAGTACCCAATTTATACAACTGTTCAAAACTCGGATCTTCGTCTTTCAGGTCTTTCTGTGTCAATACGCCTATCCATTTGTTGGTTTCGTGTGCCTTGTTGAGAGCCTTAATTGACTTTTCGCGGCTTATGGTAATAGGTACAAGGAGCCCCGGAAACAATACGGTGTTCTTCAATGCAAGTACGGGCAATCGTTCAGGCAGTGTTTCTGTTGTTTCACTTTCCTCACCTTCATCAAGTGATACAAGTGGCATAAACTCAGCGTCTTCTTCTGTGTTCTGATTATTCATTATTACATCAAAAATGTCCATAGCTGTTATTTTTTGACAGTCTGTCAGCATTAAGTAAAAAAAGTCTGGAATTCATTCAGGGCAAGTAATGTGCCATGCATTGTTTTAGGGCAAGTTCAGGACAAAACGTCAGGAAGCTGCTTCTGCCAGTTCTTCCGAAACAGTTAACTCTTCAGATGCATTCTCTGAAATATCCTTTTCTACCCTTAAGTTATCGATAATAAATTCCTGCCTATCGGGCGAATTTTTGCCCATGTAATACTCAAGTATCTGTTCGATGTTGGTTCCGTCATTTAAGATTACCGGTTCGAGTTTGATATTTTCATCGATGAATGTGGCAAATTCGTTGGGCGAAATTTCTCCAAGCCCTTTGAATCGCGTAATTTCCGGTTTGCCTCTGAGCTTGCGTGTAGCCTGTTGCTTCTCCTCTTCTGAATAACAATAAAAGGTCTGACTTTTGTCTCGCACCCTGAACAGAGGTGTCTCAAGAATAAACAAATGCCCACCTCTTACCAAATCTGGAAAAAATTGAAGGAAAAATGTAAGCAGGAGTAGCCGGATGTGCATACCATCAACGTCTGCATCGGTAGCTATTACGACTTGGTTGTACCGGAGATCGTCAATCGAATCTTCTATATTCAGGGCGTGTTGCAGAAGGTTTAGTTCCTCATTTTCATATACTATCTTTTTGGTCATGCCAAAACAATTCAAAGGCTTTCCTCGAAGACTGAAAACTGCTTGTGTGCCTACATTCCTGGCCTTGGTGATTGACCCGCTTGCCGAGTCTCCTTCTGTTATGAAAATAGTAGTGCCTGACCTGATATCTTCATCTACTTTTGTTTCATTTAAATGATATCTACAATCGCGCAGTTTTTTATTGTGCAGATTAGCTTTTTTTGCTCTTTGGTTGGCGAGTTTCTGTATGCCGGCTATATCCTTTCTTTCTCTTTCAGATTGTAATATCCGCTTTAGTAGTTCTTGACTTATTTCCGGATTTTTGTGAAGGAAATTGTCGAGTTCTTTTGAAAGAAATTCACCAATGAAGTTTCTTACTGTTGGTCCGTCGGGTGCTATGTTGAGCGAGCCAAGTTTGGTTTTGGTCTGTGACTCAAATACGGGTTCTTCTACGCGTACACTTACTGCTGCCACTATAGATGCACGTATGTCTTTTGCATCATAATCTTTTTTGTAAAAATCGCGGATGGTTTTGACGAATGCTTCTCTGAATGCAAGTAAATGAGTGCCTCCCTGAGTGGTATTCTGCCCATTGACGAATGAATGATACTGCTCACCGTATTGTGAGCCATGTGTAAAAGCTATTTCAATATCATTTCCCTTGAGGTGTACAATCGGATACCGTATCTCTTCTTGTTCGGTTTTGCGTGACAACAGATCGAGCAAACCATTTTTAGACTGATAAACAGAACCATTGAAGTTTACCTTTAAACCTGAGTTAAGGTAGGCGTAGTTCCACAGCTGCTGTTCTATAAATTCATTTCTAAACCGGTAATGTTTAAAAATATCGGCGTCCGGTTTGAAAACTGTAAGTGTGCCGTTCTGCTCTTCAGTCGTTTGAAGTTTGTCATCTTCTGTTATTTCACCATAATGAAAAACCGCCTTTTTGGTCTGTCCGTCTCTGAATGACTGCACCAAAAAATAATCGGACAAGGCATTGACTGCCTTGGTGCCCACACCGTTAAGCCCAACTGATTTTTTGAATGCCTTGGAGTCGTACTTGCCACCTGTGTTGATCTGTGATACACAATCCACCACTTTACCCAATGGAATACCCCGACCAAAATCACGAACCGACATGATTCCATCTTTGAGCGTAATCTTTATTTCTCTACCATAACCCATTACGTGCTCATCAATACTATTGTCAATAATCTCTTTCATGAGCACGTATATGCCGTCATCAGGTGAAGAACCATCGCCCAGCTTACCGATGTACATGCCTGGCCTCAACCGTATGTGTTCGCGCCAGTCTAATGAACGAATATTATCTTCGGTATATTGAGTGCCTTCCATGTGTTGTGAATGTGCTATTTAATGAAATCCGGATGTAAAGTTATAAAATTATTCGAAGAAATAAACAGATTTATAAACAATTTGTTTTTTTATGGGTGTATGTTGTAAATTTTACCCGATGAACTACATACTAGCACAGCATTTCGGGCAAATGTTATGGAGTTTAGATGATCTTCAGTAAATCTTTTGTAGTGTTTCCAGTTTTTGCCTCCGTCGTTTGTCTTCATGAGTAGTCCGTACTGGCCACAGATATAGCCTTCGTTTGAGTCTTTAAATGCCATTCCCAGAAAACTGTCGCTTCCCTTTAGCAGATGTCCCGAACTCAGGAGTTGGCTCCAGTTTTTACCACCGTCTGTTGTTTTATACAAGGTTCCTGAAAAACCGGCAATGTATCCGGTACCGGGATCGGTAAATACAACTTTCCTGAAATAATCGCCATCCAACTTACTACGGTGCCAGCTTTTGCCGTTATCGTCAGAGTTGAAGACAGCACCATAACCTACTGCTACCAGAGAATGCTCACCGGCATAAGCCAAACTCCTTATTTCATTGGTGGTTTCGAAAATGGTATCAATCGAATAATCTGTCCGTAAGTGTATAATTTTTCCTGCCTGAAACGACATGCCGGAGCAAAGAAAAACCCCACCTTCTCTGTCACATAGTGTACCGGTCATTTCATTATAAATCGGTAATCTGTAATGATACCAATGCTGCCCCGGATTTTTTATCAGTAAATTTCCTGAAAAGCCTGTTGCGTTTACTTCGTTGTTTTCATTTTTTGATATTGCCCAAAGTCCGTGACGGATAATGGTATCGGTTATCCAGGTATCACCACCGTCTGATGTGCTCAGTATTATTCCGTTGTTATAAGCTTTGCCACCTACGGCATAACCTACCGAATCATTTATAAATAACATATCTTCGATCGGCATACCGGCATGGGTTTCAATACTTTTTACGTCCGCTTCAATTACATCTTTCTGACAAGCAGTAATCAACATACAGATTATGAATGTGAAACCAAAATATTTCAATATACTCAAAACTGCTTACTTTAGTTTGAAATATTTTCCGGTAAAATCGGAAAAGCTACCTGACCGTAATGCGAAAATCCTGTCTTGCACTTAAGTGGTATTTTGTTGTTTTTGATGAAAGATAACAGGAATGCTTTCATTTCTTTTTCCGGAATGTTGCGGCTGGCAGGCTGCAGATAATACGCCAGATAATCGATGGTACCGTCTGGTGCGATGAATACATTCAGCCACAGTTTTGCACCTTTAAGCTCAAATCCGGTTTTGTCTGCAAATTTTTGTATTTCACTCAACACATCCATCCAAGTCCTGAATGCACGGTTTATGTCATCCTTGCATACCGTTAGCAATGATGTTGCGTACTTACTTTCGATAAGTTCGTATTGAGCCTGGTTTTCGCCAATGATGAATATTCCCGGTTTTTTGACAGTATCGGATGATACGGTGTATTTTTCTTTCTCAGCTTTTGCCTCAGCGGCAAAAAGATTCTGTTTTGAGACAACACCCAACAACATGATGGATAATATTATGAGTCTGTTTATAATCAAATTTATCATAGGTGCGGCATTTATTTTGTGAAATATAACGATTTATTTTAATAAAAAATACCTGACGGACACAAAACTAAATAAAAATAATTCAAATTTGTGGCAATATTGTCCAAAACTGTCTATGCTTATCGATATTGCGTTAGCTGTATGCCTGGTTTACGGTTTTTATACGGGTTACAAAAACGAACCCCTCAATAAAATCTTCCGTGTATTACCTTTTTTAGGAGGATTTTTGTTTGCTATTTATTTGGCACCCTTATTCTATGACAAATTAGCAGCTATGTGGGGGAGTGATAGTATTATTTTGTTTGCACTGTCTTTTATTCTCTGCTTCTTTATTGGCTGGTCTTTTAGCAGGTATCTGGCCGATATTTTCACAGTAGGTGCAAAAAAAATGAAAATCAGCAAGCCCGAAAAATCACTCAATGGTGTAACTGTTTCATTCTTGTTAGCAATACTTTTCAGCGGACTACTTGCATTTTTTTCAAAGGCAGATATCATCTCAGAGAAGACAAGAAATAACTCACTCAGCCTGGAAACACTCGAATCATTTCCTGTAAAACTCAAAGGCAGTATTGAAAGGTTTAAACCGGGCTTTGCGAAATTTTATGAAAAATCGAATGAAATCATTGAAAAGTAAATTTCCAACCTACTTTGGTCTATAATAATTGAAACAAACTTACCAACAATTGAGCTAAAAAACTATAATTTTGTTAGTTTGTTATTTTTCATCACAGCAATACTACAGTGTACTTTATGGAATTAAAAGCAGCAAAAGAATTATCTGACACCACGCAAACAGCTACTAACAAAATCATTATCAAAGGTGCACGCTCAAATAACCTGAAAAATGTTGATCTCGAGATACCAAGAAATGAACTTGTAGTAGTAACCGGTGTTTCGGGCTCTGGCAAATCATCCATTACAATTGACACACTGTATGCTGAGGGCCAACGAAGATATGTTGAAAGTTTGTCGGCTTATATACGCCAATTCCTTGGGCGGATGAAAAAACCGGAAGTGGACTACATAAAAGGAATATGTCCGGCCATTGCCATTGAGCAAAAAGTAAGCTCAGGCAATAATAGGTCAACGGTTGGCTCAATGACCGAAATTTATGATTTCATCCGATTACTGTATGCGCGTGTTGGTAAAACCATTTCACCGGTGTCAGGTCAGGTTGTAAAAAAACATCAGGTGTCGGATGTAGTTGACTTTATCATGTCTTTGCCTGAAGGCGAACGTGTGATGATTTGCATGCCGCTTACAAGGAGATTCGCCGGGAAGTACCCGAAAATGGTGCTTGATATCATTATGCAAAAAGGTTTCGGTAGGCTTGTGGTGAAAAATGAAGTAATACAAGTAGAAGATATTTTGTCCGAAACCACATTCCTTCAATCTATTCCGGCTGATTTTCATGATATACAGGTAATTATCGACCGTATCGTGGTGGAAAGAGACAACATTGAAAATATGCAGCGAATGGCCGACTCAGTCAACCTGTCATTTCAGGAAGCTGAAGGCGAATGTGTAGTAATTGCTGGTGGTACATCAACTTTGTTCAACAACCGGTTCGAACTCGATGGTATCGAATTTGCTGAGCCGAATCCGCAATTATTTAACTACAACAATTCTTATGGCTGTTGTCGGTCTTGTGAAGGTTATGGTAAAATTATAGGGATAGATAAAGACAAGGTAATTCCGGACAAACATCTGTCAGTTTACGACGGTGCGGTGGCATGTTGGCGAGGTGAAAAATCGAACGAATATCTTATTGCACTCCTGACTACTGCACACCTTACGGGTTTTCCGGTACATAAGCCTTATAAAGACCTCACCAAAGCTGAAGAGAAGATGCTGTGGCACGGTACTCCACACTTCGAAGGCATAGATTCGTTTTTCAAAATGCTCGAAGAACAGCTATATAAAATTCAAAATCGTGTATTGTTGGCCAGATACCGTGGTAAGACCAACTGCCCGGAATGTGAAGGCACCAGACTCCGTAAGGAGGCATCTTATGTAAAAATCAACCATACAACCGTAGGAGAATTGCTCGAAATGCCGATTGACGAACTGGCAGAATTTTTTAAAATAATCGAATTTTCTGAACAGGAGAGGCAGATTTCATCTAGAATAATGCTTGAAATAAATACAAGGCTCAACATAATGAACGATGTAGGCCTTGGTTATCTGATGCTCAACCGTGTATCCAATACATTGAGTGGTGGCGAAACACAGCGTATCAACCTGACCCGTACACTCGGCAGCAACCTTACAAGTTCAATGTATATACTTGATGAGCCAAGTGTAGGTTTGCATCCTCGTGATACAGCACGCTTGGTATCTGTATTGAAAAAGCTACGCGACCTTGGCAATACAGTCATCGTTGTAGAACACGAAGAGGAAGTCATTAAAAATGCCGATTATCTGATAGATATGGGACCCGGAGCCGGTATTCATGGTGGCGAAGTGGTATTTGCAGGGCATTACAATAAAATATTCACCGAAGGTGGCAACAGTCTTACAGCCGGATATATGAACGGTAGCCGCGTAGTACCATTGCCGTTACACAGACGAAAAGCCATAAACCGGATAGAGATCAGCAATGCCGGTATCAATAACCTGAAGAATATTTCGGTAATGATACCGTTGAATGCATTTACTGTTATTAGCGGGGTTTCAGGTTCGGGCAAATCAACTTTGGTGCGCGATATATTGCACCCATTGCTTAAAAATGCTTTGGAAAGTAATGGCAACCAATTCGCAGCTCAACTCAAAGGCGACTACAAACGAATATCAGGCATAGAATTCGTCAACCAAAGCCCTATTGGCAAATCGTCCCGATCCAATCCGGTCACTTATGTCAAGGCTTATGATTCTATTCGTAAACTGATGGCCGAACAACCATTGTCACGCATTCGCGGATTCGAAGCCAGGCATTTTTCATTCAATACCGAAGGTGGCAGATGTGAGACATGTCAGGGCGAAGGTTCGCAGCTTATTGAAATGCAGTTTCTTGCAGACGTGCATCTGATATGTGAAGACTGTAAAGGAAGACGGTTTAAGGAAGAAGTGCTGGATGTGCAATATAACGGGAAGAATATATCAGAAATACTCAAACTCAGCATTGAAGAAGGTGTCGAATTTTTTAAAACCGAAAAAGATATTGTCAGAAAACTAAAGCCACTGATAGATGTTGGCCTTGGCTATGTAAGTATGGGTCAATCTTCATCTTCGTTATCCGGTGGTGAGGCCCAGCGTGTAAAACTTGCTTCATTTTTAGGCAACGATTCATCAGGAGAACACATATTCTTTATATTTGACGAACCAACAACCGGACTTCATTTTCATGATAATCTGAAATTGCTGGATGCTTTGCAGGCTTTGGTTGAAAAAGGTCATACAGTACTGGTAGTAGAACACAACATCGACATCATCAAATCGGCCGATTGGGTAATAGATCTTGGTCCGGATGCCGGAAAACACGGCGGCGAAGTTGTATTTCAGGGTACACCAGAAGGTCTGGCGAATGAACCGCGATCTTTCACAGGAAAATTTCTTGCCGAAAAACTATCTTGATATTATCTACTAAAGACAAAGTCGGTCAATCGGACGTTAACAATTTTCAGTCTGATTCCATATTCGGAAATTAACTGTTTTTCCAGATTTTGGACATTGCTTATGTCAAGGTTCCAGTCATAAGTTTTTGTGCACAAGCCCGGGTAATAGAAATTGATGTGTATCATATCCGTGAGCAAATCAACGAGTGCCGGCAAGCTATAGTTATCTGCCTGTAAGTTTCCTTCATCAATTATGTAAACTGGAGTACCGTTATCACTATATTGATACACCTCATTACTCCATAGTAGCGTTGAATCTTCTACTACCAACTCTGAAACATCAGCCTGATGATCAACAGGTGAATACCTGAGGTCTTGCGCTTCTAAAAACAATGAAAGAAGCAGTGGCCGGTTGTTGTTAGTCATTGTAGTGTTGAATGTGGCTGTTCCATAGCGGGCTTCTGCATTCAGGTGTAGTCTGGCTTTTGGCACATTCATCAACGCGGATATAATATCAGATGTTTTGCCTGAAATGGTGGTAATTGTGTCTGAAATGCTTATTGAAAATCCAAAGTCGGTGAGAAGCCCATCATACGAAAGCCGGATATTATTTCTGTTTACTTCCTTATGTGTCCACAGATCTTCCTTCAGGGTGGGTTGTTCTGTTTGCTTCACGGATATTTTTTCAGAGACTGGCATAGCCTTATATTTTACGGACATTAGCTTTTGCAATTCCAGCTCACCCAGATGGGTTGGTTTGCCTTGCCATATTATTTCACCGTTAGGAGCAATGAGTGCAGCACTTGGCAGACTTGTGATGTTAAAACCTGAGAAAGTGCGATTGTCCGAATCAACAGCAATGTAGGTTTGGGGCTCTCTTTTGTTAAAAAATCTTTTTACAACATCGTATGGTTCGTTACTCAGCCCAATTACTACGAGATTTTCACCACCTGCTTGTCTAAGCCGGCCTAAATGATCCATAGCCTGAATACAGGGACCGCACCAAGTAGCCCAAAAATCAACCAAAATAAACTGATTGTCTTTGATGTCCGGTGCTTCAGTTGGGTGTACAAAACCACTTATATGTATAATAGCTGCCGTAGAACTTCCGCTTATTATCAGCAGAACAAAACATATAAGCGACACCTTGATTTTATTATTCACCGATAGGAAAAAATTCATATTTGATTGACAGATTGGTCAGATACATTAAGCCATAACGGTAATCCATGCACAAAAGTACTATACTGTGATACTTCATTTAGTTAAAATTATTTTAATAACATCTGAAACAAGTAGAAACCGACATAATTGAGTAGAATTTAAAGGATTTTTAAACAGGAAAGTAAGTTTTTTATGGAATAATTATGTTAATGAATTTTTAAACTTTAAATATTGTTACTTCTCTCGTATTTTACGTCATAAAGTTGTTCTTGAATTAAGATTTTTCTTCATTTCTAATATTAAAATAATATGAAAAAACTAAGTATTGCTATTGCCCTTGTATTGATGGGCGGTATCGCAACAGCACAAGAAGGACTACCTGCAAACCCAAAACCAGGTACATGCTATGTAAGATGTATATCACATGATGAGTTCCGTGAAACGGAGCAGAAAATTATGGTCCGACCGGAGTACAACAAGCTAGAAATAGTGCCGGCTACCTACAAAACAGTAGAAGAAAGGGTAATAGTTAAAGAGGCAAGCAAAAAGTATATCTATGTGCCTGCCACTTATACAACTACAGAAGTTTCTTATGTGTCAAAGGAAGGTAGAACTGACCTTAGTATTAATCCGGCTACATTTACTGACGGTTCTGAGACCATTACTACGCACCCTGCTACAAGTGGTTGGGAAGTGACTACTGCCAAAAACTGTAAGTCGCTTAACCCTGCTGACTGTCAGGCTATGTGTTTTGTAGAAAGACCTGCTTCAACTAAAACCGTTGCCCTTAAGAAATTAGGAAGCAATGCCAGTACAAATAATGTGCCTGTAGCAGAGCAAAAGGCTGCTTATAAGAAACAGGTTATCAAGACACCTGCCAGATATGATGAAATCGACATTCCTGCCGAGTACGCTACTATCAAAAGACAAGTTGTTGATAGGCCAGCAAGCACCAAAACTGTGACAGTACCTGCCGAATATGTAACTGTTAAAAAGACCGAGCTTGTAAAAGCAGGAAGCATTGGTCATTACGAAGAAATTGACTGTAAACTTGTAAACTACAATGCTCTACCGATCAACTGGGATCTTGCAAGTGCTACGCTTACACCTGATGCCAAAAGAATAATCGATGAACACCTCCTTAAAATGTTGGTGGGCAAACCGGGTGTATCTGTTGAAATAGCGTCACACACCGATTCACGTGCTTCAAGCTCTTACAACATGAACCTTTCTCAGAGAAGAGCTGATTCTGTTGTTAACTATCTTGTTTCAAAAGGAGTCAAGAGAAGCAGACTGGTAGCAAAAGGTTATGGCGAAACCATGCTTTTGAACAAATGCGCTGATGGTGTAGAATGTTCTGAAGCTCAACATGCAGTAAACAGAAGAACTGAGTTCAGAGTTATCAATGCTAACTAATTTCTGAATGACTATAATAAAAAAAGCACTTGCCTCGGTAAGTGCTTTTTTTTTGTGTAAAATTGACAGTTTGTCTTGATTACTTCAGGATTTTCTTAACTCCCTTATCAATGCGTTCTCTTCTCTCCTGTTCCGAGAGTCTAAAATTGTAGGTATATCCTGTAAATATGTCTTGAACAACTCCTTTACTGTCAATGAAAAGAGCCATTGGAAAATTTGGATTAAGGCCAAATCCCGTTCGGAGTACTTCTATCCCGAATGTTATATTATACATACTTCCAAGACCGGTAGGCAAGGGAGGTGGCAATATGGCAGGGTCAAACATACTAAGTGCTACTACTTCAAGTTTTCCTTTGTTTTCGTCCCTAAGCTTTTTTAGATAAGAAAGATCTTGTGCAAAACCAGCTTGCCTATCATTCCAAGTGTAGAAAATGTAACTTTTCCCTTTGAGCTTATCTGTTGAGAGGTCAGCCCCTTCATCTGTTTTGAATTGTACTGAGGGCACAATTGTATTACAAAGACATTCTTCATACTTTACGAAGGATGATTTGTCAAGTTTGCCAGCCTCGGCCAGCTGGTCAAAATTATATAGACTGTCACACAACGCCAATTTTTCTGTAAATGGAACAGGAGGTTCCGTTCTTTTACAGCCAATGAAAGGGAAAAGACAAGCCATGACAACTATAAACTGAAAAAAATACTTCATTTTACCGGATAATTTTCATTTTTTCTACGAATTTTTATTGGTTTAGGTTCATGGATGTTCATAAGCATTCAAAGAAAATTTTATCTACATACAACTATTTGTGTAGTTCAAATTTTGTCAGACCTGATAACTCGTTTACTTTTGACCCAAATATGCTAAAATGACGAATCATCTTACGCCCATCATGCTTTTATTGGTTATCGTTGTTTATTTCGGCCTTTTGCTGCTTGTGTCATGGTTTACCGGCAAGAACAACAGCAATGAGGTGTTCTTCAAGGCTGAAAAACAATCGCCCTGGCTCCTGGTAGCTATTGGTATGATTGGCACCTCCATTTCGGGAGTCACGTTTGTGTCTGTACCCGGCAAGGTAGGTACAGAAGGACTCAATATGGCATTTTCGTATATGCAGGTCGTTTTTGGTTATCTATTGGGCTATGCAGTTATTGCACTGGTACTTATGCCTATATATTACAGGCTCAACCTTACATCTATATATGGTTATCTTGAGTCGAGGTTCGGCCGGAATTCGTACAAGACGGGAGCTGGTTTTTTTCTATTGTCGCGTACGCTGGGTTCTGCACTCAGGTTGTTTTTGATGGTCATTATTTTGCAAAAATTTATCTTTGACTCATTCGGCATACCGTTCTGGCTCACAGGTTTTATTACGCTGGCATTTATTTTTCTTTATACATACCGCGGTGGTGTCAAGACGGTTATCATTACCGATACCTTTCTTGCCCTTTGCTTTATTAGTGCCCTGTGCTTGACACTTTATTCGATGATGAGTAGGCTTGAGTTAAATGTGAGTTCACTTATACCTGCATTGAAAGAAAGCGGATACTCTAGAATGTTCTTCTTCGAAGGTGGCTGGAACGACCCGAACAATTTCTTCAAACAGTTTCTGAGTGGGGCACTCATTACCATCGTAATGACAGGGCTCGACCAGGATATGATGCAAAAGAATCTGACTTGCCGAACACTCGGGGATGCACAAAAGAACATGTTTACATTCTCATTGATCATTGTGTTTGTCAATCTCCTATTTCTTGCATTAGGTGCGCTCCTTTATATTTATGCCGGCAAGGAGGGCATCGCTATACCTGAAAACTCCGACTATCTGTATCCGGAAATAGCATTTCATTATCTCACGCCTTTTCTTGGTGTGGTGTTTATACTGGGAATTGTGGCCGCTACATTCAGTAGCAGCGATTCAGCACTTACATCTCTTACTACATCTTTTTGTGTCGATTTTCTTGATTTTGAGAAAAAGGAACAGAACATGGCTCAGCACCGTACCCGCATGGTCGTACACCTCAGCTTTGCTCTTGCTACGCTCGCACTGTTAGTTATTTTTAAGCTAACGAATAAAGATGCCATCATCAATTTTCTGTTTAAGGTAGCAGGCATTACTTATGGTCCTTTACTTGGTTTGTTTAGTTTCGGTGTACTTACCAAATATAAAATCAATGACAGGTATGTGCTGCCGGTATGTATAATAGCACCATTGATGGCTTGGATTATAGACTATAACAGTGTAGCATGGTTCAATGGCTTTCAATTCGGATTTCTTAACCTTGCGCTTAACGGTTTGCTTACTTTTTTCGGCCTCTTGGTCATCAGGAAGAAATAATGTGTAATATGTTATAATAAGCTTGGATGTAAAGAATCTGTGACGTTTTTTTAAGTTTTAATGTTTGAAAATTCTATTTTTTAAAAAAAACTGCGTACGCGTAACAGCCATTTTACCCACCACGGAAGATTTTCTCTGTAAATCCGGTAAAAAGTAACTGAAATAGCCCCAAAGCCTTTGTTAAACCTTGCCACACCTTCAATCGAAGATCCCTCAAAGTCGAACACAATGTGCTTGCCTGAATATTCCCAGAAGATGGCATCCAGCAGCTTGTACATGGCACTGGTCTCTCTTCCCTTTTGGGTTGAAAATGGCAATGCATAATAAATACGCCCATGCGATTGAAGAAAGAAACATGCACTCAACAATTGGCCGGTACTGTCACCAAGTGCACGTATGAATCCGGCATCTTTGTTGAGTGATATCTTTATAAGCGAAATGAGACCATTTTTCTGCGCCTCACTATAATGCCTTATTTTTCCATTAAGTGCTGCAATGAAACAGTTTACAAATTTTTCCGGTGTCAGGTGGTCTATTGCCTTCAAGTCTGTACCTTTCGATTTTCGGATGTTGCGTCGGTGATGTTCTGAATAAGCTTGTTCTATTTCCTTATAAGAGGAAGACACCGATAAAATCATATTGGTGCGGTTACTTATGGTCCATCCTTCCAGCGCAGGCTTCGGAGTTTGATCATGTAATTGAAGATCGACCGACTTGAAGTGAGCTGGAATATTTTTAAAAAAATCTGCCATAAGGCTTTCTGTTACATCCCCATTTTTCATAAATAAACCCAACTGTTGGCACACTCTTGGCTGAAATATCCTCTTAACTCCCGGAATATTTTCAGTATAAGGCAATGGGAATATGGCTTCATAATCGTCAAGTATAAGTGCGTCCCATTGTGGCGACATGCAGTCAAGATACCAAGAGAATGCATACACCCGGCCCTGAGGCGACGTACTCAGTGTGTTGTCCCATTTTCGTTTGTCTATTTCAGCATTTGTCAGATATATTATTTGTCTGCTCATACAAATACACAGTCACCATCACCATCCGCAAATATCAATGCTTCGGCAGGTATTATCTCGTCCAATATTTTGGTCACAAGATAATACCTTGTCGTCTTTTTACCAATGATTCTCTTATTGTCAAGGCTCAAAAGTCTTTCATTCAGCTGTGTATGGTAAGATACAATCAATTTCACCTTATGATCGCTGGCGTATCGGAGAATGCAGCTTGCCACATCGCTTTTATCCATTTCATTGATAAACAAATAAGGTATCTTCATTATGCCGTCGCGCAATGTAAGCATCACTATAGCTTTGATGTCTGACCTTTGATAAATTTCAAGAAAACATACTGTGAATTGCGCTGCAAAAACTGAAAAGTAATATTTTTTTGAATCTTCTTTTGCTTTCGGGTCACTTGCCAGCCAAGGATATTTAACTATCCAGTCCAATTCTGTCACCCGGCGGTTGGTAGAAGAATACGACCGATATTCATTGATAAATGCTTTTGCTTCATTTGAAAGCATTTCGCTGATAGTATATTTCACTTCATCCGGAAGCCTTATATTTCCATACATCATATTCCTCCCTTTTACTAAAGTATCAATGATGGTATCTGCTAATTTAAAAGCATAGCGGAATGGTCTGTACTTGTTGTATTTTTTAAGAATAATATGTTCGATTGGCGATTTGTAAAATATGCGAACGCCTGGTTTTGAAATGGTCGGCCCAAACTGGCCTGAAGAAGTGATAGCCAAACCATTGGTAGGTGTATATTCAGTACCTAACAGCAATCCGTTCCATGCTTGAAAAATGATATCAAACATTTTTCTCGAAATGCCCAGTCTCCTGTATTGCGGAGCCACCCACACCCCGCTGAGCCATGCAAAGTGCACACTTCTTACACCCAGTTCAATATTATCGGGCAATACAGTGCGAAATGCAATTAATTCTCCGTTAAGTTTAACAGTTACAAGTATCAGATCTTCAGGTAATGCCCTTGGGTTATTGGTCTGCGATAGAAACCTAAGCCTCGAAATGGGTATTTTGGAAGCAGAAGGATCCATACTAAATGAGCCCAAACACATTTGCCGGTATGTGTAGGTTTCGAAGACAATACCATAGGGGAGTGACTCAGCCATGCTTTACTATGTGTTTGCCAAGTATTTTCTTAATAAAAAACGCTCCTGTTTGCTTCAGAAGTATTGCACGCATACCGTAATCAAATTTTTCTACCGGAATGCGCTGAAAGTGCGACGCTGCTGTATCAAGTTTAAGTCCGGCACAGCCAAACGAAACATCAACATGTGTGTCGAGCCATTTGAAGAAATCTGCCGAAACGCCTGAATCTGTAAACGGAAAGGCAAACGACATCACCGTAGGGTTGAATTTTTCCCTTACATATTGTACACTCCTTTCGGTCTGTTCTAGTTGCTCTTGCAGACTTAGTGTTGTGTATTCGGGGTGGTCCCAGCTGTGTGCTCCGATATTGAAGCCCGCTTCATGAATATTGTGTAGCTGCTCTTCTGTCATATAGAGCCGATTTCCGTACAGCAGGTCGCTCCAGGTCATCCCGAGTCTTTCAGCACAATCATCCAGAATGGTACGGGACGGATATTTCAGGTCGAGGTAGAAACGCTTCAAACTGTTAAACTCTAAAGGTAGCTTCAGGAATCCGGACAAAATGTGCAAGGCGGCTTTATCTGTTTCAATGTGCGACAGCAGTAGATTTGCCTTATACCGGTGCATAATCTCAGCATCCCCGACGAATGCCGGGTTGATAAAAAATGTAGCCGGAATGCCTTTTTTGTACAATACAGGAGCCATTATTTCTTGACAGACCGCAAGGCCGTCATCAACGGTGATGTGAAAAGCCGGTTTATTTCGATTTTTTCGCATCGGTGTAGCTATTTCTGCCAGTTCAACCGGTTCAAAATGTTTCAGAAGCCAGTCGAGTTCATGTTCGAATTCTTTTTCCGTACGGTTCTGGTATAGATGTCGTGTATATGGCTGATGGTTTGACAGGCCGGTAGTGTGATATAGTGGAATGACGAAAGGCACCCCGGTGGCATGCAGCAATTTTTCTATGGGCAAAAGTATTTCGGGTAATTTTCTCATCATGTATATGACAAACTTTACTCAAGTATTGACAATTATTACGTATTTAATCAATCAGATATTTTCCGTACGATGTTCAATCCATCTCTTAGGGGCAGTATGAAGCTTTCTGTTCTTGCGTCATTCAGCACTTTTTGGTTAAATGCATGGATGGCTGCTGTGTCTTTGTCGTGTTTTTCGGCAGTTACTTTTCCGCTCCACAATACATTGTCGGCAATAATGTATCCTCCTTTCGTCACAAAAGGAAATACGAGGTCATAATATTGTGCATATTCGAGCTTGGCAGCGTCTATGAACACGATATCAAAGCTTTCGTTCAAGGCAGGAATAATCGTTTTGGCATCGCCTATGTGTAGGCGGAGTTTATTTCTCAAGAGAGATTTGTTAAAAAACTCTTGTATGATGGGTTCCATTTCTTCATTTACTTCTATGGTGTGAAGAATGCCATCATCCGTAAGACCCTCCGCCAGGCAGAGTGCAGCATACCCGGTGAAAGTGCCTATTTCGAGAATTCGAGCCGGAGCCATCATTCTACTGACCATGCTGAGGAATGCCCCCTGTAGGTGTCCGCTGAGCATGTTGGGTAACAATGTTCGAAGGTGTGTCTGTCGGTCGAGTTCCTTGAGCAATTCTGGTTCGGGAGTTGAATATCTTTCACAGTATTCTCCGATTTTTTTTTCTACAAGATCCATATTTTAAAATTTTGCCAGTCGTTTCAAAAAAGGGTAGCTGAATACAGACGCAAGTATAATCAGAACACCGAGATAAAAACCGCTGTCCACTTCTTTGTCTTCTTGTAGCAGTATCCAAGCGAGAAATATACCATACACCGGCTCAAGGTTAATGGTAAGATTAGTAGCAAACACTGAAATATATTTAAGGGACATCAGCGACAATACATAAGGTATTGCCGTACAAGCTACGGAAAGCAGTATCAGGTAAAGCCAGTCATTTTCTTTCGGTATGAAACTGAAATCCATACCGGCTGCAGCACTTACCAGCATGATGACAGACAGGAAAATCCAGGCACTGCCAAGTTCGAGGAATGTAATTGCTACGGGGTCAGAATGTTCGATATATTTTTTGTTCAATGTAGAAAACCACGAGGCAAACAAAGCGGAAAATATACCATATACCAAACCCGTAATCATGCTTGCAGAGATATTCTGTGTCACCAGATACATACCCGGGATGACTACCAGGCTCAGCAAAATCTCGAACCACAGGATCCGACGTCTGAAGTACAGAGGTTCAATAAATGCAGTAAAAATTGGCGATAATGCCATACACAATACACCAACAGAAGCATTGGAGGCTTTAATGGATGCGTAAAATAAAACCCAATGCGTACATACCAGGATGCCGATAAAGATATAGATGCCAACCTTACGGCGAGGTATTTCACGTATTTTGCTGAATAATCTTTTAACAAACAGCAGGCTCAGGGTAGTAAAAGCCACCCGCCACCATACCAGTGACAGAGCCGCTACTGAAATCAATTTGCCAAGAATAGCAGTAAACCCCCAGAGAAAAACACACAGATGTAGCTGCAGATATGCTTTGGTAACATTATTAAGATTGTGATATTTCTCTTTTGCCCTCTTCAAAATCCCGAAAAATTTTCCCGAAGTTAAGAACCTTATTATTAATATTGTGTTTTAAGGCAAAAAACTAAACATCATGTCATTAAAACCAGGCGATAAGGCACCCTTATTCAAACTATTTGCATCGGATAAATCTGAAGTAAAATTGTCATCTTTTAAAGGCCGAAATGTAGTTCTGTTGTTTTTCCCACAGGCTTTTACGGGTACCTGTACTACCGAGTTGTGCTCTGTAAGAGACAATATGAACATCTATTCTTCATTGAATGCAGAAGTGTTGGCCGTATCAGTTGACTCAGTATTTACACTTGCCCGCTTTAAGGAAGAGCAAGGATTCAATTTCCCGTTATTATCAGATTTTAATAAAAAAGTAAGCAAGGCTTATGGCGCACAGTACAAAGATTGGATCCTTGGCATGAAAGGCGTCGCCAAACGATCGGCTTTTGTAGTAGATAAGAAAGGAATAATCCAGTATGCCGAAGTGCTTGAGAGTGCCGGAGACCTGCCAGACTTCGATAAAATAAAGCAAGCACTTGACGCGTGTCAGTAATTTATTTAATTTTACATAAAAATTGGTAAAAAAATGAATGCATTTCCGCAATTTGACACACAGGAAGATGTATTGGTCGAAACTGAACTAGAGACGAGTCATGGTAAAAATGCCGAACTCATTATCTACAACGACGATTACAATACTTTTGATTGGGTCATACATTGTCTGATGGAAATATGCGGTCATACATACGAGCAGTCTGAACAACTATCTCTTATCATTCATTTCAAAGGGAAAGCTACTGTTAAGACTGCTCCAAAACCAGAGTTGAGGCCACTCAAAGACGGCCTGATAGATAGAGGCCTGTCGGCAGTTATTGAAGAAAAATAGCAGGTGGTCATCCGTTGTAGCAAATATTTCCAGGCTTTGTAAAGACGGGTATTTCTTTTTGCAAATCAACGCTTAACAGTTCAGCGAATATTGTGTGTTGTTTGCAGCAGGCCTTTAATACAATCCTGTAGCATTTCAAATACTTGTTCAAACCCATCGTTATCGTAATATGGGTCAGGTATATCCTTGTCTTGAAATTTGTTAGAAAATGCTGAAATGAGCTTTATTTTGTAATGCAGATGAGGATCTTTCATGAAATAAGCCTTCAAGTCCTGAAGATTTTGCTTGTCCATTGCCAGTATAAGGTCAAAATGTTCGATATCTGTAGTGCGTATTTTTCTTGAGCGTTGGCTTGTTATATCAAGCTTATGTTGTTTTGCTACATCAATGGATCTTTTGTCGGGCAGTTCGCCTGCATGCCAACCACTTGTGCCTGCACTGTCAACACTCCAGTCCAAGTCTTGGTGAAGTATTTCTTCAGCAAGGATTCCTTCGGCCAAAGGTGAGCGGCAGATGTTGCCAAGACATACCATTAATATACGTACGTGTTCTAATTGCTATTAATTTCTTCTACCCGGTTGACTATATATTTGGTTTCGCCGACCCAGGGAAGTCTGTAATATTTTTCATCAAAATATAGCTTCACCTTTTTGCCGTTATCGTTGGCTTTTTCGATTGCATCTGCTACCGATTTGTCTGCCACAGAGAAATCCCAGAGGTTGGATTGTGTATTTCCTTTGCCTCCAGGCGGGAAAAAATCGAGATTGAGTTGGCCTTCGTATGTTTTAAAGATATAGCCCTTTTTATTGAGTTTGATGACTGTGCCTATCCTGTACCCGTCAGAGTAGGTGCCCCAAAATACAAAATAGGAGCCTACCAACAGCCACAGAGCGATGATGATAGCACCGGCCCAGAGCACTTTTTTAAGTATATTCTTTAACATCTGTATTGTATTTGATACAAAATTGATATTTTAAACATGATTTTTTTCTTTTTCGTTCCCAAAAATTTAAAAATATTTTATCACTTGTACTAGATACAGACTTAATAACATTAAAATGTTTATATAAAAGTACTTTGGGCATGTTAATAATCAGATGTTTTCTACTGCCTTACCAACTGAGATATTAACTTTGCGCTTTTAAGTGAAATATGGCTTTAGATCAGGTAGATGTTGACAAGTTGGATGAGTCAGGAAAAGAAATGAGTTTTCTTGATCATCTCGAAGCATTGAGATGGCATATTTTCCGCTCTGCAATTGCTGTCTGTATTGCTGGAATAGTTGTTTTTTCTTATCAAGACTGGGTGTTTGCCAATATTATTCTTGCACCTAAAAACCCTGATTTTATAACATTTAAGCTACTGTGTAGGTTAGGTCCTACTTTTTGCTACCAACCACCTCGGTTTGATCTCGTGACACGTGAGTTGGGTGAACAGTTTACACAAAGTATGTATGTAGGTGTATGGCTGGGAGTCATTCTGGCTTCGCCATATCTGTTGTATGAGTTGTGGAAATTTGTAAAACCCGGATTGTACAAGAAGGAGCAGGATGCCATTCGCGGGATTGTGTTTATCTGTACTTTTTTATTTCTACTTGGTGTAGCATTCGGATATTTTATCATGGCACCTTTTAGTATTGCATTTCTTGCAAGTTATTCGGTTGGTGCGGTAAATATGCCCACACTATCTTCTTATATCAGCTATATGACGATGTTTACATTGCCCATCGGTCTTATATTTGAGCTGCCTGTGGTGCTATATTTCCTTACAAAACTCGGAGTCATTACGCCCAATTTTCTGAAGAACTACCGCCGTCACGCCATCGTACTCATAGTAATACTTGCGGGTGTTATTACTCCACCTGACGTATTGAGCCAGTTACTAGTGTGCTTCCCGCTGTTACTGTTGTATGAAATAAGTATAGTTGTGAGTAACAAAGAATATAAACGAAAACAAAAACTCGAAGCTGAAAGCGAATAAATTTTTATGCATCAAATATCAAGTTCACTGAGCCTCTTCTGGAAAATCTTCCTACCTATTTTTACACTTGTTTTTCTTGGACTTGGGATGGTTATATTCTGGTTTGGAGATGTAGAAAACAATGGCCCCGGGCAATTATTAGTTAACCGGATCATTTTTACCGGCTTATTTTTCATATTGGCATTTGTGTTTTACCGTACATTAATACAGATAAAGCGGATAGACATGGATGATCAGTTTGTTTATGTGTCAAATTATTTCAAAACAGCCAAGTACACATTCGATCAGATAGAAAAAATTGAAGAAAAATCGTTTCTGCACCGAAAAATTGTAAGTTTCTACTTAAATGGCAAAGGTGCTTTTGGCCGTAAAATATTATTCGTACCAGACCGCGTGCGTTATGAACATTTTTTCAAAAAACACGAAGTACTCTCTAATCTTTATACAACAGTTTAGCGTATTATTTGCCTGATAATTTCACTATGGGGCATATTATCTCTTCGAGTGATACACCACCATGTTGAAATGTATTCCTGTAATAATTCTGATAGTAATTGTAATTATTAGGATACACAAAAAACAAATCATTCTTTGCAAAAATGAAGGTAGAACTCAGGTTAGGAGTCGGTAGTAATCCTTTTTTCGGGTCTTTCAATTCGAAAACTTCTTTTTTCTCATACTGGAGATTGCGACCTACCTTGTAGCGCAGGTTGGTGGTTGTTTCTTTGTCACCTACTACCCTTGCCGGATTCTTGACCCGTATGGTTCCGTGGTCGGTAGTTACAAACAGCTGGATGTCTTTGCCTGCAAGCTTTTGTAAAGCTGCCCACAGTGGTGAGTGTACAAACCAAGACTTGGTAAGCGATCGGTAAGCTGTTTCATCACCTGCAAGCTCCTTGAGCACTTCCATCTCAGTACGAGCATGGCTGAGCATATCGATAAAGTTATAGACTATCACCGTCAGATTATTGTTCAGGTAGTTGAGTATGTTGTCCTGTAGGGTTTTGGCATTGGCAACATTTGTTACCTTTACATATTCTGCTTTTATCTCCTTCCTGAAGCTCTTCTTGATGAGTTCTTGGAGCAGGTCTTCTTCATGCAAGTTTTTGCCGCCTTCGTCAATGTCGTTTTTCCACCATTGAGGGTGCCGTTTTTCGATTTCGAGAGGCATCATTCCTGAGAAAATGGCATTGCGACTGTATTGTGTAGATGTAGGCAGAATGCTGAAAAAAGTATCCTCTTCTTCCATTCGGAATTGTTCGGTAAGTATAGGTTGGATGGTTTTCCACTGATCGAACCTAAGATTATCAAGCAAAAGTACGATGGTAGGTACATCGTCCTTCAAGTGAGGAAATACCTTTGTACGTAAAAGGGTATTGGACATAACCGGTGCTTCATCTGCCTTATCATTGACCCAGTCTTCATAATGGTCTATTATGTATTTCGTAAACTCAGAGTTGGCTTCCGACTTTTGGGTAGCAAGTATATCGGCCATCTCAACACTATTGGCAGCATCCAGCTTGAGCTCCCAGTTGATGAGTTTTTTGTAAATTTCTGACCATTCACGGAAGTTGAGTCCACTGTTTATTTCCATAAATATCTGACGAAACTCTTGCTGGTAGTCTGATGAAGTTTTGGTATGCACCAGACGTTTGTTGTCGATGATTTTTTTAAGCGTCAGCAATATCTGGTTAGGGTTTACCGGTTTAATCAGATAGTCGGTTATCTGCGATCCGATAGCTTCATCCATTATGGTTTCTGCCTCATTTTTGGTAATCATCACTACCGGTAGATGGGCGAAAACCTCCTTGATTCGTGAAAGGGTTTCGAGACCAGAAAGGCCCGGCATTGATTCGTCAAGGAAAACAATGTCAAAATCCCTCTGTTCGTTGCATTCTTCTATTGCATCATGTCCGTTGGTGACAGTGATTACTTCATAGCCTTTCTGTTCAAGAAACTTTTGTTGTGGTTTTAACAAATCAATTTCATCATCAGCCCAGAGAATTTTTATATGTTCCATGTTATTTATGCTTAATTTTATCGTTGGATATAAACGTATTGATTACGTGCAATATTATTCATACATTTGAATCAATGAAAAAAATAAAAATATTCAATGATCCTGTTTACGGTTTTATTACTGTGCCGGACAATATTTTGATGAAAATTATTGATCATCCTTATTTTCAGAGATTGCGTCGTATCAAACAACTCGGTATGACACACTATGTTTATCCGGGTGCGTTGCATACACGCTTTCACCATGCACTCGGAGCATTACACCTGATGCAGCAGGCACTTGAGGTGTTGAAAATGAAGGGAACAGATATATCAGAAGAAGAATCGCTTGCTACTCAAATAGCCATTTTGTTGCACGATATAGGGCACGGGCCGTTTTCGCATGCACTCGAGTATATACTTATTGACATGCACCACGAAGAAATTTCGGGATTGTTCTTCGACCAGCTCAATGAAGAATTTGACGGCCAGCTCAGTATGGCAATAGAAATATTCTACAACCGTTACCCGAAGCCATTCTTGCACCAGCTTATATCCGGACAGCTCGATATGGACAGGATGGATTACCTCAACCGCGACAGTTTTTTTACAGGTGTAAGTGAAGGGGTAATTGGCTACGACCGGATTATCAAAATGCTTTGTGTCAAAGATGGAAATCTTACAGTAGAAGAAAAAGGAATATACTCGATCGAAAAATTTCTGATGTCGCGTCGGCTCATGTACTGGCAAGTATATCTGCACAAAACAGTACTTGCCACTGAGCAAATGCTCATATCTGTGATAAAGCGTGCTAAATACCTGATGACACACTATCAAGAAAATGCAGTGCCTTCTGTAGTGCGTGGTATGTTTTTGGCCATGATTTCGCTCAGCAGCCGTTATCCGGAAGACAGGAAGGCATTTCTTGATGTTTTTTCGGCCTGGGACGACAGCGATATTTCATTTGCCATCAAGAGTTTTATGAAATCGGATGATTTTGTCCTGAGCTTTCTTTCATCCGGACTCATCAATCGTAAGCTTTTCAAACTCGAATGGAAGGATGAACCATTTGAGGAAGACTATATTGCCGGTAAGTTGCTTTCAGTGTGTGAATATTATGGCATAAAAGAGGAAGATGCCGATTTTTTGGTTCTGAGTGGATTTGAACAAAACCAAGCCTACACCATTGAAAAAGATGAAATCCTGATACTTACAAAAGAAGGTCTGGTAAAGCAGGTTTCGCAAATGGATCTCGGATATAATCAGGACAAGGTAAAGATAAGGTATTATGTGTGCAGTCCGAAAATATATTTACCTGACATATAATTTATTTTGATACTTTATTTTTGCTGAAGAATAAACATCGAACCGTGGTTGATTTCCATTGAGGACTTCCGGATATTGTGTGCAACAACCCATAAGAATAAATATCAGATGTTGCCTAATACTTTTGCAGAATTTTTATGTCAAAACATTTACTTTACTTCATTGTTAAAAAAGCAAATTCAAAACATGAGCCAACCTACAAAATTTATGGTCAAATTTAATCTTACGGAAAACTTTACTGAAGCTCAGTATGACCTTGTGCCTCAGCAAAGGATGATGGTTGGCGAATTTTTCTCTGAAGGAAAACTTGCCTCCTACACATTATCGCTCGAGTACGGCAAACTTTGGGCAGTAATCAATGCAGGCAGTGTAATGGAAGTAGTAGAACTCATCAATAAACTTCCGCTCACACAATACATGCAGTACAAGATTTATCCACTCAGCTTTCATCAGACAATGGAAAACTCAACTATGACTTTTTCACTTAATTAAGTTTTCAGGATTTTGTATTTCTGAATCAACTTTTTATTAGCTCGTATTATGAGCAGATATTTGCCGGGTGGTAGGCTCTTTAGCTCAAAATTGCGTTCGTACTTGCCGGGTGCTTGTGTGGGTAATGCCGTTTTTAACACTTCAACATGATTGTTGTTGTATAGCGAAAATTCGAGATTCGCCTGAGCGTCAAGTGTATATCCAAAACGTACCTTGCCATCAGCAGAAGCTTTGAGCAATGTGGTTTGTGAAGCATCATCACCTCGTGCTGCAAGGAGAGTCTCAGCTGATGGTCTTGATTTTTTATCTATTGTATAAACCACATTTCCGGCCATACTCCATAGGTCGACGCCCTCCGGAATTGCAAAAACATTGTTAATGTTAAGAGGAACAACCTGATCAGCATTCAAGGTTTTTACTGTGCGGATCTGTATATCGTTTCTATCAACCCATAACCAGTTAAAATGGTTAAAGCTTCCACTTTCCATTGTCCAAGACTTGTTGCTGTCATTTTTGCGGAGCGGGGCGCCCCATCCACCTTCGCCGAGATAGACGGTACCACCCTGGTCGTCTCTTATAAATCCTTCATCGGAGCCGGGTCCGCTGTATGGTTTGATAGGGTAGGTGATTTTGGCAAGATGGGCATCAGACTCGATGGCTACACCTACATCGTATGTCTTAAACAGATTGGACCAATGAATAGCCTGATCGTTTTTATTAGTCTTGATTTTTACATGTGGCCTTATCGGGAAATGATACTGTGTCATTCGCCAGATAAAATCTTGATCAGCAGCCAGTTGTTCTTGTAGCCAGTCTTTTTGGTCTCCGGCAGCCGATATCAGTGAGTTGAGTGTATAGACACTCAGTAGATTGCCCCCGAATGCAAGCTTATAGTAAAGATTGGTAAATGGCAGGTCGAATAATTCGATCAGTGTCTTGTTGGAATATTCGTGATTGCCCCTTGATACAACTATCGGTGTCATACGCCCATCCTCCGTAATGGTGAGTTGCCAGTCTTCGAGCCATGTTTTCCATTGTGCTGCATTGTCATTGTCGGTCATATCGCCGCCAAATAGCACAAAATGCGGATGCAATTTTGAAACCAGCAGATTAGCCTTGCGGCATGCTTCACGCTGATTGCGGCTGTCACCTCCTGCTATGATACTAAGCCTTGTATCAGCATCATTGGGGGCAGTGCGGAACGATAAACGTCGTGATTGTCCTTCGCTGTCTTTTACTATCAAATAATAGACTGTATTGGGTACTAGATTATTAAACCTTACGAACGTATTGCGCATTTCATGGAACACACGTGTGGTATCCGGCATTTTTTTGTACCTGTATTTTGCCACATCATTTCCATGGTCTTTAGTATCAAAATATACAACAGGCGAAGTGCCGCTGACCTGGTCCCAACCTATGGTCATTGAAGTTGCCGGATCCTGTCGCCACATACACCTGAACTTATCACTCTTGGCTGAGAGTCCCTTGGCTAAAATAATCGACAAAACAATAAACAAAAAAAATTTTATCCGCATGCAAAGTAAATATAAAATAAATAACGTAAACATTACTGATAAAAGTCTAAATTTGATGCCTAATTTTAAATTTATTAACATATCAACATACGACTTATGCAACACGACTACGCGATAGAACAATTACTCAAAGATGAACTCAACAGACAAAGGCATGGCCTGGAACTCATAGCTTCAGAAAATTTTACCAGTCTGCAGGTTATGCAGACTATGGGTTCGTGTTTTTCTAATAAATATGCTGAAGGATACCCCGGCAAACGATATTATGGTGGTTGTGAAGTAGTTGATAAGGCAGAAACCCTTGCCATCGAAAGGCTAAAAAAGTTATTCGGGGCAGAATATGCAAACGTACAGCCACATTCAGGTGCTCAAGCCAATGCAGCTGTCTTTTTGGGAGTACTTAAGCCGGGCGACCCAATTCTCGGCTTCGACCTTTCGCACGGTGGGCACCTTTCTCATGGTTCTCCGGTCAATTTTTCCGGAAAAGTCTATCAGGCAAATTTCTATGGCGTAGAAGAACACAGCGGACTCATCGATATGGATAAAGTAGAGCAAAAGGCAATGGAGGTAAAGCCAAAGCTCATCATCTGCGGGGCATCTGCTTATTCACGCGATTGGGACTACCAGCGGTTCAGGTCTATAGCTGATAAGGTTGGTGCGCTGTTGTTGGCTGACATAGCACACCCGGCGGGTCTTATAGCTACCCAGCTACTAAACGATCCGTTGCCACATTGTCATATCATTACCTCTACCACACACAAAACACTCCGGGGCCCAAGAGGCGGGATCATCATGATGGGCAAAAATTTTGAAAATCCATGGGGGCGTACTACCAAAGCCGGTAAACCAATCATGATGTCGGACATCCTCAACAGTGCCGTATTCCCAGGTATGCAGGGAGGCCCACTCGAACACATCATTGCAGCCAAAGCAGTTGCATTCCATGAAGCATTGCAGGATGATTATAAAGATTATACACAGCGTGTTGTAAAAAATGCACAGGCTATGGTAAAGGCACTAATGGAAAAAGGTTATAAAATAATATCGGATGGCACCGATAACCACCTCATGCTGATAGATCTTAGAAATAAAGGTGTAACAGGCAAAGTGGCAGAACAGGCATTGGTAAAGGCAGAACTCACTGTGAATAAAAACATGGTACCATTTGATGACCAGTCACCTATGATTACCTCCGGTATAAGAATCGGCACTGCAGCCATTACCACCCGTGGCCTTGATGAAAAAGATTGTCATCAGATAGTAAATTGGATCGATCAAGTAATTACCAACGTTGAAAATGATACAACCATCAACAAGGTAAAAGCTGAAATCAACGAATTTATGCAACAATACCCATTATACCCTGAGCTTTAATTATAAATAAGTCTTACTATCGGTGCGATTATATTATGTTAAAATATGTCTTTTTTATGCTTGAATATTGTTATTTTGATACTGTCGGCAACGATTTTTGAAACCAACTTATCTTTAATTTAATAAATGAAAAATTGCGACTTATGAAAAGAATCTTTACCTTATCTGTGTTGTATTTTGTTGTAAGTATAGCATTTTCTCAACCCGCATTTCAAAAAAGTGTATTACTGCAGGCAAGCGTACAAAATAACCCTCCGTCTATTCAACTTAAATGGAATAAATATACTGAAGCAACCAACTATTATATATATCGCCGTACAAGCATTGCAGCTGCATGGGGCTCACCTTTGGCTACAGTGCCACCTTCTGATTCAACCTGGACAGATACAAATGTGGCAGTAGGTAAATCTTATGAATACCGTGTTTTTAGAAACGGTAGTGCATACCCTGCCAATGGTTATCTAAATGCTGCTATCAACCTGCCGGCAAAGCCCAATAAAGGGAGAATTATCGTTCTGGCTGATTCTGTACTGGTTGCAAAGATTGAACAGGAAATAGCCAGATATCTTCGCGATTTAACAAGTGAAGGCTGGGTACCTGTTTATCACATAATACCGCGAGAAATGCCTGTACCTGATGTAAAGGCGATTATAACAGCAGAATATAATATTGACCCAACCAACACAAAATCTCTTTTCCTAATCGGGCACATACCGGTACCTTATAGTGGAGACCTCAACCCAGACGGACACCCGGACCACCAGGGTGCATGGCCTGCCGATGTCTATTATGCAGATCTGAATGGTACCTGGACTGACGCATCAATAAATGATGTAAGTGCATCCGATCCAAGGAACAGGAATATACCTGAAGATGGCAAATTTGATCAAACCATCATCCCGTCTCCGGTCGAACTAGAAACCGGAAGGGTTGACTTTAACAATCTCCCTGCATTTCCTGATGATGAGGCTGAGTTGCTCAGAAAATATTTCGACAAAAATCATGCATTTCGTACCAAGGCATTCACGGCCGAAAGACGAGGAGTACTTGAGGATAATTTCGGAAGTTTTGCTGAAGGTTTTTCTCAGAGTGGTTATAAAAATTTTTCAAGCATGTTTGGTATAAATAATGTGCATGTCAAACCATACAGAAACACACTTCAGAACGAAAGCTATATGTGGAGCTATGGCTGTGGCGGTGGCAATTACGTTTCTGCTTCCGGCATTAACTCTACCAGCAATCTGGTAACGGATAGTCTGCAGACAGTTTTCACAATGCTCTTCGGTAGTTATTTCGGCGACTGGGATACTAAGAATAATTTTCTTCGTTCTGCATTGGCCAGTGGCCAGACACTAACCAATGCATGGTCGGGCAGGCCGATTTGGCAGTTTCACCACATGGCATTGGGCGAAAGTATTGGCTACTCTGCAAAACTTAGCATGAACAATAATGGCTCTACCTATGAAGGTGGTTATGGTGCACAGTTTGTACACATAGCACTCATGGGCGATCCTACATTGGTACAATATACTGCACGACCTGTTCAACAGTTGGACATTACTGAGCAAAATGGTCATATTCTGTTAAGCTGGAGCAATTACGATGATGCACATTCGGGTTTTGAACTATTCAAACGTTATTCTTCAGCTGAAGCATTTGCACTGGTCAGCAGTCTCGAAGCTGATGTTACATCATACATAGATTCTTGTGCCATAAAGGGACAGAATGTTGAGTATTGTGTGCGTGCTCTCATTGACGAGGCAAGTGCCAGTGGTACTTTCCAGATACTCAGCCCAGGTGCATTAAATAATATTACACCTACGACAGAGAGCCCGGCCGATTTAAGCGTAAGCTATTCTATTGCCAATGAGCATGTTACTTTTACAACTACAAGCAATGCTTCCAGTTATCATTGGGATTTTGGTGATGGAAATACCTCGACTGACAAATCACCTTTACATTCATACTCCAAGTCAGGTACTTATACAGTAATACTGACCACAACTTTCGAGTGTGTGTCTAAAAAAGACACATTCAGTATCAGTGTAATTCTTACTGGCGAAACCGACCTCTTAACAACAACGGCGCTCCAACTTTATCCTACAATAGCCAATGACCAGATTCAACTCCATTGGCAGGCATTGTCGGATGTAGAATATAGTATCATTTCTACGGATGGCAAGTTGGTAAAAAACGGCATTCTCAATCCGGGGCTAACTATACTTAGCGTCAAAGAATTTAATCCTGGCATATACCAAATTGTAACTGAAAGCAGAACACTGAGATTTGTAATACAACGATAAAGAATTGCTGTATTTTACTACAAACAAACACTACAGCTTGTGGTTTATTCAGTACTTTTGTGCCCTTAGGTAAACGAAATAAAACGAATGGATTCGAAAGAAAAATTATTGCAAATACAGTCCGAACTCGAAGTATTCAAACCATTACTGTCAAAGGCAACCGAAATGGTGCTGGATGAAGATATTTCGAAATACCCGATTTTTGTGGTACATACCGATACCATCGAAATAGGCATTCCTTTGGTAGAACGCGAACAGTCTGGCAAGTGGTCTATACATGTATCAACTCTCGAAGAATTTGCTGCCAAACAACTTATTCAGGCAGATAAGGTAGAAGAATTTATAAAAATATACAAAAACCCAACAGAGGCTCATTGTCTTTTTGTGTTGAGCGACCTTGGGGCACGGTTTATTTTTATTCCTTCACATTGATAGACGAGCTATGGTTTTTTCAATAGCCCGGTTTGCCTGCAATGGGTTAAATGTCATCAAGATTGAGCTTTATGGTTCTTTTAATATTTCCTCTTTGTGAAATATCTTCTGATGCATTCTCCAGGCTGAGAACGCCTCTTGGGCAGACAGCCACACATATACCACAGCCTACACAAGAAGCCCTCACTACATCCTGGCCATTTTGTGCGTAAGCACGTACATCAATGCCCATCTCACAATAAGCGGAACAATTGCCACATGAAATGCATTGGTCACCGTTTACCGTTATCCGGAACCTTGACCTAAACTTCTGAATGATACCCATATAAGCAGCCAACGGACAACCAAACCGACACCACACTCTATTACCCATCAGTGGATAAAAACCAACACCAATAACTCCGGCAAATACAGAACCAATAAGGAATCCATACCACTTACGGACATCATAAGAATTGAGTGGGCCAATATTAGCCGATCCTGTAAAAAATGTGTACAGAACCAGTAAGGTCATGACAATGACAAAAATAAGAATAGCATAAATAAGATAACGCTCTATTCGCCAGGCAAACAGCTTTTTATTGGACAATTGCCTGAAAGGGTCACCTGCTGTCTCTGCAAGTGCACCACAGCCACATACCCACGAACAGTACCATCGTTTGCCAAAGAACCAAGTGAACACCGGTACGGCTACAAGGAATAGTACAATGCCCCATACTAACATAAATACACCGATATGCCCACTCTGTAGTAAGGTGTTCAGATTCCATTCAAAGAAAAAATCATACTTCAGAGGCCACATATCTTTAAAGTCGAATCTCGGTTTGTTGAGGCTTGACAATATCTCAGGTATAATAAAAGCAAAGGCAGTTTGAAAAAACATGACCGAAATAGTCCGGAATATCTGATATCTGTCATGTCGGTATCTTATGAGCATTCGTGTGCCCATGACCAAAATGGCGAGTGTGTACATGGCGCCATATAAAAACCATTGACCGGCATTATTGCCATTTAGGCTTCGGCTCAAAGGGTCTGCCAAGTGTATCCAGCTGGTGATGTATAAAGGAAACCAGTAAAGTACAATATAAAACCCAATCAGAAAACTACCTGTCAACAATCCGAATAGTCCACGGTTTTGAAAAGATTGTTGCCAAACGCCTGCGTTGTTAGATTCCGGGCTTTCATACAGACCGGTGAAGATATACAGCAAGGCTCCGAGCATCATTAACCCGAATGTCATTCGTAGCCACCAACTGCTCTCTACAATAATGCCACCTAACTGTGATGCCAGTGTAAGTTCGAAGATGTATTGGTTGATATCATACTCGCTAAGTGGAGCACCATTTTTTTGGATCTCTGATGATGTATTTTTTGTATTCAGGCCTTCAACAATTTTAACATCCCTGAACAGTCGTTCAAGCCGGTTTACGAATGCTTCACTTGATTCGTATTGCTCTTCAAGCATTTCATAATCGACACTTTTTATCAGTTGTTTATGGTAAGGGTTGACAATAACAGACTCTACTACATGTGGCATCAGGGTAAATCTCTGTTCGCGAAGCGCCAGCAGGAAAATGACAAATCCTGTGAGAAAAATCAAAACACCTAATAATTTTATTATTTTCTTCACCTCTTTACATTTTTAAGAAATTTGATGACAGCATTAAGGTTTTTGGCTTTTGCCGGAAGGATTTTCTTTCCTGTTTGCTGAAAATATTGTTCCAAAACCAAGGGTTCGTATTGTCTGAAAAATTCAGGATCGAAATTGGCTAATGAAAGATCTGCAAGAACGGTAGAGAGCTGTGTTTCTTCAAGTATCCATTTTTCGCATACTTCGTGTCGGTAACGGATACCCATGAGCCCAAATCCGACGACTTTTTCAGTGCTTTGTTCGTACATAATACGAACAGATTTTTGAGTATCAGGATGCTGCCAGAAGACGTTGTCATACTCAGTACTTTTTTTGTTAGGTACAAAGCCGTACACCTGATATTCCATCCCGAAAAATTTTGCAGAATTGAACCAGATGCCAGGCTTATACTTTACAGGATTTCGGCAAATATTGTTAGCTACCAGTTCTCCCATTATTCTTCCTGTGTACCAGACCGGTTCTATACTTTTCCTTCCGGAGTCAGGTGAGCGTATTTGTGCACAATCACCGGCGGCAAATATGTCGGGATTGTTCGTTTGGAGATATTCATCTACCAGGATACCTTTTTCGGTTGCTATTCCGGTATCATTCAGCAAGGATATTTGAGGAAGTACACCGGTGGCAATACCTACAAAATCACATTCAATAACATTGTCATCTGTAAGTACAACACTTTTGACTTTTCCTTCTGCATTGCCTTGTATTTCTCTGACTTCGGTATTCAGCAAGAGCTTTATTCCTTGTTTTTTGATCAAGCTGCCAACCATTTCAGATTCTTCATACGGAAGTGTGTTTCTCCAATAACCAGCATCGCGCACTACCATAGTCACCGGTATATTTTTTGAATGGAACATTTCTGCCAGTTCAATGCCAATGAGACCACCACCGATGATTACGGCATTACTGATACTTCTGTGGAGATTTGTAATATTTTCAAGATCGCCTTTATGATAAAATCCAGTAACACCATGCAGCGAAGTTCCGGGTATATCAGGCATATTTACTTTTGAGCCGGTGGCAATTATAAGTTTGTCATAAGAAATTTCAGGTGATCTTTTAAGGTACAGTCGTTTTTCAAGCACATCGATTCTGGTCACATGGTCAAATACCAGATCTATTTTGTTCTTTTTCCAAAACCAGTTTTCGTAAGGCAACAGATCGGAGAAGCGTAGGTGGCCCATGAAAGCATACATCATACCGGTTCGGGCAAAAAAGTATTCTGACTCAGCAGAAATCATGGTAATTCTGTGATGTGAATATTTCCTGAGAAATCTGGCTGCCGTGGTGCCACTTATACCATTACCGATAATTGCGATATGCATAGACAGGTGTTCAAAAAATGTAAAATTTCATTGATGATTAAGTTAATACGAGAAAAACAGGTAAATAAGCCGTATAAAAAGGTTAAAATTTCCTAAATATTTTCTTTTAATTTGATTAATTCCAAATAGCTGTGTAATTTTGGGGGACTAATCAAATCCAATTATGAAAAAAGTTCTACTTGCGTTAAGTTTAATTTTCTCCGGTTCTTATTTATTTGCACAATTGCAGATAAGCCCTTCCAAATTTGATACGGTTGTAGATGTATCGATATTTGACATTGACCTTGAGTCGCATGTGACCAATACTGGTGGATCGCCTATTCAGGTCGAATGGACTCGTACCGTTATTGATAAGGCAAAAGCTTGGGGTACTTATGTATGTACAGGTATCAATTGTTACCCGCCAAATATTGAATCAGGTGAGTTTGACCTTGCACCCGGAGCATCAGATGTGTTCCAAATGCATTTCACCCCGGCCAATGTTTCAGGGTATGCGATTGTAGAAATAAAAGTCGTAGAAAAAGGCAATCCGTCTAATTTTGCTATTGCTACTTATGATGTCTCAGGCAAAGCAGTTGCTACTTCGAGTGTTAGGGCAGAAGCATTGAGAATATATCCAAACCCTACAACTGAATACTTCAAAATACAGAACAATGGTTCGGTTGCTAAAGTGAACATTCTAAACCTTTTGGGCAAAAACATCAAGTCATACAATGGCAATACAGAAAGATTTGACGTGACGGATCTACCTGCAGGTATGTACATCGTACAAATGATGGATTCAAAAGGTAAGAATATCAAAACAAACAAACTAAGCATTAAAAAACCTTAATGCTCTTACAAATATTAGAATTATTGTTTTATAAAAAGGCTTCGGTTAAGAATCATACCGTAGCCTT
Organism: Saprospiraceae bacterium; assembly: GCA_019694295.1. GTDB lineage: Bacteria > Bacteroidota > Bacteroidia > Chitinophagales > Saprospiraceae > JAEUUM01. Next base: position 54,448 of record JAIBCG010000007.1, read on the forward strand.
TTTATTATTTTTATATATTAAGTAAGTATTTTTTTGAACATTTTGATGTTAAATTTCTTGTATAATCAAAAGAACATCAATCTAATATATTAATTTTGCACCTCATTTTTTATTTTTAATTAAACTCAATATCAATGAAACGCATTTTTACACTTTTAATGTTTGTGCTATTGTGTACGCTTAACACAAATGCACAGACCATTTATTACCTAGAAGATTTTGAAAACGGCATGCCTGCCGATTACAAGACCTATGATCTTGACGGACTAACACCGGCAGCTTATCCGCAATTCAAAGGATTGGGTTGGATAGCCACCGGTGGTATTGCAGCTAGTACATCTTACTACAGCCCTTCGGGTGCTGCCAACGACTGGATGGTTACCAAAGGTATCAGTATTCCGGCGGCTTCAAATCCTGACAACCGAGTACAGTTGGTTTGGTTTGAGCAAACAACAGATGCCAGTTACCCTGATGGTTATGAAGTTTATGTATCAGAAACCGGCCAGGCAGTGGCAGATTTTGAAACCAAATTGTTGACAGTTACTCCTGCTCAGACGGCAACTACAGCAGCAACAGGTACACTTAGAACTATTGACCTGAGTGCTTATGCAGGTAAGACAGTTTATTTTGCATTCAGAAACAACACATTCGATGGTACAGTACTTATTATTGACAATATTACTGTAGTAGAACTTGGCAGATACGATATGGCTGCAGAAAGTGTTACCAACAAAATATACAACAAAAGCGGAAACATTACTATTAAAGGTCGTTGGAGCAATTACGGTTGGGACCAGGTAAAGAACTTTAATTTTAACTACACTGTCGATGGTGGAGCCGTTACAACCGCTAATGTTGGTTCGGCTACTATTAACCCATTGGATACTAAAGAATACAGTGCATCAATTCCTTGGGCAAGTACAGCAGTAGGTAAGCACGAAATCGCTATCTGGCCTACTAACATCAACGGCCAGAGTGATGGCGAAGTTCTTGGCGATACTTCTTACCTTACTGTGTATGTTTATGATACAGATGCAGAAGTAACCAGAAATACCCTTCTCGAAACTTATACTTCATCAAGCTGCCCTCCTTGTAAACCGGGCAACGAAAAAATTGCATCTGTACTCAATGGTGTCAATGTACAGCCACTACAGGTTAAATTCCAGCAGGACTTCCCTGGAACAGGTGACCCATATTGTACTGCAGAAACTGTTGCCAGAAGAGGTTATTATGGTATCAATGCTATTCCTGATACAAGAATAGATGGAGATTTCCTTGCTCTTAATCCTAACGGTCTTGTTGCCAAAAACGTAACCGATGCACAGAACCGCGCAGGTTTGGTTAACTATGACACCAAATATAAAATCTCTGCAGACAGCCAGAGTATAACAGTATTTGGAACATGGTCACCTACTGTTGATATGATGCCAGGTAACGTTTTCCATTTTGCAATATCAGAAAAACAGACGAACAAGAATAAAACATCTAATGGTGAAACTGTATTCTATCACGTAGTGAAGAAAATGTACCCTAGCCTTGAAGGTACAAATGTTGATGATATTAGTGCAGGTGACGTAGTATCATTTGAGTTTACATATACTTTCCCAGGCAAGTACCGCCTTCCTGCTAACGGACAGGCAGCTAACGTTATCAACCTTGCTACAGAACACTCTGTAGAAAACTTTAACAACCTTGAGGTAGTAATGTGGATAGAAAACACTCGTGACCAGTACATCCTTAACTCAGGTTTGGCTCAGTTTACTACAGCTTCAAATGAAATTTCATCAATTCAGAAGTTTGTTGTTTATCCTAACCCATCAAATGAGTTTGCTAACGCTTCTATCAACTTGAATGAAGCTCTCAATGGTCAGTTGATTGTTACAGACATGGCAGGTAGAGAACTTTGGTCAGCTGCACAAACTCTTAGCGCAGGTAACAACACAATTGAACTTCCTATTGTGAGCTCACTTGCTGCAGGTACTTACAATGTTACTTTCAAATCAGGTTACAAAGTCGCTTCACAAGAATTAATCGTGAAGTAATATTCCTTGATTTCCTAATTATAGTAAAAAAGCTTGACTGTTGTTTTTCAGTCAAGCTTTTTTATTTGGATATTTGTTATGTATTAAATGTGTGTCAGGCCGGATATTCTACATAGTTTCTGGCTGTTTCGTACAAACGGACATGCAGGTCAAACTGAGGATCTAGTAAGCCACGCATGATATTCCAGATGACGTAGCAAATATTTTCGGCTGTAGGATTCATATTCTTAAATTCCGGCAGATCAAGATTGAGATTTTTATGATCAAATTTTTCAAGTACATGTATCTCAATCATTTCCTTTAGTATATTCAGGTCTATCAGCATACCCGTTTCGTCGTCAAGCTCACCTGTTACTTTTATTTCCAACTCATAATTGTGCCCGTGATAATTAGGGTTATTACACACACCAAATGTGGCCTTGTTTTTTTCTTCGCTCCAATGGTGTACATGCAATCTGTGTGCTGCGTTGAAATGCGCCGTTCTGAATATTGATATTCGCATGGTGCTTATTTTTTAAGGTAATATATTAGTAAAATAACCAAAAGTACAATCACATTAAATATTCTGTCAGGCACAGAGATGCAAAAAATGAAGTACTAACTCTATCGGCATAAATAAGCAAAGGCAGTAATTTTTTAAGAAATGTTTCTGAAAATTACTGCCTCACTTTTATACAGTAGTTAAATAATTATTTATCTCGGTATTTACAGCAACCGGGAAGTTTGCCATAGGCTGCATCGTCACCATGTGCTTTGTCTGTATCATATCCGGCAGCAGCAATACTCTTGTGTACAGCCATGATGTCAACTTTAGATGGTGCGTACTTAACAGTTAATGAATTTGCTTTCTGATTCCAGACTGCTGTAGCAACGCCTGGTATCTTTGCAGCTTTTTCGATATTTGTTTTGCACATACCACAGCTGCCATTAACAGTAAATGTGTCGGATACATAAGTCAGGTTGGATGCCGGCTTTGAACATGCAGCAAACAATGCCAGTGACAATGCGAAAAATAAGATTTTTTTCATAAGTAATGTGATTTTAATGTTTATATTATTCAACCTGAAAACTCATAAATTGTTCGGAATTTCTAAGTTTTGTTTTAGTATATAAAAATACAAAAATTCATAGCAGAAGATAAGTTCTACTTAGGGTTTAATTAAAATTTAACAATACATTTCTCAAATGCGATAACGTTAGTGTATTCAAGCTTCAAAGCCTAAAATAGGTATTGAGTTAATAAGCAATTTGTCTTTGTGCATTTAACCGGTTCTTTTTACACTTCAAAATGGATTTTTTCGTTATTTTTACATTGCATATTACCCAAGTATCAGTTTGATGAGAAAAATTTTATCATTTATATTTTTAATTTGTTTTGCATTAAGCCCTGTTATTCTATCAGCGCAGCCAGCAAATGATGACTGCTATAATCCCATTATTATTAAGGATGTCAAGAACTGGTGTTCACAGGTAGGTGAATTTACGAATGTCGGAGCTACACCATCCTCTTATGGTAAGCCTAATTGTTTTACCAATGTGTCACATGATGTCTGGTTTGCATTTACTGCTCTGGCCACCGACGTAGTTATTACCATTACAGGTAAGTCTTCCAAAAACCCTGGTGGCACCTTGCTGTTTCCTGAAGCCGCTCTGTATAACGGATATTGCGGAGGTACGATTGGAGAGCTTGAATGTATTACAGATACTAAGGCCAACAGCGTTATAGAAATGTACCAAGGAGGTCTTTTTGTCGGCGCTACATACTTGATACGTGTTGACGGACGAGCGACATCTGAAGGAACATTCCAGATCTGTATCAACAATTATAATCCACCTGCTGACCCACAGTCTGACTGCTCGCAGGCTGCCATCCTATGCGACAAGACTCCTTTTGTGGTACAAAGTGTACAGGGGGCAGGCAAAGATACAAGTGAGTTAAATGGTGCGCCGTGCTTCAGTGGAGGTGCAAGTCTTAACAATGAGATGAATTCGACGTGGTTTACGTGGAAGTGCCAAAAGGCCGGATCTCTAACTTTTACACTCAAACCAAATAAAATTGATGACGACCTTGATTTTGTCCTCTACGAGCTACCCAATGGCCTTGGTAATTGTACCGGTAAGAAAATAGTACGGTGTATGGCTTCAGGAGACAATGTTTATCCGAGCAAATGTATGGGGCCGACAGGTCTAAGAGAGGGAGAAACAGACGTTGAAGAACCGGCTGGTTGTGGTCTTTCCAGTCAGAATAATTTCCTGGCACCTTTACAGATGGAGGTAGGAAAGTGTTATGCATTGGTCATCAACAACTTTACCAGTACAGCCACTGGGTTTTCAGTAGAGATGGGTGGTTTAGGAGAATTTGAAGGCCCTACTCCCGGATTTACCTGGGATTCTGATACTGTTAAATGTCTTGAGCCAATAAATTTCATTGATCAGTCGAGTTATTCGATTGGAAATATTACCAACTGGGAATGGTCGTTTGGCGAAGGTGCTTTACCTCAAACTGCTATTGGGCAGGGGCCTCACAATGTAGTGTTCCAGTCCTATGGTATAAAATACCCGACCCTTACCATTACCACAGACTTAGGCTGTAAGGTGACGCTTACTAAAGAAACGTACATAGATGTTTGTTGTCTGCCTGGCGACAATTTTGAAGTAGGGCTTGATAGTATCGTAGAGCCCAGCTGTCATGGTCTGTCAGATGGTGCTATGTTTTTTTCTGCTACCGGTGGTACGCCATGGTACAAATATAGTATAGACGGTGAAAATTTTACCGGTGCCACAGCTATCGGCGGACTAGCAAGCGGCAATTATACTGTGCAGGCAATTGATTCACATGGTTGTGAGGATGAAATAGATGTAAAAATTAACCAGCCACCCATTCTGCTTGTGGATGCCGGTGAGGACCAAACCATTGATCTTGGATATGGCGCCCTTATTACGGCTACAACCTTTCCATTTGACAGGCCGGTGGCTATAAGCTGGTCATCATTGAATGATACTTCAGCCTTCTGTAAAACCTGTTTTAGTTTTGACGTTATTCCGCCGGGTACTACTACCTATGTTGCCAATATCATTGATTCAACCGGGTGTGTGGCGAGTGATGAAATAACCATATTTGTCAACGACAAGAAACCAATATTTGTACCGAATGCTATTTCACCAAATGGTGATGGTTATAATGATGGCTTCACATTATACGGTGGTGTCGCTGCCAGAAAAATCAATCTGCTGCGAGTGTACAGCAGGTGGGGTTCATTGATATTCGAAGCGCAAGATATCGACCTCAACCAGCCAAAATTAGGTTGGGATGGTACCTTTGAGGGGAAAATTTGTAATCCCGGAGTATATGTATTCTATGCCGAGGTAAGTTTTGTGGATAACAAAACCAAAATATTTAAGGGAGACATCAATTTGCTCAGATTATAATGTAAGCAGATCATCTATAGCTTTTGTTATCTTCTTTCTTCGTTCCTTTTCTATCAGAATAGTAGGGTCAAATGCCCTTTCCTGGCAGTCTGCTATTGAACATCTTTCGCATGTGACATTGACTACTACACGTTTAATATCTGAATCGTGGATGAATTTGAGTTTTGACATAGAGTGTTCATCAAGGTATAATCCTGCTGTAATACTGATCATTTTATCCGGATTGTCGGAATATTTTTGTGCCACGGATAGACAGATATATTCATTCGACGAATTAAAATAGACTGATCGTTGAACATCCACTACCAGATTTTTGTCAGATTCTTTGAGTTTTTTGAAAACCGAAACAGACAGTGCCCTGCGGCAATAATGTTCCTTCAATCTGTTGGCCTGCGGGTCATGCCTACGTGACAGGTGAAGCTCCTTGTCTATTTCAAAGGTATTGGCCGATACGCTGTGTACTACTCTAAGAAAAAATATTTTATCAAGTCCGAGATATTGTGGCAAAAGATTGAAACGGTGCATCAACAACTCAGGCGATACCTGGTATTTGTTGATCCAGGCTTCGATAAATGTTGAATCAAAATTTTCTTTTTCTATAAAGCGCTTCAGGTCATTAAGGAAAGAATCGGCAGGTACAAGAATGCATGAAGCAAAATAATGTGCTTTAAAATTGTTCAGAACTTGTTCAAAGGAATTGATTCGCCATAACTTATCTGTTGCTGACCTTTCCTGTAGGTTAAGAAAATGATAAGCTGTCTCTTTTAATAGCAAGTAGTTGATCTGACTTGTATGTAAATTTTCCCTTAGAAGTAACTCTCTGGTATTTGCTTTAAACACCGACCTAAAATTTTTTAAATTGCTATATTTTGACAAAAGCCCTGTTTGGATGTTGATTCCATAATTTTCTTTGAGGAAATTCAGATAAGTTTCTGTATCGTGTGCATGTCCTATGCTTGTGAGGTATTGGAGTGCAGCTGATTCTATTTCTTCAAAGTAATTGTTGTACATTTCCTGATAAGTACGCATAGCGCCAATGTAAAAATGTTCAGCTTCCTGGCCGTGTAGTCTTGACATTTCAACAAGCGTAGAAATAAATGCCCCAATTCTGGAAGGTGCTTCGGCAACCATTTCTATTATCTTAACTTTATCGATACCGAAAACGTCAAGGGGTAGTTCGTGCAGAAAATTTGAATCTAAAAGATCTGCGACCGGAGTATATTTGGCTGATAATTCGGTTGAAATAAAATCTGCCATCGGGATATCAAGTGCGGTGGCGAGTTGTTCTATTTTTTCCGGTCTTGGGTACTTTTTTGCTTTTTCAATTTCATTCAGATACGATACCGAAATGCCGGATATTCTCGCAAGGTCACTCAGCAGCATTTGTTTTTCTTTCCGAAATTCTTTGAGTTTTAGTCCAAAAATTATTTTTTCATTGAGCGTTGGTTGCTTCATCTGATTAAATTATTTGGCGAAATTACGCTAACTTGCGAATAAGATACAAGATTGCATAAAAAAAGCCACCCAAATTGAGTGGCTAAGTATATCAGTTTCTTTTAGATGATGTGTAAATCCTTTACTTCGGATTAAGATTTTACTTCGTCAGAAGGATCCTCTTTATCACCGGATACAGCATCGATAGCTTTTTGGCCCATTTCGGTAGCTGCATCGGCTACATCAGAAGCTTTTTCTTTGACTGTATCTACGATATCCGAGGTTTTGTCTGCAACCTTATCAGCAATTTCACTGGTTTTGCTAGCAATAGCACCACCGATGGTCTGAGCTTTATCCATTGCCACATCTGCTGCATGGCTGAGTTTTTCGCCTGCATTTTCTGCGAGATCGGCTGCGCCTTCGACAAGATCACCTGCCTTATCCATAACGGTTGCGCCGAGGTCCTGTGCTTTATCAGCTGCTTTTGATGCGAGTTCGCTTGCATTGTCAAGGATATCACTACCTACGGTCTTTGCTTTTTCATAAGCCGCTTGAGTCATATCGCCTGCTTTGTCAATGGTATCTTCAAGCATGTCTTTTGCTTTATCGAGGAATGAGCCTTCCTGGTTTGAAGCTTGTCCGGCATTTTGAGAAGCAGATTCTTTACTTCCGAACAATTTTTTTAAAAAATTAAATGCCATTTTGAATTTAGATTAAAAGGTTAAAAAAAATAAGTAGCGCGGGGGAGGCTTGAACTCCCGACCTTAGGATTATGAATCCTACGCTCTAACCAGCTGAGCTACCGCGCCATCATCTTGTATGCCCAACTGTTGAGGGCGTTTTTTCACTAAAAACCAACGTCAAAACAAGGTTTTTTAAGTGTTTATTTTTTAGGTTTTCCAAATGTGACACAAATTTACAACAATTCTGATTTTTATTTAAATAAAAAATTAATTTTGTGAAAGAATTATTTCTGTTTTAATCTCAAAAGACCTGCCTTTGCCTTACCATGAAGGCTGTTTTTATAAGTGGCCGGATTTATACGCAGGCATTCGTTGTAGTAAAATTCTGAGTTGGCGGGTTGGTTTGTTTTTTCATAGATGACGGCTATTTGAAGTGCGGCATTACAGGCAAAATATTCCGAACGTGACCTGCCGGTAGTAATGACTTGTCGGTAGAGCCTAATAGCATCTTGTATGTTATTCATTTGCTGAAGTATCCTTGCGTAACGATAGTTGTACTCAAGCAATAGCGACGGGTTATTTTTAATGCCTGATTTTGCAAGTATGAGCTCTGTCAGTGCACGCTGTGAATAACCGCCATCATATAGTAACCTTGCCCGGAGGAAGACCTGGCTGTTAACATGATTAGCTTTTAATTCCTGCATGGCGGCATTGTCTGAGTCAGCATTCGTATTGCCGTCTGAAAAAACTGCCTGATAATGTTGTTCTCTCTTTTTTTGATCAGGAAAGAGTGTGTAATACCAATGCAGAAGCAGGTGTGCCTCTTTGCGAAATGTAGTGCCTTTGTATTGTTTGAGAAAACGCTCTAGAAATATATTGGCATCCTTGTCCATACGGTTAAGTTTGGCTCTGCCGAGTATGAGGTTCGAAATGGTGATTGGGTAATAATCAGTTCCATAATTATTTTCTGTCAACAGCCGGATACATTCATCATTTCGCTTGCTTCTGTAGGATGCACCTGCATGTATAAAGGCTAGCAAAGGTTGTGCATGATAATTGACTTTTGTCTGTCTGAGTAATGCCCAGGCTTCATCCGGTTCATCGTTGATATACAATTGTATGAAGGAATACAACACCTTCGCCTCAAAGGCAAATATGTATGACTGTCTGCTTTTTTCGTTCATTACTCTTTTTACATCCTGAGAACCGATTACAACAGAACCACTGATGCCCGTAAAGAAAGAAAATCCACCCTTGAAAGATGGGGGCATAGAGCCAACAATAATTTGCATCAAACCAAGATTTTTGAGATTGGGGACAAAATCCGGGAACAAAGTTCTGTTCGTTTCCAATAATTTGTATGCCTTTAATGCAGCTGTAAATGCAAGGATATTGTTTCCAAATCTGAAATCAACGGCTGCCCGGTGCATGGTCATCTCAGATTTGATGAATAGGTAATAAGGAGAGTGCTTAAAACAATTTTTATCTATTAAAGCTAATCTGTTGTTAAAATTAATTTGATAATTCCGTAATAATGCTTTGTCTTCTGAAAGCATAAGGCACAGAAAGTCAATATAATCTTCAATAAATATAGGGGCAAGGTTGTTTGGTTGCGTTTGTTTTAGCTGGTGGAGAGCATTACGAGCTTCATCCAATCTTAGTGCAGTAACCAGATTGTAGGCATTGTTTATGTCTTCATTAAAGTCAAAGTCATAATCAGTACTGACAATTGCTTGCAATTGGATGTTTGCTGTAGCCATGGTCATGGCAATCATAAGGAATGATTTAATACCGAACATAACAGGATGAACAAAAAAGCCGGATCAAGACGAACCGGCTTTTCTATTTTTAAGAACTATTATTCAGGAGTATTCACAGGTGCCACTTCAGCTTCAAGGATGTGTTCATCAACCAGTATGCGGCCGCAATGTTCACATGCAATAATCTTTTTTCTTAGAGCAATCTCAAGTTGGAGCTGTGGCGGAATCTTGTTAAAACAACCTCCACATGCATTTCTTGTAACGGTTACTACAGCAAGATGGTTGTGGTAGGCTTTTTTGATTTTTGAATATGCCTTAAGCAGTCTGTCCTCAATGGTTTTAGAAGCTTTTTCAGATTTTTTTCTGAGTTTTTCTTCATCTTTTTCAGTTTTGGCAATGATGGTAGCCAATTCGCTTTTTTTCAGGTCGAGGTCTCCCTTTTTTTGGGCAAGTTTATCAGCTGTGCCTTGTTGTAGTTCAAGTTTTGCCTGAATGCCGCCGTTGAGTTCGCGGATTTTCTTTTCATGCAATTGCACCTCGAGCTTTTGAAGCTCAAGTTCTTTTGTCAAAGCTTCGAATTCGCGATTATTTTTTACATTATCGAGCTGCTTCTGATATTTTGCGATCAGTGCTTCCGAGTCTTTGATGCTTGTATTATGTTTGTTGATGTCAGATTTTACTTCATCTACCGAGTGGTCGATTTTCTGAAGTCTTGTCTGAAGGCCGGCTATTTCATCTTCGAGATCAGCCACTTCCATAGGCAGCTCTCCTTTCATAGTTTCAAGCTCAGCCAGTTCAGAATCAACGAGTTGTAGTTCGTACAATCTTTTTAGTTTGTCAGATACACTGATATCATTTTTACTCATATTCAGAGATATTTTACTGGGTTGGTAATTACCTGGGTCAAATGAACCGCAAAATTACTAAATTTTTTATTAATAATGTCAAATAATAGTTGAATAGTATGTTGTTCGCTTTCAAAATGTCCAACATCTGCTATGGTGATTTTGTTGTTGGCATCAAAAAAATCGTGATATTTAAAATCTGCAGAAATAAATATGTCTGCTCCCTGAGCAATAGCATGCTTCAACAGAAAACTCCCGGAACCTCCACATACTGCTACCTTACAGAACGATGATTTCACGAGTTTGGTATAACGGATGCAAGTTACTCCGAGTTTTTCTTTTATCTGTTCAAGGAAAAAGTCGGATGCTACAGGATGTTCAAGTGTGCCTATGATACCTGAACCAATGTTGGTATCAGTATTTTCCAATTTTTGCAGATAATATGCAACTTCTTCATACGGATGGGCCTCTTTCAAGGCATTCAGCACAGCTTGGCTAAGATATTCGGGTAATATTACTTCTATTCTGCTTTCTTCTACCTGTTCTGGCTTGTTGATTTCGCCAAGAAAAGGATTTGCATTACCGGTCGGTGTAAAGCTACCTGTACCAGTGGTGTAAAAGCTGCAATTCTTATAATTTCCAATTTGACCTGCTCCTGCTGAACATACCGCGTTCAGAACTTTATCTCTTGCATTATTTGGCACGAAGCTGGTTAATTTTACAAGCGTCTGAGTTTTTGGAAGCAGTATCCGGCAGTTTTGAAGGCCAAGTTTTTCAGAAATTTTTTGGTTTACACCATTCTCCAGTACATTGTCCAAGTTAGTGTGAATGGCATAAATAGCAATATCATGTTTAATCGCTTTAATGATGGTCTTTTCGACATAATCCTTACCATTTATTTTACGAAGCCCACCGAAAATGATTGGATGATGGGCAATAATAAGGTTGCATTTTTTTTCAATAGCTTCCTGCACTACTTCTTCGGTGCTGTCAAGACAGATGATTACGCCTGATACCGCTGTAGCAGGGTCACCTACAACCAGACCACTATTATCGTACGATTCCTGATAATACGGTGGTGCGATTGATTCGAGATGTCCGATTATGTCACGAATGGTAGTCATTATCCGAGTTTCTTTATTTTTTCTATTGTTCCGGATGTCGAATGCCCTTCTCTGAAAGGAATGGACAATACCTGTCCGCCATTATTGAGTACAAAGTTAGAGCCTACAATCTTTTCTATTGGCCAGTCACCACCTTTGACGAGAATATCGGGGCACAATGCTTCAATAAGTTCAGCCGGTGTGTCTTCATCAAAGATGACTATTCCGTCCACAAATCCAAGAGCTGCCAGCACGTTCGCTCTGTCTTCCTGATGATTGACAGGTCGTTCTGCACCTTTCAGTCTTTTTACGGATGCATCCGAATTTAGTCCGATGATGAGTTTGTCACCCAATGACTTTGCCTCTTCGAGGTATTGTACATGTCCGGTATGCAGTATATCAAAGCATCCATTGGTAAACACAATTTTAACTGGTTTGGTTCTCCAGACGTTGACTTGTCGGGTCATACTGAGCAGATCCTTGATTTTCTTGTTATATTCTGATTGGAAACTCATGATTTGTTGGTGTTAGGGTGGTAATTTTTATTTACAATAGGCAATAATATGAGTGCCAGGAGCCCAAAGCCTACGTTTGATATAATCTGCCCTGTGAAGTACGCTATATTGGCAAATGAAAATCCGTCTGCAGCCTGTATGCCAAATAATGTAAGTGCCTGTATGATTAGCCAGTGGTAAGTGCCCATTCCGCCAGGACTTGGTACCAGAAATCCGAATGCACCGAAGACAAACACAATGAGTGCTGCCTGCATTCCGAGATGTCGGGTAGGTCCGAATGCCGGAATACAGAGATACAACATAATGTAGTACAAAAACCATACTGCCACCGTATAAAACAAGAACAACCACGGTCTTTCCAGTTTGCTAATAGTAGCGATGCCTTCCAGTACTCCGGTTACTAAGCCCTTTACTTTTTTTACCATCAGATTCTCAGGTCTTTTTATGTAGAAAATGATGAGTGCTACACCTATTATACATAATCCTACAAGAAGGTACCATAGATTGCTAGGGGCGGCAGTATTTTTACTTTGATTCGTGGCCATCAGTTCGCCCAATTTGGTGCTTATGGTATCAAATTCGAGGAAAAATGTGACGCCTACAAGTATGATGAAAGTAATCATATCAACGATTCTGTCCACCACCACGGTGCCGAAGAGTTTTTCGGTAGGTATATTTTCATATTTTGCCATAGTGGTAGCACGTACTATTTCGCCGATACGAGGAATACCCAGATTGGCAAAAAAGCCGATGATTACAGAAAACAAGCCATTGATTATTCTGGGTTTTTCGCCAAGTGACTCGATGAGCTGGTTCCAGCGCAAAGCTCTTGCCAGATGACTGAGTAATGTGGTGATAACAATGAGTATAATCCAAAATGGGTTGGTCTGGCGGAAGTCGTCCAGGAGTTTTTTAATCAGGCTGCAGTTTTCTTTTGAAATTCCGTCTGTAACACATTGAGCTTGAAAAGCTTTATTTTGGCTTTGGTACAGGAGAAACAGAATTGTCATTCCAATAGCCATAAACCCCAGAGCCTTCAGAACATTGGTTAAGTTTTTTTTCAAGAGAATTTAGATTAAACGATTATTCTCATCCGGATATACGGCCACTGGTTTGAAACTTTTAGCTTCCTGTGCATCCATCCAGGCATACGAGATGATAATGATGGTATCTCCTACCTCAGCTTTTCTTGCGGCGGCTCCGTTCAAGCAAATCACGCCACTATTGCGTTCTCCCTTTATGACGTAGGTTTCGAGACGTTCGCCATTGTTGTTATTGACTATCTGCACTCGTTCGCCTTCCTGAAGGTTAGCTGCTTCTATGAGGGCTTCATCAATGGTGATACTGCCTACATAATTGAGGTTAGCCTCAGTAACAGTTGCGCGGTGTATTTTAGACTTAAATTTTTCTATAAACATAACGGATACAAAAGTATTAATAATTTGTGTAACTGATAAAATCAAATTTGAAAAAACAAATTAAACTATCCAAGGTTTTTAATTTTTTTACATTTTAATTCAAAATAACTGAAAAGAGGCCGATTTATTTGTGGAATTGATACAATAAATGTGTGTAAATGAATGTGGTTTGATAATAAATTAATCGAATATTGCCACATCAAGCGTGGTAACATACAATTCTTTCTTTAACCCAGATAAGGTATTAGACTCTTTACTGCAAATAATTATTGCTTCAAATCCGTTACAAAAGCTTAAAAACCATAGTTCACTATACTTTAATCACTATTCTATGTATTTTTTGTACTAATCATTTCCGTTTAACCCGGATTATGCATTAGAATAAGTAAAAACATCTGGTGTTGCCCCTATTTTTGAAAATAATCCATCCAACCACTGCCTTTTTTTAACAGGTAAAGCCAATTTCAATACCTTTCTATTAGCG
>JAIBCG010000040.1 GCA_019694295.1 Saprospiraceae bacterium
AACGCGCTTAATTTTTATTATGTTTCAAGTGTAAAAGTTGTTAAATATTTAGCTTATAAATCAGAAGTTTGGTCAAAATATTAACAAACCCAATACGAAATTCACACAATAAAAAAGCACTCACAAAGTATGTAAGTGCTTGATTGATAAGTGATTCCGACTGGGGTCGAACCAGTAACCTACTGCTTAGAAGGCAGTTGCTCTATCCATTGAGCTACGGAACCTTTGCAAAATGCGATGCAAAAGTACAATTTTTTTCTGTAAAAAAACAAATTTTTCACCAGATTCAATTGATTAAATATCTTAGCTTCGTGAATTATTAATTAGCAGGTATGCCGGAAAGACACATATTGCTCGAATCGAGCTGGAAAATTAAAGTAGGTGGAGAGTTTGAAAAGCCGTATTTCAACAATATCAGAAAAGTGCTTTTAGAACTTAAATCAAAAAATATTTCAACATACCCACCCAATTCAAAAATATTTAATGCGTTTGATACAACCCCCTTCGATCAAGTAAAAGTGGTAATCATCGGGCAGGACCCCTATCACCAACCAGGACAGGCCATGGGTCTGAGTTTTTCTGTTCCAAGAGGAATAGCAATACCAGCATCGCTTAGAAATATTTATAAAGAAATAAAGCGGGATTTAGGAATAGATGAACCCACACACGGAGATTTAAGTTATTGGGCTGAACAAGGCGTCCTATTATTGAATGCAATTTTAACGGTCGAAGGCGGAAAAGCCGCATCACATTCGAAGATAGGTTGGGAATATTTTACAGACAATGTTATAAAAACTTTAAGCGAGGATAGGGAAAAACTCGTCTTTTTGCTTTGGGGAAATTTTGCCAAATCTAAGAAGAATCTGATTGACATGAAAAAGCATTATGTACTCGAAGCAGTGCATCCGTCTCCGCTTGCCGGTGGTAAATTCATTGGTTGCGGGCATTTTTCAAAGACAAATGAAATACTTATTTCTAATGGGATAGAACCTATTGACTGGCGTTTAAAATAATAAAGGCGCAGAAAAAATTCTACGCCTTTACATTTCCGGAAATGGAAATATCGAATGTTAGAATGTGTATCTTACACCAAGACCACCAGCCTCACCTCCGAAGCCATCACCGTAGCCAGAAAGGATGAAAGTTGGTAACCAGTCAGCAGTAATACTGATAGGAACATTAGCAAATTTGTAGTCAAGACCAAGCGCACCTACGATACCTATGTTCGTAGTTTCAGCTCCGGGAGCAAATAAATCAAAATCTCCGCCCCAAGTCTGGAACATAGCACCACCACCAAAATACCATTGAAGACCGTCCACAGCACTAATCTTGTTGTGTACCAGGTATAGACCTGTTACTCTGATGTAATTGTATTTATAACCTGCGGCACCGTAACTTCTAAAGTTACCTACCAATTCCATTGCACCCTTTTCTGTGAAGAAATGCTTGTAAGAAAGTCCATAGCCCCATCCAAATCTGATACCGATACCATTCTTGTACTCCTGAGCATTTGCGTTCTGGGAAACGAACATCAATCCAATGGCTAACGCCAAAATTGTAAAGATTTTTTTCATAATGTTGATAATTTTAGTTGTTGCAAATCTAAAACTATTCCTTGATTATTTCAATTTAAAGTGAAGTTTTTATTTCAATTTTTCAGAAAAAAAAAAATACTCTTATTCTTTGCAAATATCCCATTACATATTACCTTTGATATATTACTCACTTTAAACTTTTTTATCATGAAAAAACTTTTATTTGCAGCATGTCTGCTATTAACATTTGGTCTTAGTGCTCAGGATATGGGTACCAAGTACATCGGTGGCACAATTGGTTTTGGTTCAACCAAAGCAAAAGCTGATGGAGCAGAAGCTAGCACAAATTGGTCTGTTAGTCCGGAATTTGGTTATTTCGTTGCTGAGAATCTGGCAGTCGGTATCCGTTTGGGTATCGATGGTGCATCTCAAGGCGATAACTCAAGCTCAGGATTTGGAGCTGATGTGTATGCGAGAAAATTTTTCTCAGCATCTGATGCTTTCAGACTATTTGTAGGGGCTAATGTAGGTTATGCTACGTCAAAGAACACTACTACTGTAGGTGGTGTTGAATTTGATTCTAAAGAAAATCACCTAAGTGCATTCCTTGATCTTGGAGCTACCTATGATCTGTCTGAAAAATGGACACTTATCGGCAGACTTGGTACACTAGGTTTTTCAAGTGTATCTGACCCTGATAATGACAAGGCCGGCAGTACAAACTTTGGTCTGAATGTTAACACTTTCGGCAATCCATTCCAGGTAGGTTTGTATTACAAGTTCTAATTTCTGCTAAAAAAACCGAAATAAAGAAGGTCACTCAAATTTGGGTGGCCTTTTTTAGTTTAAGGCATTCCTACAATTACAAACAAGTCTGAAGCTTCTTAGTCTGCATTTTGGTCAAGTTAGTTATCTTTGCAAAAACAACAAAATGAAACGTGCGGCATTATTTGGCATGACATCAATTATCCTAGGAGCTTTCGCAGCCCATGCTTTAAAAAAAATCATCGAACCCGACAAACTGGCAATTTTCCAGACCGGTGTTCAATATCAATTCTATCACGCACTAGCATTACTTGGCGTGGCTGTATTAAAATTACATTTCAACGATGTAAATCTTAACCGAGCCACAAAGCTATTTACCATCGGCATCTTTCTGTTTTCCGGATCATTGTATCTAATATCACTTAAGGATTTTCTTGCTTTTTTGCCTCTGGGAATATTAGGGCCAGTAACTCCGGCAGGTGGTGTATGTTTTATCATCGGTTGGTTTTATCTATTTTTATTTTCTCAAAAAAATGAATTTAAAAAACTATAATTAGTTGTGTACTCTGAAGGTTTAAATTTAGTTACGCAAGTTTTTACACACAATATTAGTATGCAGAAAATCACAACTTAGTTGACATCATTATTATTATTTAAAACAATACGACACAATAACTCGCATTATGAAGCAGATTTTATTTATCATATCCATTGTCCTTTTAGCTCATTCGTACGCCAATGCTGTAGTAGTAGTAAAGACAGATACTTTATCCCTTACTGCAAAAAATGGCACATCGTACAACCACACAAACGTGGTCAAAAAAAATTCTATTAAAACCATCGTGAAAAAAATCAGACATTTTTTTACGTTTGATCTTAGCGACCCTGTAGATGGCTGGCTATCGTGGGCAATCCTTTGCTTTGCAGGAGCCATAGGTGTTGGCCTTGTCAGCTGGCTTCTTGGAGGAATTTATTTACTTGGCTTTATTTCTTCTCTGCTGGCAATAGCAGGTTTGGTTTTCTTTGTTGTCTATATTATTAAATTAGTAGGTTAGATCCATTCACACCAATTGAATACCTTTCAGAAATAGGTATGATGGTGGTTTTATCATTTTTTTAACCAAAAAGTGATCAACCTTACTAATTCTTAAGGTACTACTAACAAACCTTAATATTGTATTAACCAAAATGGCCTGATACTACGCGTCATAATGATAAATAAAAGAATAGATCATGAAGACGAAAATTATCATTTTGGCAGCAACTATGTTTGCTTCTTTATTTGTAAATGCCCAGATCTCCGTAGGTGTAAAGACGGGTATTAATTTTGCAGACGCGAGTCTTTCTGGAATTTCTGAAACACTGCTTCCAGACGCTAAAATAATCAATACGCCACTCGCCGGTGTAAACTTGCAGTACAGAATCAACGAACAATTCTCGTTTCAGCCGGAGTTAAATTATGCACAACGTGGTTTCGAAGCAAAAGCCGGTACAGCTTTCAATGTGTTGGATTTCAATATTCCGGTAGGTATCAAGGCCATAACAAAAGTAAACTATATTGAGCTTCCTGTTCAGTTGAAATATAAATTCACTACCGGCAATGTGCAACCATATATAATGGCAGGTCCGTCAATATCGTATGCTACATCCGGGACCATAAGGGAGGTGGCATCAGCCATTATAGATATTAACTTGGGTGAGCAGGACATCAATCTTAGCAACAAAAATTTTAACCAATGGGAAGCAGGTGGAAGGCTAAGTGCCGGTGTTGCCTTCAAAACTCTTCTTGGTGAAATACAACTTGAAGGTAGCTACTATCACGGGTTAACAGACTTCTTTACAAACCCGATTGTCGATGTACATGCTTACAATAAAGGTTTCAGCATGCAGCTTGGTTGGGCATACCACTTCTAAAGTAATTCACACTCTATATATAGGATGGGCCGGAAAATCACGTTCCGGCCCTAAAATTAATACTCTAAACAAATAAAAAATTCAATCATTGTTAACCGGGTCAACAGCATCATCTTTTCTTCTGTACCTGAACCAATAAAAAGCTATACCACCTACGAGTACATAAGGTGCCATCAGTAAATAAATTATTCCGGAGTTCAGCCCTCGACCTGCCCTACCACCACCTACCATATTGGTTTCTGCAGTCATACTGCACATTGGGCACTGCGCATCTACCAAAGTAAATACAGTGAGAACAAGCAGGAATACGAAAAAAAATCTTAAATACTTTTTCATGATTCAATTGAAATGGAAATCAAAATTACATCAAAACAAAACCAAAACCAACAAATCCTACAATAGATTGCAATATTTAACGTCTTACGAAAAGTAAATCATTTAACAACGAGCGTTAACTCCTATATATTACTTTTCGCGAATAATAGATTTGACAGGTTTATCTGACCGTACAACATTAGGCATGAGAATCGAAACGTGTTTTATTAGTCGCGCTCGGTCATCACTTACACCGAGATTATAACCTTGTACTACATTGCCCTTCGTATCAACAAGAATGACATCTGCATTCACATTCGATTTTGTCTTGATAGCATCGACAGTATTCTTTAAGAAATCGCAAATGTTTATATCATTCTTCAATCTGATCATATTGATGACAGCTGAAGTATCGGTTCTGGATTGGCCATTGCAATAGCAATCTAAAGCCTGGATATCATTGCGTGCATCATAAGCCTGAAGTATTACTTTGAAAACGGAATCCAATAACGGAGAATGATTTGTTTGTAAAAGATAAACACTAAGGCTGTCAGTAAAAACCTGCTTATCATCCAAACTTGTCAAACTGAGTTGCCGAATGTTGCCATAATTCTTTAGTTCATTCTTGGCATTAACCCTGTAGTCAAGGCCACCATTGAGATAATACCATGATACTGCCGGAAAACCTATCAGCATCATGAAGAGCAAAAACATTTGGAATATACCTTTTTTTCTGGTCATTTTCGAAAAATTGAAAAATATTAAAGCCATGCAAAGGTAAATGAAAAAGGCGGATAATTTTGTTATCCGCCTTTTCTATTGTCGCTAAGACTACTTCATCTCTTTAGTTGGGGGAGCTGTAGCTTTCTTGCCAGGCTCAGCAGTATTCCACTTATTTATTTTCGCATTACTATTGCCCCAGGCTGAACCTTCATTGAGCAGAGCAAGCATAGCCCATATCAGCAGAATAGTAGGTAAAAGCACACTGGCTCTAAGACCTTTAACTTCATACTTCATGTGCATGAATTCAAAAATAATAAAATATGCCTTATACAGACTAAGTCCAATCATCATCGGATACATGAGCCACTTCGGTAAATGAAATCCATCTATGACGTGCCCGTTGCCAAACAACGCTATAAAAACCTCAACCAAGGTAACAACACCTAATAGTATAAGACCTTTTATTACTACCTTTTTACCTGCTTCTATATCTAATTCTGCCATGATTAACTGTTTTTATAATTATTATAGTAAATAAAATACAAGAAATACAAATACCCACACCAGATCCACAAAGTGCCAGTATAGACCGATTTTTTCCACCATTTCGTAGTGATTCTTTCTTTGTGCGTAC
Source organism: Saprospiraceae bacterium (assembly GCA_019694295.1). Lineage (GTDB taxonomy): Bacteria > Bacteroidota > Bacteroidia > Chitinophagales > Saprospiraceae > JAEUUM01. The sequence goes on from JAIBCG010000040.1 coordinate 5,887, forward strand.
AAGCCACTAGCCACATTAAGCATGATGATGGTAAGGAACACTACACCAGAAAATACGTGAAACCCGTGAAAACCGGTAATGAAGAAAAACAATGCACCGAAAGCCTGCGGACCAAATTGCTGAACTGTTTCAGTACCATCTTTGAGTTTCATTCTTCGTTGTACCCAATCCTTTTTGCCTGTATCATGGTTGGCTACCTTTTCGATAAGATAAGTATGATGTGCTTTAAATGTCTCGGCTTTTTCACCTGCTGCATAAGGCACGCCATGTTCATTATCAAGATAGACACCATCTTGAGTATGTGTACCGAACGGATTCTGGTAGATAGTCATATTTTCCTTACCAATCAAGTTTGTCCATTCCCATGCCTGACACCCAAGAAATGAAAGTCCTCCGACTATTGTCATGAGCATCCAAAATACTACACCTTTCTTGTTTTCACGATGTCCTTCCTGTACGGCTCTTACCATTGTGACCGAACTCATTATCAAGATGAAAGTCATAACAGTCACAAATATAAGCGGTGCATGGTGGATGCCACCAGGGAAAGTGCTGAACACAAAATCGGGCAAAGGCCAAGTAGGTACGCTGAACCTAAGAGCGCCATAAGCAACAAGGAAGCCTGCGAATGTAAAAGCATCAGACAGCAGGAAATACCACATCATTAACTTTCCATAACTCGCTCTAAATGGTTCTTTGGCACCAGACCAAACATCTTGTTCGCCATTTTGATTTAATACAGTATCATTCGCCATTCGTCTAGTGTTTATTAACGTTGAACATTAAAGAATAAAAATAAATAAATCCATAGTATATCAACAAAATGCCAGTAAGTAACTGTTATTTTGAGACGGTTTCTGCGTTTATCATTCACAAAGAAATCAAGACTAAGTGCATGTATCATAGCCATTGCAAGTGCACCTATGCCACCCAAAACGTGAGCCGCGTGTACTGCGCTTATCACATACACAAACGAACCACTAGGATTTCCATTGAACATGATACCCATGTTTTCCATCTGTGTCCATCCATAATATTGGAGTACTAAAAAGAAAAGACCCATTATGAAGGCAACAACTAAAAATATCTTGTACGAAGCTTCTTTCCCCTTGTTGAAGGAAAAATATGAAAAATGCAGAAAAACACTGCTGATAATAATAATAATTGTACTGTAAGTGAATGAATCCGGTAATGTAAATTCCAACCAGTTGCCACCTGCTTGCCTTACTACATAAGCACTTGTCAAGCCAGCGAACATCATAAAAATACTTGCACAAGCTATAAGTAGCGTGAAGAATTTTGGATCAATCTTACTTTTCTGTACTACCACCGTTGAACTCATATCATTAACATTTTTTCGATGACAAATACAAGCAAGACTACAGGCAGATACAGGAATGAAGAAAACATAAGCTTTCTTGCAGAATCCATATCGCATCTTCTATACAAATACCATGCTTTTTGAGCGTATAATATTGATACCAAAACAATAATAATTGTAGATATAAGACTCATCAAACCAAGGAAATAAGGTAAGATACCCAACAGAGTAAGTGCAATATTATACACAAAAGCTTGGAACCCTACTGACGAATCTTTCTCTCCAGAATTACTTGGAAGTAATTTAAAACCAGCATTTCGATAATCATCGTCTGCAACCCATGCAATTGCCCAAAAGTGTGAAAACTGCCAGATAACTTGTAACAAAAAAAGACAAATGGCTAATGGTGTTAAATAACCAGTGGCAGCCACACCCCCTATCAGTACAGGTAAGGCACCAGGAAGGGCACCAACCCACACCGCTACAGGTGAAATCCTCTTCAACGGCGTATAAATGAAAGCATACAAAACCAAGCTGGTAAGTCCCAATATTCCTGCATAAAGATTAAAACTTAACAACAGAGCTGTACCTGTCAAACTAAATACACCAGCCCACAATACAGCCTCAGGTATATACATTCTACCAGCAGCCAGAGGTCGGTTTTGTGTACGTTTCATTTGTCTGTCGTACTCTATTTCAAATACTTGATTCAATGCATTGGCCGCACCTGTAACCAGAAAACCACCAATAGCAATGGTCAACAAACCTTCAAGTGTCACAGCTGTGTGAAGAGACACAAAATACCCGGCCATGGCTGATAACACAACCAATGACGACAAGCGGAACTTAGTCAGTAGCCCAAGATCTGTAAGTTTGAGCCGTATGGTATCTATTAGTCCTAATGATTTAAGCATTTCTCTTCTAATTGCTATCGCTCAATTAAAATTTACTGATGAACAACAGTTTCTCCGGGTTGAATCGGAATAATCTGTGGAATATGGTCTTCACCATCTTTGCTATAGTCATAAGGCCATCTGTGTACTACCGGTAGATTACCATCCCAGTTACCGTGTCCAGGGTTTATTGGAGTTGTCCATTCAAGCGTATTCGCACCCCAAGGATTCGGATTGGTTACTTTTCTACCTCTGTACATACTGTAGAAGAAGTTAATCAAAAACAATACCTGAAGGAAAAAAGTAAAGAATGCGGCTATGGTAATCACCTTATTCATGGTACCAAAATGAGAGAACGCATCGAAGTTTTCAAAGCTGTAATATCTTCTCGGTACACCGGCAATACCTAGGTAATGTTGAGGCCAGAATATCATGTAAGCTCCAATCAACGTGCCCCAAAAATGTATTTTACCAACAGTTTCGTTCATAAACCTTCCGAACATTTTAGGGAACCAATGATAAATACCAGCAAACATACCAAAGAATGCAGCCACACCCATTACAAGGTGGAAGTGCGCTACTACGAAATAAGTATCGTGCAATTGAATATCAATAGTGGAGTTACCAAGAAAAATTCCCGTCAGACCACCTGATATAAACAATGAAACGTAACCGATTGCAAAAAGACTTGCAGAATTGAACCGAATATTACCTTTATACAAAGTGGAAATCCAGTTAAATACCTTCACTGCTGAAGGCACTGCAATAATAAGTGTAAATATAACAAAGAAATTGGTAATAAATGGATTCATACCTGACATGAACATGTGGTGCGCCCACACAATAAACGAAAGGAACGATATCGCACTCAATGACATTACCATCGCTTTATAACCAAAAATTGGTTTCCTTGAGCTAATCGATAATATCTCAGATACAATACCCATCGTAGGCAATATAATGATATATACCTCCGGGTGGCCTAAGAACCAAAACAAGTGCTGGTACAAAATTGCAGAACCACCAACATGATCAAGCGCCTGTCCACCAATAAATATTTCACTAAGATAAAAGCTCGTGCCAAGACTTCTGTCACAAATGACCAAAAAGAATGCAGCTGCTAATACAGGGAAAGACAAAATACCAACTATAGCTGTAATAAGGAAAGACCAAACCGTAAGCGGAAGTCTCCACATGGACATTCCCTTTGTACGCAGATTGAGTACAGTGGTAACATAGTTAATACCACCCAACAAAACTGATACAACAAAGAAAACCATACTAATCGACCATAAAGTCATACCCGCTTTTGAACCATCAGATGCCTGAGGCAACAAACTCAGTGGTGGGTATGCTGTCCAACCGCCAGAAAATGGACCAGTGCTCAAAAATAATGATATGAACATGATGATACCAGCCAGGAAGAAAAACCAGTACGACAACATATTCAGGAAAGGTGAAGCCATGTCACGAGCACCGATTTGCAACGGAATAAGCAAGTTACTGAATGTACCACTCAGACCAGCTGTTAATACAAAAAACACCAGAATAGTTCCGTGCATTGTCACCAGAGCATAATAAAACTCAGTGGACAATGTACCTACGCCAGCGTCATTGACAACAATCCATTGACCAAGAATAGGTCTTAGCCAAGCCATATCGGACTCTGGAAAGCCTAGCTGGAGTCTGAACACCAAAGACATCAATGCTCCTATGACTGCCCATACCATACCTGTTATTAGGAATTGTTTAGCAATCATTTTATGATCCATACTGAAGATATACTTCGTAAGGAATCCCATTTGATATTTATCACCATCATGATGTTCGTGAAAATGGTCGTTAAAACCGTCTTCATGAATCAATTTTTCCTGATCTATTTGTGAAATATTTGACATGGTACTAAAATTTCAATATATTATAAAAATTTAATTTCTGTTCGGCGGTTCTTTGCTCTAGCTTCTTCAGTATCAGCAGAATCCACCGGCTTGGTAGAACCATAACCTTTAGAGCTGACGCGAGAAGCATCTATACCTTTACTAATAAGGTAATCAGCAACACTTTTCGCCCGTTCACCTGAAAGTTTTAGATTAACAGCTGCATCGCCTATACTGTCTGTATGTCCTCCAAGTTCTATTTTAACATCAGCATTAGACTGTAAATATTCGAAAAGATTATCAAGCTGATATTTTGATTCTGTAGTAAGTTTTGCGGACCCTGTTTCAAAACCAATGTGGCCCAATTGTACAACTTTCTCACCTGCATCTGCAGCTTGCGTTTTCACTTTTTCTAACTCAGCCAAAAATGTTTCACGTCTTAATTTCAATTCTTCAGCTGATACTTGTCCACCAGCATTGGGGTCATCAGCTGTACCTTTAATTGACTCGGTATAATAAGATTTTTGTGTTTTTAACCATTGTGCATATTCATCTTCTGATACAATTCTAACAACTCGCCTCATACTAAAATGACCTTTACCACACAATTCTGCACAAGCTAATTCGTAGTCAAATACCTGCCATCTTGGTTTACTTTCCGGATCTTTCGGATCAGATGGTTCCTGCCATTCATTGTATCTGCTCAAGCGTTGCCGATATTCGGCTGTTGTGGTTGTTGGTGTAAATACAAAATATGTAGGCATACCAGGCACAGCATCCATTTTTACACGGAAATGTGGTAGGAAAAAACTATGAAGCACATCGCGTGAAGTAATCCTGACACGTACTTTTTTACCAACCGGCAACACTATCTCAGAGGCATGAATGTCATCAAGATTTTTTGTATCTGTCCAATCCTGTCCAAATGGGTTATTACTTGAAATTTTCTTAAAATCTCTAGTACCTAGTTTTCCATCAGCACCTGGGTATCTTAATAGCCAGGCAAACTGCATCCCGGTAGCTTCAATCTCAATATATTCGTCCTTTTCCTTAATATCGGCCATGATATCATTCCATGCATCCAATCCTCCTACTACAAGTAAGGTCATTACTGCAGCTGGAATTGCAGTCCAGATGATTTCCAATTTATTATCATGAGAAATGAAAGTAGCTCTGTGGTTCCTCTTACCGCTATATTTATAGGCAAACCAAAATAATGCAATATGTGTCAGGACGAACACAATGCCGGTAAACCACAAATTTACGTTAAACAAAAAGTCAATGGTTTTACCATGCTTTGAGGCGGCAATATGAGGCCCATAACCCAACATCGAATTCTTATAGTAATAAGCAGAAACAAAAATTGCTCCGAGAAAAACAACCATAAAAATCAAAGATAGGTTAGAGTTCCAGAAATTTGACTGGTATTGAGCTTCCTCTTCTCCTTTAATCTTACTGGCAAGCTCCGTTACCTTACCAACTTGTATTATTACAATAGCCAGCAGTACGAGGCAGATAAAAATTATAAAGGCTGTCATAAATATATATTTATCTCTTTATTTTAATTTATTACATTACGTGGTGATGTTCAGTTTCCTCAAGGTAAGGATTATTCTTTGGAACGAGTGATGCTTTTTCAAGCTGCATAAATACAAACCAGAAGAACAAGCCTACGAAGCCTAATAAAATTCCTATTTCCAATAATCCAGGAATACTGACGCCATTTACAAATCCTTCGGGATATCCCCATTTGCTCAACACAGGTGCTGCATGCTCTGCAGCATGGCTTGCGTGTGTTGCATGTGCAGCATGATTTGCATGTTCAATTTCTGACAACCAAGTACCAGGTCTTACCATCTGGAAAAAATCAAACCAGTGACCTACAAAAACAATAATAGATGTCAAAATAAGTGTACCGTATTTTCTCTTTGTGTCATTCCTCATGAGGATGATGAAAGGCAGTACGAAATTAAGTACAAGATTGCCATAGAACAATACCGGGAATTTTCTCATCCTTACGTGAAAATATGTCGTCTCTTCACCAATATTTGCGTACCAAATCAACATATATTGTGAAAACCAGAGGTAAGTCCAGAAAATCGTAAAGGCGAACATGTACTTACCAAGATCATGGAGGTGTTCTGTAGTAACAATATCAAGATATCCTTTGCTCTTAAGATAAATGAGTGTTAGGATAGTCAAAGCCAGAGAACCAACCCACCAACTTGCAGTAGCATACCAGGCATACAAAGTTGAGTACCAGTGTGCGTCAACAGACATTATCCAAAGCCAAATCAAAGCGGCACTTGTAAATGCAGCTATCGGTAGGAAAACACCTGCATTGACTTTAATTTTCTTATGAAGTGTATAGTTAGGATCAAACTCTTTATCTTCCTGTACTGATAGGTTTCTAAATCTCTTTGCGAAAAAGAAGTACCATACGCCGACTATAATTAAAGTACCGGCAGTGTACCATACAGGGTTAAGGAATGAAGACTTACCTTTAAGGACAACATCGGAAGCAACAGCAGCTTTATCCGCCCAATGGTATAGATGGTGAAAATGCCCCCAGATACCTGCTATTATAGGAATCATTAATATTATTCCGACGATAAGGAACAAAGAAAATGCTTCCCAAACTCGTTGGAATGCCACATGCCAGCCGGAATACATTAGTACTTTGGCATGTAGTACGAAAGTTATTATAAATGCAATGCCGAGAAAATATACCGTATTTGTTAGGTAATTTGACCAAAACCTCATGTGTAAAGTCCCGTCATCCATTAAATAGCTCAATATCATACAGACCACTCCTACCAGCATAAAGATGCCCAAAGTAGTTTTCTGTTTCTTTTCAAATACAAACTGGTTATTCATAAGAAAAAATTCTTTTATAGCTTGTTAATAACTTTCTTAGTGTTTTTTGTTTGTGTCCTCTGGTTTTGCAACCGCCTCAACTTTCACTTCTGCCATTTTTTTAACAACTTTAGAAGCTGGGGTAGCGCTGTTGAGTGTATTTTCACTTTCATCATACTTAGCCCCCTTGGCACCTGCCTGTAAACTTCGGATAAAGTGGATAACATCCCATCTTTCTTCATACGACAATTTATCGGCATAACTACCCATTGCATTTTTTCCATGCATGATAGCATGGTAAAATCTACCCTCGCTGGCAGCTGTAAACTCATCATTAATAAGGTTAGCAGGCTGAGCCGGATACTTTCCGTCATTGTCTCTAACAAGATAACCACTACCATCACCTTTATCACCGTGGCAGATGCCACAATAAATAACGTAAAGATTTTTCCCTCTTTCAATTGCCGCACTTGTAATAGGGAAAGGATTCTTAGTGATTTCCTTCATTGCTCTGTTTCTGTCTTCCTCAGTATCTGCATAATAATAAGGTACGTCTCCATTGATAGGAGTGTGTATAGCATTTGGTGAAGATTCGCCATTAAGTAATGCAAGTGTTCCATCAGGATTAACCGACAAGGCATAACCTGCATAACCACGCGGGATTGTACCTTTGACCGGCAGTCTTGGCATGGAAGTCGCCTTCCTGCTGATTACACTTTCTTCATCCCAGCTGTTAGCCCAATAATTATTATAAACATTAGCTTCATTGGCTACCGAGTAACCCATATCAGGCATATAATCCGTTCCCGGATAATTACCACTTGGACCCGAGCAGGCACCAAATATCAGGGTTATTACTAGAAGCAAAGCAAAATTTTTCAAAGTATTCATCTTGAAGGATGTTTATGCTTTTATTAAATATTTTTTGAATGAACTTCTGATGCACCAGTGTTAGTAAAAAATGATCTATAATCATTTTCATTTTCCTTTCCATGTGTTACATCAAATGCAATACAGAATTTATTATCTGTTATCCTGCTGTCCAGTATCGGATTGACGACACCGGGCCCCATGCCACATATTGTATAAAATGTTACTGTCATGCCTATTGCAGACAAGAGTACAGTAAATTCAAAAGTTACCGGAATAAAAGAAGGAGCTGCAAAGAATGGTTTACCACCAAAGATAATTGGCCAGTCGCTGACGAACACCCAAGTCATAAACAGAAATGCAATCAAGGTACCGGTAGCACCATAAATAAAACCTGCGATGTGCAATCTTGATTCTTTCAAACCAAGCAAAGGGTCGAGACCGTGCACCGGAAAAGGTGTAAAAACATCCATGATTTCAAGGTGCTTATCATTCGCCTGTTTGATGGCGCTCAGCAATTCGGTTTCATCATTGTACAAACCAAAAAGAACTTCTTTATTTAATGTTTTCATATACTTTTGATATAATCTTTTCAGTCAAACTAATTAATGATTATCGTGTTTTTTAGCCTTAGGCCCAATGTATTGATCACCTGCAACTTTCAGGATCGACTTAATCTCAGCAATTGCTACCACTGGTGCTACCCTTGTAAAGATAAGGAAGCAGGTAAAGAATAAACCAATTGAGCCCAAGAACATACCAACCTCTACCCATGAAGGAGTATAGTAACTCCAGCTGGATGGAAGGTAATCTCTGGCAAGTGTCGTGGCGATGATAACAAAACGTTCGAACCACATCCCGATATTTACTACAATCGATAGACCGAATGTCCAGGCAATACTTCTTCTGATCTTCTTTGACCAAAAAAACTGTGGAGAAATAACGTTACAAGTCATCATACCAACATAGGACCACCAATATGGACCCAAAACCCTGTTGTAGAAAGCAAACTGCTCGTATATATATCCTGAATACCAAGCCACAAAAAGTTCTGTAAGATATGCAACACCTACAATTGAACCAGTCAGGAGAATTACTTTATTCATCGACTCAATATGCTCGATGGTTATGTACTGTTCAAGATTGAGCACTTTACGTGCAATAATCATCAGAGTCAATACCATTGCGAAGCCTGAGAAGATAGCACCTGCTACAAAATAAGGAGGGAAAATGGTGGTGTGCCAACCTGGTATTACTGAAGTGGCAAAGTCAAATGATACAATGGTGTGCACTGAAAGTACAAGTGGAGTAGAAAGGCCCGCCAGAATAAGAGAAAGTGACTCCCATCTTTGCCAATGCTTGGCAGAACCGGTCCATCCGAAAGATAAAAAATTATAGATTTTCCATCTCAAACCTTTAGCTCGGTCCCTTACTGTAGCAAAATCAGGTACAAGTCCGGTGTACCAGAATAGTAATGAGACTGTAAAATATGTAGAAAGGGCGAAAACGTCCCACATCAGCGGGCTGTTAAAGTTAAGCCACAGCGGACCTCTGGTATTTGGGTACGGGAATACAAAGAATGCAAGCCATACTCTACCCATGTGAAATATCGGAAACTGTCCGGCACAGATAACGGCAAAAATCGTCATCGCTTCAGCGGCTCTGTTAACGCCTGTACGCCATCTTTGCCTGAAAAGCAAAAGGATTGCAGAAATAAGTGTACCAGCGTGACCTATACCGACCCACCAAACAAAGTTGGTTATATCCCAACCCCATCCGATGGTTCTGTTAAGGTTCCATGATCCGATACCTTTCCAGATTGTCCAGGTGATGATAAAAACATAAAGTGCCAAAAACGCTACTGAAATAGCGAAACCCAATACCCATAATGCACTTGGTGTACGCTCGGTAGGTGCACAAATGTCATTGGTGATATCGTGATACGTTTTGTTACCTTCAATGAGTGGTATCCTTAGCGGAGAAACATAGTGTCCCATATCTATATTTAATATTCGTTATTATAAATTAAGCGTCAAGACTTTCGTTACTGTTAATAATTTTTGCGCTGTACATAACATTTGGTGCAACGTTAACTTCTTCAAGTACAAGGTAGTTTATAGAATTTGCATTCTTTTTACTAACCGCACTTTCAGGATCATTGATGTTTCCGAAAGTAATAGCACCTGTAGGACAGGCAGTCATACATGCAGACTTTACATCACCATCGCGCAGTTGTCTGTTTTCACTCTTAGCAGTAAGTTTACCTTCCTGAACTCTTTGAATACAGAAGCTACATTTTTCAATTACACCACGTGTACGCACAGTCACATCCGGATTCAATACCATTCTGGTAAGGTTGTCTGCACCGAATCTGACTTTTTCATTGTTGATAGAATATTCATTAGAAGGGAATAAATCGGCTGTTGTATAATCTAGCCAGTTAAACCTTCTCACTTTATACGGACAGTTATTGGCACAATATCTTGTACCGATACATCTGTTGTAAGTCATCTGATTAATACCTTCCATGCTATGGTTGGTGGCTGCTACCGGGCAGACATTCTCGCAAGGAGCGTTGTCACAATGCTGGCACATCATTGGTTGGTAAACAGTATTCGGGTTTTCGAGTGTGCCGTAGAAATATCTGTCGATTCTTAACCAGCTCATTTCATGATGTCGGTGTACTTCATGCTTACCTACAACAGGTACATTATTCTCCGACATACAAGCTACCGAACAAGCACCACAACCGATGCAAGAATTGAGGTCGATGTGCATACCCCAATGGATACCCGTTTTGTACTTTTCATCATGCTTTCTATAGAGTGTCTTGGCATTTAGAGCCTGATGACCCAATCTCTCTTCGTGGAGTGTTTCAGCAAATTTACTAACTTCACTGACATGTGCCTTTCTGATAATGGTTCTTGGCACGATCGAACCCTGATAACCTGCACCTAATGTAACAGCAGCAAGTTCGTCAACATTAATCTTTTGTTTGGTTTTATTGTCAGTTCCCGTTACACCCATTGTATGGTGATACTGTACACAAGAAAAATCTTTCTCGGTACCAACTTTGCCAGAAACTTTTACTTTATCAGAGCTATAAGCCGTGGCACCATTCACAACGGATGCCATATTAAATGAATTAACACCCACATTTTTACCTGTGACGCTGGCTTCAGTACGACCATATCCCAAGGCAAGACCTAAGGTGCCCGGCATTTGACCAAATTGTGTAATGACAGGTACCCGAAGTTTTTTGCCATTTACTTCCAAGTCAACAAGGTCACCATCTTTAAGGCCTTTGAAAGTGTCGTATTTTGCTTCTCCTTTCCACCCTACCGGTACAGCGAGGTAGTTACCCCAAACTGTTCTTGTTACCGGATCCGGTAATTCCTGCAACCACGGATTGGTAGCATACGATCCGTCACCTACATTGATGGTTTCGTAGAATGAAATTTCAAGTTCGGAAGAAGATGGTTGAGTAAGTTTTGAACCAAAATCAGCAACTTCGCCACGGAAAGCACCAGCATTGGATGATTTTGGATTTTCTAAAATACCATCATGCAATGTACTATCCCAGAAAGACTGGAATGTACTGAAAGCTTTTTGCTGACCGAACATACCTGACTGCCAGCTGCTCTTAAGGTATTCATAATACGGCTGTTCTGCCTTGGTATCATAAGCAGGGCTTGCTGCCCACACCAAGAGCGAAGCCTCGAATTGTCTTGTATCAAAAAGTGGAGAAATAGTAGGCTGTATCAAGCTATAACTTCCTCTCTTTGGTTCAGCGTCTGCCCATGATTCGAGATAGTTATTGGCAGGAGCGATATAATCGCACACCACTGCTGTCTCAGAAGGTACTGCTGCAGTAGAAACTTTTAAGCCCACTTTAGCCATAGCCTGCTTAAATTGTTCGCCATTCGGCAAATCATAAACAGGATTAGCGTCAATAACAATAAGTACGCCTACTGATCCGGCATTCATTTCACTAACTAATTGCTGTAAGGCGGCATCATCTCCGGTGCGTTGTAGTGAAGCGTTGTTAAAACTAATGGTAGCACCATAATTTCCGAGGAGGTCATTAATTTTATTAACAAGTATTTGTTCATACTTATTATTCGAACCGGAAACAACCAGTGAAGCACCTTTATTAGCAATCAAATCTTTTGCAACACCTGCCATCGCTTTAGATGCTTTATCATTCAGTTTCGGGCCGGAGATAGTTGCACTACCCAATTGTGACGCTACTGCGTTATACAAAGCAGCAATTGCAGCACCCTGTTCAGATGGTTTTACCAGAATACGGTTATCTGCATTTGAGCCTGTGAGTGACATGTGACTTTCCACCTGATAGTGTCTTGACATCTTGGCGGCCTTTACATCTTCTACTCTTCTATTCGTAGCGTATTGTGCAGCGTATTCAATAGGCGAAATCCAAGTGCCGAGGAAATCACAATCAAAGCCCACAATTACATTTGCCTTATCAAAACTGTAAGCAGGTACCACTCTGTCACCGAAAGATTCAAGATTGGCATCCAACAGTCCACTTGCCGAAACTGGGTCATAGCTTACCCATTTTGCATTAGGATACTTAGTAGTAAACTCTCCGATTGCTTTCTTGGCAGTCGGGCTTAGTATTGTATTAGATAAGATTCTGATACCGGTGGCAGAATTGAGCTTGGCCATTACATCTCTATCGAGGTCTGCCCATTTTACTTCCTTCACTTTTCCGGACTCCACTTTTTTTGGAGTCTGATATCTATTTGTATCATAAAGGTCGAGTACACTAGCTTGAGTTCTGGCGTTGGTTCCACCCTTGGTAACCGGAGAAAGCGAATTACCTTCAATTTTAATAGGACGTCCTTCTCTCGTTTTCACAAGAATGGAGCAATAATCCCCACCTTTTACAAAGGAAGATGCGTAATAATTGGCCACACCCGGAACAATGGTATCAGGTTTGGTTACATAAGGAAGTGCTCTTTTGACCGGGATTTCACAACTTGCTGCAATGGTAGCAGCGCCAATTCCGAAACCCAAATATTTTAAAAAGTCTCTTCTGTTAGAAGACAAACTTAATGATTGCTCAGTTATTGGAATAGGAATTTCTTCCTGGCCGTGCAAAAATTCCTGATTAGCATTTTCAAGAAATTCCGGAGAGGGATTTAGGTGTTCAATTCCTGTCCAAACGTTTTGCTCTTTGTTTTTCATAGAGTTAAATATTATGCGCTCTTAAGTTTCTGATTAATAATGGCATTTTTGACATTCGATACCGCCGATATCTTCTACTGTTACCTTCTCGCGTTTGCCGTTCTTCAACTCATCGTGGTATCTTTTGTAGGAATTATAAAATGCATTGTCTTGGAACTTCACTTCTGTTTCACGGTGACAATTAACACACCAGCCCATTGAGAGCGAAGAATATTGTTTCACTACTTCCATTTCCTGGATTTTACCGTGGCACTTCTGGCATTCAAGCTTGCCTACTGTAACGTGCTGTGAGTGGTTAAAATATACATGATCAGGAAGATTATGAATTCTAATCCATTCTATTGGGCCTTGTATTTTTGGTTTGTTCTCGTTGGTAAGAGACGACTTTAATTCAGCCCATTGTCTTTCTACTTCTATCTTTCCATTATCATCAAGTGCCGGTAGTTCTTTCTCCTTTACATAAGAGTCACCGATCCACTGTTTGTATATTTTTGCTATATCTGCTTCAGACATATTATCGTAGTTAGCGATATATTGGTCAGTATTAGGGTTAAAGCCTATGGAAGCGTAGATTTTTGTAAGCTCACCGGTTCCATATTTAGAGCCGACCTTGATTGCCTTGTGGCAATTCATACAAGTATTGGCAGCCGGAATGAGTGAATGTTTACTCCTTCTAGCACCATCATGGCAATACTGGCAATCTATTTTGTTGAGTCCGGCATGTGTTGCGTGTGAGAATTTTATCGGTTGGTCAGGTGAATAGCCCTGAGAACGTCCTATATTAACGGCGTTATTAACGGTTGTATAACCACCCAAAACGATAAGTGCAAATAGTGCAAAGCCAACGAGCGACTTAGATGTTATCAGTTGTCGGAATGAGTAAGGTTCTGCAATCGTACCATCTTTTGAATTTTCTAGGGAATTCAAAGATTTAACAACTTTTAATAACATAAACGACAAAATGAGCAATACACCCGCAATAAACCAATAAAGGATGTTGCTGTCAGATTTTTGCTCAGGCGCTGCTGAGGTAGCACCAACTGCAGCTACGGGCTTACCACCTATTGCTCCGGTGAAAACACCATCAATATACAAAAGCAAAGAATTGATGTCATCGTCCGTCAGGTTAGGGAATGCATTCATTTGAGATTTATTCCATTTGACATAAAGGTCATTGGCATATTTATCTCCTGAACCAATCACAGCCTGAGAATTTCTAATCCAATCATGAAGCAACTTTTCCCTGCCTGCCCATCTTTCCTGAACACCACCCAAAGCAGGCCCGGTCAGGTCATCCTTCATATTTTTATTGTGACAAGCGGCACAGTTAGCTTTGAATAAGTCCTTGCCAGCATTGGCATCCGGTGCAGCGGTCAGCATCATACCGGACAGCAAAAACATGATGACAGCAGACCATTGTAAATACGTATATTTTTTGCCCATTTCCTGAAAAATTTTCAACTTATAAGAACTAAAAACTTAATCTTTTAGACATTGTCATACAATTGTCAACGCAAAAATACATTTCCTAAAATTTTAACCAAAATATATTATCATTCTTCTGCTTATTTAGAACATTTCTAAATAAAATTAAGAAATTCTTAACACATCAAATAGCGACTTCTGCCTTGATATGTGGGTGAAATTGATAATTTTCCAATGAAAAATCATCAAACTTAAAATCAAATATATCTTTTACTTCATGATTAATCTTCATGGTTGGCAGCGGATAAAATTCTCTTTCCAATTGTAATCTTGCCTGATCAACATGATTACTGTAGAGGTGCAAATCACCAAAGCTATGTATAAATTCGCCCAGCTTGAAACCACAAACCTGCGCAATCATCATTGTGAGCAAAGCATAAGAGGCAATATTAAATGGTACACCTAAAAAACTATCGGCAGAACGTTGATACAACTGACAACTGAGCTTACCATCTGCAACCCAAAACTGAAACATACAATGACATGGTGACAATGCCATCTCTTGTAATTCGCCAACATTCCAGGCATTCACAATGATACGTCTTGAGTTGGGATTGGTCTGGAGCTGGTGAATGACATCTGATATTTGATCTATCACTTTTCCATCGCGGGTTTCCCATGAGCGCCATTGTTTACCATACACCGGCCCGAGGTCGCCATTTTCGTCTGCCCACTCATCCCAGATACGTACACCGTGTTCATTTAAATATTTAATATTGGTATCACCTTTTAAGAACCATAACAACTCATAAATAATGGATTTGATGTGGAGTTTTTTGGTAGTAAGCAACGGGAAACCATCCTGAAGATTAAACCTCATCTGATACCCGAAAACACTTAGGGTGCCGGTGCCTGTTCTATCATCTTTCTGAACTCCGTGGTCGAAAATATACCTTAGGAGATCATGATATTGTTTCATGTTATGGTTTTTAGTATGAATGTGGCAGAAATATAAGAACAAATTTACAAACCAGGAATCAATTTAGTTGCTTTAAATTGCATTAAGGCTTTTTGCACAGCTTCATCTTCAAGATTTTGGATCAAAAAGAAGGCATTCTGACCATAAAGTTGTTTGGCAAGGCGTGCATTTAAATAGTTTTTTAGTTTCCTGTCATATTGCTGTAGATTCTTAAATTTGCTAAGTTTTTGTTTTTGTTGAAATTTTTCGAAAAGTTTATTCTGGCCTATTTTATCGGCAAGGAAAACAGACAAACTTGCAGGGTAAGCTTTTCGAAAATTCTTAGCTTCATCAATTGCAAATTCTGCTGCTGCCAGTCTTAACTCAAAATATTGCTCAGAAAGCAGGTTGGTGTCTATCGGGATGAAGATATCCGGACTTATTCCTCCCGAACCATACACGACTCTACCTTTTGAAGTAAAATATTTGGTGCTGTCTTTAGGATTATTCTTTAGTTTGCCGGAGAGTTCTCCATCTTTATAGCGTTCTTCAATTTCATCACTGTAATGATCGAAATCTTTCTGGATACAGCGACCAGATGGCGTATAATATTTGGCAATAGTAAGTCGGAGTGCGCCGCCGGTTTGCAGATCGTATTGTTCTTGTACCAAACCTTTTCCGAATGAGCGTCTTCCTATGATGACTCCCTTATCCCAGTCCTGGATGGCACCTGCTACGATTTCGCTGGCGGATGCAGAGCCCTCATCAATTAACACGGCAATTTTTTTTACGCTAAAGTGGCTTCTGCCATTTGTTTCGTACTCTGTTTTCTTAAAATTTCTACCTTTGGTATATACCAGAAGCTTATTTCTGTCGGCAATGAGTTGGGACAACAAGTTGGTTGCTTCCTGCAAATATCCACCGGGATTCTGCCTGAGATCAAGGATAAGGTTTTCTTTTTTTCCTTTCAAAAACAGAGAATCGGCTGCTCCCATGAATTCCTGGAATGTTTTGGCAGAAAATCTGTTTATTTTGACATAAGCGGTTTTATCATCGATTGCCATTGCGGCATCAATACTATTGAACGGAATGGCCTCACGTATAATGGTAAAACTCAAGATGCCTGCCTTATTAGGCCGCTTGACGCCTACTTTTACTTTTGTACCTTTCCTGCCACGCAGCTTCAAAATTATATCAGAATTATCGAGTTTTTTGCCGGAAACAAGCGTATCGTTGACATATATTATCTGATCACCTGCAAGAACACCGGCTTTTTCTGACGGCCCTCCAAAAATTGTAGATACCACACTAATGGTATCGCGCACAAGCATAAATTCAATACCAACACCTTCAAAGTCGCCATTCATCTCGTCATTGACTGACTGTAACTCTTCCTTTGAAATATAAACGGAATGCGGGTCAAGTTGGGACAGTAATCCACGTATAGTCTTTTCATTGAGGTCTTCAAATGAAATTTTATCGACGTACCTTGCCTGAATAAACCGAAGTATTTCATCTACACTTCCTGTAGAGTCACTCCCACCTGCTGTATGTGTTGACTTAAAGGACGGCACGAAATGTTTAAAGCCAAGTCCGCCTACAAACCCTAAGGCAAGGAATGTCATGATGATCAAAGGCATGAATATCCTATTTTTGGCTGGTGTTATTTCGTGGTTTTCTTGCATTCAGGTTCGTTTATTTAGCAAAGTTAAGCAAATACTCAATTTACTCAATTGGTTGTTTGCCGGGAAAATTTGTTTTTAAGCTTTCTTACTTGCTTTTTTCTTTACTTCAAATGCATCCGGAATTTCGGCGGTGACAAGCTTCTTTACATCTTCGAGTGTTAATAATGCTGCGTCTTCCTGAGTCATGCGTTTTCCTTCGGCATTCTTTGGCAGATTGAACAATTTTTTACCGAATTTTATAAAAGGCCCCCAACGTCCATTTTCTATTGAAAGTTTAAGGTCAGGCCAATTATGTACATAACGGTTACTTTCCTTGTCAAGCTTGGCTTCTATTAATTCTGCCACTTGAGAAGGAGTAAGTGTATCCGGATTATACTTTTTAGGTATATTGATGTACATGTCATTCCATTTTATGAAAGGACCGAATCTTCCTTTTCCTGCTGTCACCGGCATACCCTGGTATTCAGTAACTGGTGCATCTGCCTGTTTTTTTTGTTCAATGAGTTGTATGGCTTCATCAAGTGTCAATGCCATTGGATCTGCACCTCTTGCCAGGCTGATATTTTGAGTTCCGTATTTAATGAAGGGACCAAAACGCCCTGATGCCACCACTATTTCTTCGCCCTCGTATTCACCGAGTGATTTGGGCAATTTGAATAATTCAAGCGCTTCCTCAAGATTTACATCATCGATAGACATTCCCGGAGACAGATTAGCATAAGCTGGTTTTTCGCCTTCGGCAATTTCGCTCTGACTTCCAATCTGTACCACCGGTTTACCAAATTTGGACATTCGCACTAATACTGTTCTGCCGGATACCGGGTCAATACCTAGCGTTCTTTCACCCGAA
>JAIBCG010000008.1 GCA_019694295.1 Saprospiraceae bacterium
ACAATACCATATACTATCGAATAGTTTTGTTCTATCTGATTCATATTGCTCAATGACTCTCTGATACTTTGCATTTCAGCCTGTGCAGTTGAAAAAGCCAGCTGCATATCATCCGCCAAAGCCTGACTTTCGTTCAACATTGAATCTAAAACTGCTATCTGGGTGTTCAGAATCTGCATCGCGGTATCTTTTGCACCTGGTGTTAAGGATGTATGAACCAATAGCTCCGCTTCAGTTAAAGCCTCTTTTTGTGAGATAATATCTTTGTGATGCTCTCTGTAAGTATTGAACTCCGGTAAATTTTTTAGATTCTCAATCAGGTATTTAATCTCAAAAATTTTTCCAAGATTACCGGAATTCTCGTGTGAATAAAATGCACCCGTCAAGGTATCCGTTGATATCAAAGATGGTGCATTATACAACTTATCATAAAGCCCCCACCTTAATCCCCAGCTTGCCACATCATCCTTAAGACTGTCACCCTTGGCTATATATCTGTCCTGTTCTGTGATGTAACTTAATTGATGCAAGGTATCTGTTAAATTCTCTCCTACCGAGACACATTCAGGCTTTTGTGTCCCCTTTGATTGAAACCAACTACCAACACCATCGTTACTCTGAGCGGTATACACCGATACAGTCTTGGGCCAATATTTATTCGTCTGTACAGGAATACTCGATGCTATGTAAAATTTCGATCCATTTTTAGCTCCCATTTTATTGAGATAATTTAACCCCATCAAGGCACCATCACCATCATAAGGATTACCGTACCATTGGTTTTGGTGGTTATCTTGTACACCAATTATTGCTTCATAATCTAACACAAAACCATTGTAATGCTCATAAAAATGATTGGAATATACCCTGCTCGGGTAGCTGTCATAGTCAAAACGCATCCCTTCGTATGTAGCATTAGAATAATTGCACACAGCATTGCCGTTTGTCGCGTAAAAGCTATACACTTTTGAATAGGCATAAGTATCCCCAGGGCCTTGAACAATATTCCCACTTACAATGGCTTTATCACAGCCCACTAATCTTATCCCATAAAATTGATCATACTGAGTATTAAGACTACATTGTATCGTGTTGTCTGATATTTCAGGGGTTTTAAGCTTAAATAACTCTATTGCATAAAAATTACCGCTTGCTTCTAATGCATTATTATTACAAATTACTTTATCAGCATAATTCGATGATTTTATCAAATGGAAAAACCTCTTGGCATTACTTCCAGGATAATAATCCACATAATCATAGGTATTATTTGTCACTTTATAATTCTCCATTCCGCCTGCTCCTGTTGCTTCAATTCCAATCAAACAGTTGACAAATTCATTGCTGTCTATTTCTACATCCTTAGCTTTCAGCCCTTCAAATCTTATTCCTACCGGGGTTGTATAGACAGAACTTATAAACTTAGTATTAGATACAATTACATCCGAGCCTTCCTTTGAAACATCAAAACTCGTGAAATCAACAGGCAATACACTCTTGTCAAAGCCGGATACATTGATCGCTGCCACCTCATGTGTTCTGAAATCCACTAACTTTGAGCTGCCGCCAAGCACTTTGATGAAATGGCCGGGTGTTGAAGCTATCTCCTGCAGACCGGATATGTTATTGCCGAAACTGCTCCGCATCAGCGTTACACTGCTCTCATTGCTCAATATACCGAATACGCCGTTTTTAAACTGATTGTTATACTCGTATGGCGTGCCCATAGCAAATATATCCCCAACCACAAAATGACTGATATTATTCAAAATGAGACCGGCATAGGTTTTGCCGCCTCCCAATACCCAGTCATTGTCATATCCACTAAAAGGATTCAATGATCCTCCATTGAATCTGTTATTGATGAACTGGTAATCATCACTGACCCAGTATATATGTCCTACCCCTCCACTCGTATTATTACACCGGACTCCAACAAAATTATTGTCAAAATCACAGTTGGCAATGCCCATGTAACTCAGGTTGTTATAATCAAGCGCATACAATGCATCCGAAAATTTGCATTTATAAAACCTCCCGATAGCTCCTGATTCAATCTCGATACTTCTCCATAAGTAGTCACAGCCTCTGAACAAAGTGCTGTCAGCAGACAAAAAGACTCCCGGTTTAACGTCTATTCCACTAATATCATCCAATATTATATCTGATCCGGGAGCTATATACCAATTGACATCAACTGTAAGCGTTCCCGATATTTTCATATTAACCGGACCAGTCGGTGGTAGTAACGAAAGTACATTACTTAAACTATCTGTATGAATATTTATGTAGGTCGTATCTGTGCAATCCGTAAGCAATGTTGCCGGCATTGGCGGCACTTCTGCCTTAGAAGCTGATACCGACAGCAACTTTATCACTGTATCAAAAGGATTCAAAGAATTCAATCTGCCAATACCAATACAACTCGCAGCCATGACAATCAAAACAATTACTGCTTGGCTAAACGAATAAAATTTTACCCCCCCCGTTTAAAATTAATATAATTTTGTTTAGAGGCGAAATAATCACGAATATTCTGCAGTGCTTTCATAATGCTATGGTTTTTTGCTTAGTAAATAAGATTTGCTCCAAATATATGCTATTTTATTTAAAAAGTCAAGCATTTCACCAAAAATATTGCGTTTTGTACAATATTAACATCACTCCCGCACAAACTTCTCCATCTGACTGTGGCCGATACTTTGCAGGCAAAAATTGGTACAGATTATACTTTTGGTTTTCAAATTCGTACCACTAATCAAAAGATTCTATCTGAAAATATCAGAAAAGACTCCTCATTTACTCCAGCAAACCTGCCAATTCGCTCTTGTCAAGGCTGAAGAAAAACTCGTCTTCGGTAATGATTTCTGAGGCGAGCTTTTGCTTTTTCTGCTGCAAGCGGAGAATTTTTTCCTCGATGGTGTTACGAGTGATGAAGCGTATGGCAGTCACGTTCCGGTTCTGGCCTATGCGGTGCGCCCTTGCTATGGCTTGTTGTTCGGCAGCCGGATTCCACCACGGGTCTATCAGGAATACCAGCTCGGCTGCAGTAAGGTTGAGGCCTGTACCGCCTGCTTTGAGCGACAGAAAAAACCACGGAATGTCTTTTTCCTGAAAATTCTCCACTTCGCGCTGTCTTTGTGCCAACGCCACATCACCTGTGAGTCTGCTGAACGCCACTTTATTGGATGTCGCCCAATCACAATACTTGTCGAGGTGGCGCACATACGAGGAGAATACCAGCACTTTTTCCTTACACTGTACAGCATTTTCAAGAAAATAGCTCACCTCATCGAATTTCCCGGAAGCTACATCTGCAAACTCAGGCAACATAGCCGGATGGCTCGCTATTTGGCGCAATCGTTGTAAGGCATTGAGTATTCGTAACTTTTCCTTTCCGCTGCCATCCGTTTCCGCCATCAGGATCGAATTGCGTACAGCCGATTTTTCTTTTTCATAGATTTCGGCCTGTTGCTCATCCATTTCGCAATAATGAACAAACTCTGTGAGTTCGGGCAACTCAGGTGTCACCGATTTTTTTGTACGCCTGAGTATAAACGGTTTTACGATACGCAGGAGTTCCTCCCGTTTTGCTTCATCCTGATTTCGCTCTATCGGAATCCGGAACGCTTGTTTAAAGCTTTGTGCACTACCGAGCATACCGGGGTTAATAAATTGCATTTGTGCCCATAGGTCTGCGAGGCTGTTTTCAATAGGCGTTCCTGTCAGGGTAAGGCGAAAAGGTGCGGATATCCTGTTGACCGCTTCAAACATCTTACTGTCTTTGTTCTTTATCTGCTGGCTTTCGTCAAGGATGATGGCATCGAATGCTATCTTCGACAGTTCATCAATATCGCGTACTAGAATATGGTAAGTAGTAAGCACAAGGTCGAATCCGCCGATCAGGCTGTGCGAACGGTAGCGTTCAGTGCCTGTGTGCGTATATTTGCTGAGTTGCGGTGCAAATTTCTCCAGCTCAATGTACCAATTAAATACAAGCGATGCCGGCAAAACGACCAAAGCGCGGATACCTGTACGCTGTGGTGCTGCAAACAAATCGAGCTGGCCTGAAGGTAATCCTGTAGTCTGTATTTTGGATTTTTTGGATGAAATATACAGCAACAAGGCAATCGACTGGAGTGTCTTGCCGAGGCCCATGTCATCTGCAAGGCAAGCACCCAGATTGTTGTCATAAAGCCGTGCTAACCATCTGAATCCAGCTTCCTGGTAAGGGCGAAGTACGGCATTCAAACCTTCCGGCAATGGAATTTCCGCTTCATTCTGTTCCGACAAACGGGCTGCCACTCCGGTAAGTTCCTCGGCGACCGTCGCCTGTGCTTTTGAAAGCCTGTAGCCGCTTTCCGTTTCTGTGCCAAGCTGTACGAGTGACGAGTATTTCTCAAACCACGCCTTTGGAATGATGAACACCGACCCGTCCGGAAGCATAAAAACCGGGTCTTCGTTCCTTATGTTGGCTGCGAGTTTTTTGAACGGAAAGCTGAATTCGCCAACATTGACCACGACATGGACGTCGAACCAGTCGCCTGCTTCTTTAGCAACAGTTTTGACATCGAAAGCCTCCAGATTTACCGGATTTTCTCCCATAAAAAACGGAGCGACTTTAAATCCTGCAGCTACAAGGGCCGGTTTGTTTTTTCTCAGCCATAGGCAGGCATCTAACATGTCTGCTACCGATTGTTCCGGCAGTGCAAAAACTTGTCCGGCTGTTTTTTCGAGTCCACATTCTGTCAGTTTTTCGGCAATATGACGTTCAGTTTCCATATTCCGCACATAATTCAGGATACGGATGTTCCCTTCCGGCGAAATCTCGATTTTCTTCCTTCCCTGCCTTATGTCGTGAAATTCGAATTTTTGTTCATGATAATAACAGGCGAGTTTCAAGACGAACTTTCCTTCAAAAACGCTTTCCGTCAACTGCAATTCCGGATTTTCGGGTATGTCGTATTTGTCTATGTCAAACCCTTCTGCCTCAATCTCTACTGATGAATCTAGCTTCAACACGAACGACTTAAAATAAGTGTGTACCAGCTTGTCGGGCACAATCACTACGTTTTTCGTTGCAAAAGGTAGCAACATATTCCCATTAATGCCTACCGGTTGATACAGTTTCCTGTCAATGATGGCCCAGGCCGGATGATTGCATACGACCATGATATTTTTATCCATCAAAGCGACATCCTGCTCATCGGAAATCAGGTTCAGCTTATAAGAGACTGATGTATCAGACTTTTTTAGGGAAATATTTGCCATTGATGAAGTCGAAGAAACATCCACGCAGTGGTCGGCAATATATGCTTTACGAAAAATGTTAATGCACAAGACGATGTCGTTTTCAACCAATTGTCTAAGTATGAAATCAATCTTTTTTTCGATGAAATGCTTGAGAACCGCCTTTATTTTTTCATCCCCCATCAGTACAGAAAGCTTGTCTCCGTTCCGGATTTTTGCCCCGAATCTTGCAGTAAGAGATTCGTCACTTATTTCGTCCAAAACCTGAAACAGCTTATGATGGCTTTCAATTGTATCCGGAAAAAAATCGCGGTAATTGTTGAGGAAAATTTTCTGCGACACTGTGCTCACTTCACGCATATCAGGCGAAGGTGCAGCCCATGCAGATACAGTTATACCGATAACATCATGATTATCAATACTTAACACCAGTTTGTATCCAGAATATTCTCCCATTTTCATCAAAAAAGAAGGCGAATATCTGAATTTCTACTGCGTTTTACATCATTTTTACACAAAAACAAAATCCCCGACGATCAAGGCAGGCAATCGAGGATTAGATTTATTTGACCATGCAGTATGGTCAAATGGCTGGTATTTTTTTCTTGTTGATTTTTATTACATCCATGTAGTAATTATTATTGCCTACAAGCAGCAACAACACATCGGGTGAGGATGTATTGACGAGTTTGATATCGCGTACATCGTTAGGTATATAAAGGCCTGATTGTAGGACACTTACAGGTTTAAATCCACCTTTGCCATCACCAATCAGTATTCGTCCTTTACCTGCATCAGCACGGCCGGTTTCTACCTCAGACACGAACAGGTTACCGCCTACTATGATATCCTGGATTTTATCGTTATTGATATCGAGTATCTGGATGCCCATGATAGGAGCCATCTGTACTTCATTAGGCAGATACCTAATTTCGAATTTGCCGCTGCCTTTGTTCATCAGTATGCCCGATTTGAAGCTTGTGACGCGGTAATGGATTGATTTGTCGAGATTATCCTTGCCATAGACCTCGTCCAGATTGGCATTGGCAAAATCGGTATAGGTTTTGAATTTCTGCTCTATCTGAGGTATCTGTTGTGAAGAACATTGACGCCCTCGCACAGGTACTGTCTCCTTACCATCCAGCAAATAACCCAGAACGATGTCATATTTACCATTTTCATCGAAGTCATTGCCATAGATATCAAACGGTTTTTCTTTAGTAGCTTTATACTTATAGTTAGTTCCTAAGTTGCCGAGTACAAAGTCAGTTTTCCCATCGTTGTTGAAGTCGCCGGGCTCAATGCTAAACCACCATCCGTTAGAGCCATCAAAGCCCATTTCCTTAGTTCGGTTAACAAATTTTCCACCTTCGTTGATCAGGAAAGTAAGTGGCATCCATTCACCGGTTATAAGCAGATCCTGGCGGCCGTCTTCGTTGAGATCGGCTACAGCACCATCTGTAACCATGCCGAGTACACCATTGTCAGGAAGTATGTCGGATGTTACGTCAATGAATTTTCCTTTATCGTTGCGCATAATATAACTTTTTGCCGGTTTTGGATACTCTGAACCTACCTGTCGGCCTCCTCTGAAAAGATCGAGGTCACCGTCGCCATCCATATCAAATGGTATGGCACATGAGCCACTTGATGTAATGGCCGGGAGGTCTTTTGATTTAGTAAAATTGCCTTTTCCGTCGTTCAGGTACAGCCTGTCTTGATACATTGTACCTTCAGGACCAAACTCGTAGCCGCCGCTTACGATGTACAGATCTGTATCACCGTCACCATCTGCATCAAAGAATACTGAGCCTATGTCTTCATATTTTTTGTCGGCAGCTATAGCCGGCTGCGATGTTTTTCTGAATGTCATATCGGCATTCTGAATGTAAAGTGTACCTTCCTGACCTGCAGCACCACCTATGTAGAAATCTTCAAGCTTGTCACCGTTGATATCTGCTTTTGAGATGTGCGGCCCCCATTGCGACATATTATGAGGTAATAAAATCTGAGTCTGATAATCATCATACGAATTTTCGGTATGTTTGAAACTGACGCCCGACTCTTTTGTAAAATTTTGAGCAAGGTCAAACAGTTCAGGTTTCGGGATACAGCTACCATTTGGTGCGGCCTTTTCATAATCTAATGAAATGAGTTGGTCTGCCTTTATATTTTCCATAATCTGACATTTGCCGTCAGGCCACTCGACACGTAACTTTTTTACAGTTTTATTCTTGCCGATACCAAAATGAATAACCGGTTCAACAGCTGACTGAAAACCACGCACCGTATTGAATTCGCGGTACTGAGAGCCAGTTTCGGTTTCTACTACAACCTTTGCTCCGTGTGGGTGCATTTTTTTGCTTGGTTCGAATTTCACACGCAGGTAATGATTATTGTTTCCGTTTTCCTGTTCAAGGTTTTTGTACAACGATACGGGCTCGTCGAGGTTGCAGACTATCAGGTCAATGTCGCCGTCGTTGTCAAAATCGGCATACGCAGCACCTGTACTGATGGTAGCTCGGTTGGCAATGCCACTTTCTTTTGATAACTGCGAAAAAGTAAGGTCTCCGTTGTTTCTGAAAAACTGATTTTCAACCCTGATTGGATTTACAGAACGCAGGAATTCCTTTACCATCTCTACTTTTTTCTTCTCGTCCTTTTCGTGCGACATTTTTTTGTTAAAAGGCTTGTATTTGTCTTTAAACTGGATGGCTTTGTAATAGCCGTTGCTAATGAAGAGGTCCTGCTCACCATCGTTGTCAGCATCGAAGAACAGAGGCGACCAGCTCCATTCGGTCCGATCGATACCAGCCAATTGACCAATTTCTGAGAATGTATTGTTTCCGTTGTTGAGGTGAAGCATATTGCGCATATACTGGTAATGGTAACCAAGTTTGGTAAGGTTCCAGAATCGCTGGATATCCATACTCGCCATATTGGCTTTTTCGCTAAAATTGCTCATTGCTGCCATTTCTGCTACTACCAGGTCCTGAAACCCGTCGTGATTGATATCGCTGAAGTCAACACCCATACTTGACATAGAGATGTGATACATGGCAGTATATATCTGGTTAGTGAATTTGCCATTGCCATCATTGATGAACAAAGCATCCGGCTCGTCGTGGTCAACTGCTACAAATATATCTGTATAGCCATCGTTATTGAAGTCGCATGCACTCAGACCAAGTACCCAGCCAAAATACTGTACATTTGCCTCTTTGGTCACGTCACTGAAAGTGCCATTACCGTTATTTTTGTACAAATGTGTACTGTATTCATGTGGAGGATTCAGAAAATCCTTGTAGTTATCCATAAACAAACGGGTTCTGTTGGGATGGTGGTTACCTGTCATCAGGTCAACTAGTCCGTCTTTGTTGTAGTCAAGGAATGTGGCAGTTATGGTATATGCGTTATCGTTTATGCCATATTGTTTGGCCTGGTCTGTGAAGGTACCATCGCCTTTGTTGATGAATAACACGTTTTCTCTCAGTTGTGGGCTGTCATAATAATTTCGACAAACGTATATGTCGAGAAAACCATCGTTGTTGACATCGGCAGTAGCCACACCCGAACACCAGCTGCCCTTTAGCACTATGCCGGCCTTCTCCGAGACATCTTCGAATTTCATCCCGCCTTTATTGAAATACATCTTATTGTCAACAAAATTTCCGGTAAAGAAAACATCGGTGAGTCCGTCATTATTAAAGTCACCACAGGCTACACCTCCACCGTCAAAGCCATTGATGTATTCAAATATTGGTCTGAGTTGCTCGATGTCCAGATTATTGCTAAAACTCAAGCCGGTCTCTGTGGGTGAAAGCTCTTGAAATTTTGGAACGTGTGCTGCACCGTCCTTTGTTGTCGAATTTGACCTCTGCTCATTTTTACATGATGACAAAGACATTATGATAAATGATAATATACAAATTACTTTCAAATAAGCTTTCATCTTGGCTTGTTTATGGTTCATTTAATTAATGATATGCTACATTTTGAATTTTCTTATTATTCAGCCTGAATAAT
Source organism: Saprospiraceae bacterium (assembly GCA_019694295.1). GTDB lineage: Bacteria > Bacteroidota > Bacteroidia > Chitinophagales > Saprospiraceae > JAEUUM01. The sequence continues at coordinate 9,277 of JAIBCG010000008.1, forward strand.
TCTGGTGCCGAATTGTTGTTAGCAAGTAGCAGATAAGGAGTTTTGGCACTACCCAGTGTAAATAAAATCATATCTTTGGTATTACCATCAGCGTAGAATCCGGTGTAATATGCCGGCAATGGTTCAAAATTTCCCTTACCATCACCAAGCAGAATAAGGCCTGTACCTGCATCGTATCTTTGGGTTTCTACTTCGGTGTCAAAATTATTGCCACTTATGATGATATCCGTATTACCGTCTTCGTTGAGGTCTTGTGTAATGATTGCATTAACCGGAGCAATCTGCGCCATGATGTTTAGGTTTTTTTGGGAATATTTGCCATTTTCATTGATAAACAAAACGGAAGCAAACTCAGTCGCAGTAAGTTTGAGTGCTTTGTCGAGTTTGTCATCACCTAATATGTCGCCAATATCTGCATTTGCAAAATCCTTGTAGGTTTTAAATCGCTCTTTTATGAAAGGCATTTGCTCAGACGAACACTGTCTGCCCCTTACAGGCACCACCTTACCTTTGTAATCTTTGGTAAGTACTATATCATTGGTACCATTTCCGTCAAAATCTGCTGAATAAACTGTAAATGGTTTTTCTGGCTTTGCCTTGAATTTCGTATTCAACCCAACGTTGCCTGCTATCAAGTCCATATCACCATCGTTGTCCACATCCGCCTCTGCTATACTGTACCACCACCCATGCGTGTCGGCCGTTCCTTTTGCAGTTGATACGTCAACAAATGAATTTCCTTTATTTTCATAAAAGCGGATGCCCATCCATTCTCCGACGAGTACAAGATCAGGCTTTTTGTCTTTGTTGAAATCTGTCCAGATAAAGTCTGTGACAATACCCGGATTCATCAGATCTTTAGACCAAGCAGCAGTTACATCTTTCAATTTCCCTTTATCATTCATCAACAGCATCGAGCGGTCAGGGTACGGATACTTTCCGGCAACAGCTCTGCCTGCGACGAACAAGTCAATATCACCGTCACTGTCAAAGTCAGCTGCCTTCACACGCGAACCGGCAAAGAAGTCTTCAGGTACTGCACCATTCGCCTTTACAAACTGGCCTTTGCCTTCATTTATATAGAGCCGGTCCTGTAATGTTCTTGGATAATTGGCCATTTCACCACCACCACCACTTACAACATACAGATCATTGTCACCATCTCCATCGATGTCAAAGAATACTGCATCCATATCTTCGCAGGCTTTGTCTGCATCCCATGGTTGTGAAGGAGATTTAACCAACTTGCCGGCTGCTGTCTGCAAATAAAGTACACCCGACTGATTGGCAGCACCACCTATATACAGGTCTTCGAGTCCGTCTCCATTGGCATCGCCTTTTGTGAGCTTTGGCCCGATGGTCGATTGCTTATGCGGCAACAACACTTCAGTGGCAAAGTCGTTGTAAGGATTTTCCTTGTGTACAAAATCAAGACCAACAGACTCAGGATTGAGCTTTTCGACAATACCCGCTGACTCGTGAAACTTAGGAAGCGGTGTATTGCTTGCATCTGTGTATTTCAACTCAAGCAGCTGATTTGCTTTCACATTTGAAAGTTTTTGAGTCTTTCCATCCGGCCATTGAACATATAAGGCATCCACTCTATTGAGCTTGCCTAAGCCAAAGTGGAGTTTTCTGTCCATTGCAGAACAATATCCGCGTGTAGGGCAGAGTTCTTGACTGTAGATGTCATTACCTGCTACTGCATAAACTTTTGTGTTTTCAGTAGGCTTGTCATGCTTTAGTGAAATGTTTAGGAAATTGTTTTCCTTTCTGTCTGCTGCTGTATTTTTATAAACAAATGCCTCATCATCTATATTGTTGACAAGCAGATCGAGGTCGCCGTCGTTGTCGAGATCGCCATAGGCAGCACCATTTGACCAACTTGGTTCTGCAAGGCCCCATTCTTCTGCTACATTATCAAAAGCTATATGGCCATTGTTTTTGCCCATATAATTGCTAAGCTTAAACGAAGGCATTTTTTCGTACATTTCCTTTCGCATAGACATAGGTACTGAGCCACCATTCTCTTTGCGTATTCGTTCCATTTCATTTCGGAAGTCGTTATCGCGTGCATACCTTTTGAAGCCATTGGAAATAAAATAATCCTTGAATCCGTCGTTATCCGCATCAAAGAACAATGATGCCCAGCTCCATTCACTTTTAGCTACGTGTGCCAGATTGGCAATATTGCTGAATGTGTTGTTGCCGTTATTCAGTTGTAAAGCATTGAACATGTACTGATATTGGTACTTCAGGCTGTCTATATAATACCAGAAACCTTTTACATCCATGGAAGTCATCAGTGTTTTTCCCATAAAATGATCGTCTGTGGCCATATCTACTACACCAATATCGGGCAATCCGTCATTGTTGATATCGTTCACATCTACACCCATGCCATAGAACTCAATCTGTCTGGTCATCTGCTTGGTCATGTCGGTAAAAGTGCCGTTTTTGTTGTTGATAAACATAAAGTCCGGTACCGAATAATCATTTGCTACGTATATGTCTGTCCAACCATCATTATTAAGGTCGGTAGTTACAAGCCCAAGTCCGTATCCGTACCGAACCACACCCGCCTGTTCAGTGATGTCAAGGTATTTATTTCCATCATTGCGATACAATTTTCCACTGGCATTCAGCAAATTCTGATGATTTTTCAGATCCTGAAATACCTGGTGGAGTACAACGCCTTCATATTTGCTCTCATTCATGACGTAGCAGTCCAAGTCGCCATCCTTGTCCATATCAAAGAATGAAGCCTGGGTGCCGATACCTTTGTCGTCGAGCCCGTATTCTGTCGCCTTTTCGGTAAATGTAAGATTGCCATTATTGATGAATAACAGGTTAGACCGTGTTTCCGGATTATTCATATTGCCTCCCTGCACTACATAGATATCGAGAAAACCGTCGTTGTTGACATCAGCCATTGTTACACCGGTTGACCAGTTTTTCTTTCCTATTCCGGCAGTAGCCGAAATATCTTTGAATTTCAAATTGCCCTGGTTAAGATATAGCTTATTGGGACCTTGGTTTGCTGTAAAAAATACATCTGCCAAACCATCATTATTGATGTCACCTACTGCTACTCCACCTCCATGAAAGAAGTAAGGATAGGAAAGGATATTGTCTTCGGTTTCTGCATTTTCTGTTATTGCATTTTTAAAATCAATGCCTGTTTCTGTACCAGCCATACTCACAAACAAAGAATCCTTGGCCTGTGTACTGCCTTCCTTCTGCTTACACCCATTTGCCACCAACAAAATGGACGCAACATAAAAAATTACTCGAAAATATCTCATATATGATATATTTATCTTTGAAATTACGTAAGTAAAACAAATTAGTTGTGTTTTGCGGCGTCTCATTATACCCTGCCTTGGGTAAAAGTGGGTATTCAAAATCAAATATTGGCTAACATTCGATCACAATAAAATATAAATCGGTCAGACACACTCCTTTTTATGAACGCTTTATTCAAGCGAATGATTCGCATTTGAATCTGATTTTTATTTACTGCATACATTGATTGCAACAAGCAAAGCTTTTTCTCGTTTGAAAAATAAAAAAAAACAAGAATGAAGTACATCAATCTGACCTTATTATTGCTGCTGTTCATCGCATGCGCCCAGAAGGAAAATACCGGCGATACAGGCAATAAGACAGAAAAACCGGTTGAAGAAAAACTAGATTTTTTCGCAGAAAATGATTCGTCAGCATGGTACAAAAAGTATCCTATGCTTAGAGAAAGTACTACCGATACTCCTTTCGATTCATTAAGTCTTCAGCAAAAGTTTCAAATGCTCGAATCAAGAGCCTTCTTCAAAGACAGAAAATATGAGCCCGGAGCGTTTGGAGACAAATATTATGCATTTCTGCGTGACACATCGAGAAACACTTTTGAAAAAGACCTGGTATGTACACATATAAAATTCAAACCCGGCACTGCTGAGCTAGTGGGTCTTGACACAAAAGAACTGAACGATATCATTATGGCATCCTACAGTTCGCTCAATCTTTATTTCAGGGTAAATGTTAATGCGACAGATGCTGCACTGCGTCAGGCAAGACTCGAAAGTGTTAAGAATGCCTTCACTCAGGCAAGAGTTAATTTGGCAAAAATAATATTTGATGACAGTCTTTCGGGCAAAACATCAAGTGACGAGCTTGTATTACATTTGTTCCAGCATAAACCTGGTGATTCTGTGAAAAAGAAATAGTAGGATTAGCTTGAAATTTTATTTATCCGGTCGGGTTAATAGTTTGAGATGATTGAAAAAATCGGGATACGATTTTTTTACCAGTTGTGGATGCTCGATTTCTACTTCACCTGCCACGCTCAGCAATGAGGCCGCCATAACCATCCGGTGGTCGGCGTATGTGTTGATACGAATCTTGTCAAAGTTAGCTTTACCTTCCTGCAAATAATATTGAGTATTGGTCTTTTTGGCCATCCTTGGAGGAAGTTTTACCAAGTGAACACCGACTTTTGCAAGTTCGGCACTGACGGCTGCAATGCGGTCTGTCTCTTTATCTTTCAGTGTATCCAGGCCTTTGTACAACACTTGTACGCCCAAAACAGCACACATAAAGGCTATAGTCTGGAATAGGTCGGGGTTATCGATAAAATCAAATTCAACAATCGTTGGAAGTATGATTTTTTCTGAACGTATGCGAATCCCATTTTCTGTAAAATCGGTTTGTACGCCAAATTTTTCCATCCACCTGACAATCATTGAATCTCCTTGCAGTGAATCCGGCATCAACCCATACAGTTCAATCTGCGAACCCGGCAACAACGCACAAAAAGCAAAAAAGTAAGACGCTGACGACCAATCAGATTCTACCCGGAATGCTGTGAAGGAATATTTCCCGGGATGAATAAGTATTCTGCCATCACTTCTTTCTATGTGAATGCCGGAATGTTGCATCATCTTCAAAGTCATATCGAAATAAGGGGATGAAACCATTTTTCCTTTCAGTACAAGTGTAAGTCCACCTGACAGATAAGGCCCGATTAAGGCCAACGCACTTAAAAACTGGCTACTGACGGTGGCATCTACATGTATTACACTACCGGCCAAACCCAAGCCTGGCTGTATCTCAACCGGTGGGAATCCTTCTTTTTCGGTATAGTTAATACATGCGCCCATTTCATTTAACACATCCACAAGTATGCCTATCGGTCTTTCCTTCATACGATTATCGCCGGTGATAATGCATCTCTGGTTTTGGTAAGCTTTAAGGGCAAGTAAAAACCTTAGTGCTGTACCGGCTTTACCACAATCGTATATGGCTGATTTTTGTGTAATTAATCGTTTAAGCACAAGTGTATCATCGGCAGAAGATAAACGTGCTGATTCGGCATCACGACCTGCCAAAGCGTACATGATGAGCAACCGGTTGCTGATGCTTTTGGAGCCTCCGGTATCGATTTGCCCTACTAATGCTTTCGTCAGGTGGGGCAGTATTACACTCATAGATTCTTCCAATGAAACTTCACATTCTGCACTATATCCGGGTGGAGAGATTTTGCTACCGGACAATTATATGCTGTATGTTCGAGCATCTTTTTTTCTTTATCGGAATAATCTCGGTCGGGCATGTACAGATCTACATCAATACCTGAAATCCTTCGTGGGTCTGAACCCATGTGCTTCATGATGGTAATGCGGGTACCGTCGATGTCGATATTGTGTGCGTCAGCCAGTATGCCCATTACTGTCACCATACAGATGCCCAAAGATGTTGCTGCCAGATCTGTAGGCGAAAATGCTTCTCCTTTACCGTGATTATCAACAGGAGCATCGGTGACGATTACGTTGCCGGAGCGGAGGTGGATGGATTCTGCTCTCAGTCCGCCTTTGTAGAGTATTTCTGCTGTGTTCATTCTGTTGTTTTTATATCGTTTTGAGGTGATTCTTTATGTTTTTCTAATTCTTTAATCTGTTTTTGCTGTTCGTGATAGCTGTCATAAGCCTTGATGATAGCCTTCACTATCCTGTGCCTGACCACATCTTCGGTTGACAGTTCTACAATGCCTACACCCGGAATATCTTTCAGTAGGTTCAACGACAGACGAAGGCCCGACTTTTGGTGATGAGGGAGGTCTATCTGGGTGAGGTCACCTGTAATGATGCATTTGGCAGAAGGCCCCAAACGCGTCAGGAACATTTTGAGTTGTACAGTAGTGGCATTCTGAGCTTCATCGAGTATAATGAATGAATTATCGAGTGTACGCCCACGCATGAAAGCAAGTGGTGCTATTTCAATGATTCTGTTGGTCATGAAATAGTTGAGCTTTTCGAGTGGTATCATATCATCAAGTGCGTCATACAGAGGGCGCAGGTAGGGATCCACTTTTTCTTTCATGTCGCCCGGAAGAAAACCCAGACTTTCTCCGGCTTCCACAGCAGGTCTTGTCAGGATAATTTTTTTTACGGTTTTGTTACGCAGCGCACGTACAGCCAGCGCTACAGCAGTATAGGTTTTGCCGGTACCGGCAGGCCCAATGGCGAACACCACGTCATTGGCATCGGCACTTTCTACGAGTAGTTTCTGATTTTTGGTCTTAGCTTTTATTACTTTTCCTTCACGACCATAGACCAAAGCTGCTGACCCATCGGTAGGTGCTATTTTGGTTTCGAAAGGATTTTCGCCTGCCAGCAAATCTTCCACTGTCTGTGTTGACAACTCTTTGTGCGACTTCAGTATCCTTATCATCATTTCTACCTTGGCTTTGGCATTCTGAGTTTCCTTTTTACTGCCACTTAATTTAAGCTGACTTCCACGCGATGTAAAGGTGACATCCGGGAATGCATTCTTTAATAAAGTAAGTTTAATATTTTGTTCTCCGTAGAGCTCCATTGGCTCGACTTCTTCAATGTGCAATACAATTTCGCTATTCGACACGTTCTGATTTTTGTTAAAAATTAATATTCGGCTACAATTTACAATTTCTGTAAACATCAAACAATCCAAACTTAATGGTTTTATTTAATTTTGCAGAAATTATTTTTAATTCACATTTAGATTCAATACATTTTGGATAAAAAAAACATCCTTACACTTACTACAGATCTCGGTATCAGAGATTATTATACTGCCATTCTCAAGGGTGAGGCCTTGAAAACGGCACCTGACATCAGTATTATAGACATCACACACCAGATAATGGATTACAATCTGAGTCGAGCTGCTTTTATTTTCAAGAATGCGTATTATCATTTTCCTGAAAATACTATCCATTTTGTGGCAGTCAATTCTGACCGAACCGATTGCCCACAGTTCCTGGTTTTCAGGCATAGAAATCATTATTTCATCGGGCCCGATAATGGTTTTTTTTCACTTGTATTCGATGAAGATCCGGATCTTATTTTTCCCGTCCATTATGACAAGGCAGACAAATTTCCACTTAAAAAAGTTCTGCAAACCGGGCTAAAAACCATACTTGAAGAAAAATTTTCAGCTCTTGGCAACCCAATTAGTAAATATCAGAAAAAACTGGCCTTCCACCCGGTGACCGGAAGTGCTTTAATCCGTGGATCGGTCATTCACATAGACAATTTCGACAATGTGGTGGTCAACATTCACCACGAACTGTTTGAATACATTCGTCAGGGTCGAAACTATGAGATTTATTACAAAAGATGGGACCCGATAACCAGCATTTCTGAACACTATCAGGACGTACCGGTAGGTGAAGTGCTGGCGAGATTTAATTCATCGGAGTATCTCGAGATAGCCGTAAATATGGGCAGAGCATCTACTTTGCTCGGACTTGAAACAGATGACAGCATACAAATCGATTTTCTATGAGCAATCCGGTAAAACGAATCGTAAAGATGCAGTTCAAGGTCGAAGAAACTGCTAATTTTATCAATATTTTTCTGGAAAGTAAGCCGTTGATACGCGCTTTTCCGGGATGCAACCATGTTGAGCTGCTTCGACATTCAGAAGACACTACTATAATGTTTACCCTAAGCCATTGGGAGAGCGAAGAAAATCTGGAGCAGTACCGCCAGTCGGAACTATTCAAAAGTACTTGGGCAAAGACAAAAGTATTGTTCAGAGAAAAAGCCCAAGCCTGGACACTCGAAGAATTTAAACCCTAACGACCATTGTATCAGATGTCGCATAATACGGCTGTTATCTGGCAGAACTGGCACCACCTGAACAATATCATGGAGGGCAATTACTCAAAAATTATATTGCTGACGGATACAGTTGTAGCTAAGCATTGTCTAGGATATTTTAGAGAAAAATTCAGGCGAAACATTGACCACGTCATAACCATTGAAGCAGGGGAAGAGAACAAATCGATGATGAGTGCTGCATCCATCTGGCAAGAACTTAACTTGTGTAAAGCAGACAGAAAAAGTCTGTTGATCTGCCTCGGCGGAGGAATGATTTGTGACCTGGGTGGATTCGCAGCATCGGTATATAAACGCGGGATAAAGACCATGTACGTACCTACCACTTTACTAGCTATGACGGATGCAAGTATAGGCGGAAAGACCGCCATAGATTTCGAAGGAATCAAGAATCTCATTGGCAGTTTCCATTTGCCTGACAGTATTTTTATCGATACACATTTTCTTGCCACATTACCTGCTGCCGAATGGCTCAACGGCTATGCTGAAATCATCAAACACGCCATAATTGCCGATGCAGAGTTATGGAATTTACTTAACCCTGAGCATTTTAGACCAACCATAATTTCGGACGACCTTTTAACCAGATCTATAAACATAAAGCAATCTATAGTTGCAGTTGATCCATTTGAGCAAACGGAAAGGAAGAAACTCAACTTCGGTCACACGGCAGGTCATGCACTGGAGGCATATTTTTTTAACAAAGAAAAAACACTTTCACATGGTCAGGCTGTGGCAGCCGGCATGATTATCGAATCGTACATCAATATGTGTTCGGGCAAGTTGAGTGAAAAAACTTATGAACAAATCAGAGATTTTATCCTAAAATATTTTCCGGCCATTGGCTTCAAAAATGAAGAAATAGCAGATGTGGCAGAGCTATGCAAGCATGACAAAAAACGCGAATTCGGCACATTGACCATTACCAAAATTATTGCCATCGGCCTGTGCGAACCCGATCTGTTGATAACTGAACAGCAGTTAAAAGAAGGTCTTGAAGCATATATTCGTGCTACATCATAAATATTGCAACAGTTAATTCATATATTTGCTACAAATTACTGATTATTAAAATGGCAGAAAATTCTAATACAGAATTTAAGGACATTCGAAGCCTAAGATTCAAAAGATGGGGGAACCGTTTGTGGAAAGTAAGCTTGTACAGTCTATTAATTTTCGTTATGTTTCTCGTTCTATTATCATTTGACAATCTGCCAAGTTTCACAGATCTCGAAGATCCGACCAACAATCTTGCATCGCCGGTATATGCCAATAAAGGCGAACTGATCGGTTCGTACTACATAGAAAACCGCATTCCGGTAGAATTCAAGGATCTACCCCAGCACCTCGTCGATGCTCTAGTTTCTACTGAAGACAGCCGCTTTTACATTCATTCGGGCATTGACCCCGAAGCGCTTGCCAGGGTATTTACAAAGACAATTATCATGGGTGAAAAAAGCTCGGGCGGTGGCAGTACTATTACCCAGCAGTTGGCCAAGCTCTTGTACTCTGACAGGGATTTTTCGGGAATGACCAAAACGCAGAAAGTCGTAGGGCTGATAACCCGAAAATTCAAAGAAATGATAACGGCAGTGAAGCTCGAGCGTAGATATACCAAGGAAGAAATATTGGCACTTTACCTCAACCACTTCAACTTCATCAACGGAGCCTATGGAATAAAGGCCGCATCACAAATATATTTTGGTAAAATACCAAAAGAACTCAACGTAGCAGAAGCAGCTACATTGGTAGGTATGCTTCAAAATCCGTCATTGTTTAATCCGCTGAGGCGACCCGAAAAAGTGAAGGAAAGACGAAATGCTGTGTTGCGCAAAATGGAAAAAGCCGGCAAACTTTCTCATACTGATTATAAAAAATATAGTGCCAGAAACATCGACCTGTCCAATTTCAGTCAGCAAAATCCATCAGAAGGCCTGGCACCTTATTTCAGAATGGAGCTGCGCAAAGAAGTAATAAGAATACTCAACCGACCCGAATGCAGAAAACCGGACGGCAAACCTTACAACATATACAAAGACGGACTTAAAATATATACTACCCTTGATACTGCAATACAAAACTGTACAGAAACCGCAGTAGCCGACCACATGAAGTCACTGCAAAAAACATTCTTCCAGCGGTGGAAGGGCAAAGACCCTTGGATGTTCATTAAACCGAAACGGGCAGAACCTTACACAAGCAAGAAGGAAGGCGAAGAAGAAGTAAAACCAAGAACAGAAGAAGAAGAACGTGCATTCAGAGCCAGGATGCTCTGGGCAAATGTACAGAGTTCGGAGCGTTATGGTGTGCTAAGGTCAAGGATACTCAACAACCTGATATCAGAAATACAAGATGAGTACGAATCTATCAGGTTAAGCGATTCGGACATTGAACGGATGATAGCCTATACAACAGACAAAGAAGTATTTAAAAATCTGATTAAGAAAAGATACTTGAAGAAAGAAAAAGCTGAAATATATTTGAATATACTGAAATCAGATTTTTGGCCCAAGCTGCGTAGCAAATATGAAGAATTGCAAGAAAAGGCAAGAAAAGATTTTGATACGCCTGTAAAAATGAAGGTGTTCGCCTACAACAAAACATTCGAAAAAGATACTGTCATGAAGCCGATTGACTCTATCAAATACCACAGAATGTTCTTGCAGACCGGTGTTGTCACCATCGAACCTACTACTGGATACGTAAAATCATGGGTAGGTGGCATTAATTACAAGTATTTTCAGTACGACCACGTCACCAGTGAGAGGCAGGTCGGCTCTACTTTCAAACCATTCATTTATGCAACAGCTATTGCCATGCAGGGGTTCAGCCCATGCTTCCAGGTGCAGGATGTACCGCAGACCATCAAGGTTGGCGAGGGCACATTCCGGCTTGACCGAGACTGGACACCAAAAAACTTCGATTATTATTCCGGCAAATATTACACTTTAAAAGAAGCATTAAAAAAATCGATCAATACTGTATCGGTTTTTCTGATGAAACAAATAGGTGACACCGAACCGGTAAGAGGCCTTATACACAATATGGGTATCGACAGCTCAGCACGCAGAGACAATGGTATCCTCCGCATACCCAAGGAACCGTCCATTTGCCTTGGCACTCCTGACCTTTCTGTACTTGAAATGACGGCAGCCTACGCTACATTTGCCAATGAAGGCAAATACCACAAGCCAATCATCATTACTAGAATAGAAGATAAGAACGGCAAAGTGATCTTCCAGGAAACACCACTTGAGAAGGTAGCACTGAGTCCGGTATCGGATTATGTGATGGTCGAAATGTTAAAACACGTAGCCTCCGGAGCCGGCGGATTTGGGAATGTGCATTCGGTGTTTGGTGGAAAAACCGGTACCACCAACGATGCTGCTGATGGGTGGTTTATGGGCATTAATCCTCAGATTGTGGCGGGTATCTGGGTAGGTGGTGAAGACAAATGGGTCACTTTCCTTGACCAAAATGAAGGTCAGGGGTCTTTTATGGCAAGGCCTGTTTTTGCCAAATTGCTGGAAAATATTGAAAAAAATAAAAATATTGACTACGACATCAATGCACAGTTCATAAAACCCGAAGGTGAAATGACCATCGAGCTCGATTGTTATAAATATCAACTATCAGGTATTGAAACACAAAGTGATGCCAAAAAGGCTGAAATTTATGAAGATCCATTTGACGAGGGCGGTGCTCCGGTAGATGATTTTGTAGAATAATTAAAATAATGAGTGGAATGAATTCATTTCAGGCACATATATTCAACGTATTTGTACTCATAGTCTTCGGTCTGTGGGGCGCTCTTGATTCTTATGACCAGGCTGGCACATCCATGCAGTACAAAAGCCTTATTGCTCCGGCAGCCGGTTTATTTCTGCTGGTCTTGTCACCGTGGATAGCCAAGCAAAGAAACCGTTCAATGATTATTGCTGCATCAGTCATCCTGCTGTTACTTGTGTACTTTTACCTTGAATTTATGAAAACAGATGGTGAGCCAAGATTGAGAATAATAGTGCAGGCATTGTCAAATGTATGGGCATTGATTCTGCTTATTAAGAACCTGTTTACCAACAAATTCAGAAAACCACAACCCACCGAAACAGAACTGCCGTTATGACTAAGAAAATCCTGAATATATTTACAGGGCTGGCAGCAGTATTCTTTCTGTATCTGTCAGCTTGTGTGCCCCCGTCCAACATTGACAATACTAAGGTGAACGCTACCTTCAGAGACACTGTATGGCAACGTGTGTATATGCTTCAGGAAAAACAAGACATCCGCGGACTAGTTGGTTTGTTCAGACACAAGAATCCGACGCTTCGTTATGGTGCGGTAATGGCCTTCGCCTCCATTCAAGATTCGACTGTACTGGATAGTCTGTACATGATGCTTGCCGACAAAAACCTGAAAGTAAGAGAGGCCGCTGCATTTGCACTGGGTCAGATAGGTTCACCAAAGGCAACAAGACATCTGCTGGCAGCTTATGACAATAAAGATTCACTCAACCAAAAAACCATACTTAATGCCACCATCTTGGAGGCAATTGGCAAATGTGGCTCTGCCGATTATTTGAAACCACTTACTACTATTTCCACATTTTACAGGAGTGATACACTTTTACTTCTTGGTCAGATGCGCGGATTGTACAGGTATGGGCTACGTGGTATCACATCGCATGAAACCGTTAAGCGTGTTGTCCAGGTGATTAAAGACAAAAATATGCCGGCACCCGTACAGGTTATGGCTGCAAACTATCTGGCACGTGTTCAGAATATTGACCTTGACAGCTTTCATGTTGAACTACTTACTTCACTTAGCACGAATGCTGATCCTTACGTTAGAATGGCCGTGGCAAGCTCATTGTCAAAAATTAAAAAAACGGATATTTCAGAGCAATTAAAAAACATTTTCCGAAAGGAGAAAGATTATCGCGTACAGGTAAATGTGCTGAAGACACTTAAGTCAGCGACATACGAATCTTCGCGGCATTTCTTCCGCACGGTACTCAATAGCCTGAATGTACACGTAGCAGGAGAAGCAGCAAATTATTTCTTAGAACATGGTATTCCGAAAGATGCTGGATGGTACTGGAGCCTTGCCCGCGATACACTTAAAGAACCACTATCAGTAAAAATGTATGCTGCAGCCAGTAAACACCTTCAAGGCTATTTCAAAGATGCCAAAGCTGCACTGAATGCTGAATTGAAATACAGATTTAACCAAGAGAAAGATCCATACATTAAGGCGGCATACATACAGGCATTGGGTCAATGGCCTTTCAATTATACTTTTTTAAGACAGTCGGGTCTGTCATCGGGGTACATACCGGTACGAACAGCAGCACTCGAATCGCTGGTAGCTATATTAAAGGATCCGGCATTTTATTACCATTTTGGCGAACGTGTCAAAGATGCCAAACGCGAGCTTGTCGAAATAATGGCACAGGCAATAGTTAGCAATGATGTAGGCCTAATAGCAGTGGCCTCACAGGCACTCAGAGAACCAAAACTCAACTTCAAGCTGTGGTTCCCGGATTATTCATTTATGACCAGTGCCCTGCATAGACTTAAGCTACCAAAAGACCTGGAAGCATACCTCGAACTCGAAAAAACAATAGCCTTTTTCTCCGATTCACCCGAACCACAGCTTAAAAAAATGGCTTACACCCACCAACTAGACTGGAAATTATTGAACACTATCAAAGATAAATGTACCGCCGTTGTAGAAACCAACAGAGGAAAAATTACTATTGAGCTTTACCCTGAGCAAGCACCTGCCACTGTTGCCAACTTTATCCAACTTGCACAATCCGGTTTTTTTAATAATAAATATTTCCACCGCGTGGTTCCTAATTTTGTTATACAAACAGGATGTCCGCGGGGAGATGGCTACGGTTCACTCAATTATACGATACGGTCAGAATTATCGCCGACACATTATGACACCGAAGGCTATGTGGGTATGGCATCAGCAGGCAAAGATACAGAATGCTCACAATGGTTTATCACACACTCTCCTACTCCGCATCTTGATGGCAGATATACTATATTCGGCAAAGTAAAGGAAGGCATGGATATTGTTCATGCTGCTTTGCAGGGCGATATTGTCAAAAAAATAACAATTCAATATTAAAATATGAAAAACACACCACTTACCGACATTCACATCAACTTAGGAGCAAAAATGGCCGAATTTGCAGGCTACAATATGCCCATATCTTATGCAGGGATAAAAGAAGAACACCTTACAGTAAGATCCGGCGTTGGTGTATTTGATGTTTCGCACATGGGCGAATTTATACTCAAAGGTAAAAATGCAACCCGCCTTATCCAAAATATTACAACCAACGATGTCTCAACACTCGAGCCGGGTCACGTACAATATACTTGTATGCCAAATGGCAATGGAGGAATAGTGGATGATTTGCTCATCTACCGTTTGCCAAATGACGGATTGGCTGAAGATGAACAGGCCTACCTTCTTGTAGTAAATGCATCTAACATCGAAAAAGATTGGAACTGGATTTCTCAGCACAATCATCTTGATGTTGAAATGATCAATACATCAGACAATACAGGATTGCTGGCCATACAAGGTCCAAAAGCTGCCGAGGCACTTCAAAGTCTTACAGACATTAAGCTGAACGAAGTAAAATATTATACATTCCTAAAAGGCACATTTGCAGGCATACCCGACACCATCATTAGTGCAACAGGATACACGGGCGCAGGTGGCTTCGAAATTTACGTATCCAATGATCATCTTGTTCAACTATGGAACACAGTATTTGAAGCCGGAAAAGATTATGGTATTCAGCCGATAGGCTTGGGCGCCAGAGATACCTTGAGACTAGAAATGGGATTCTGCTTGTACGGCAACGACATAGATGACACAACATCTCCTATTGAAGCCGGACTTGGCTGGATTACCAAACTAAACAAAGGCGAATTTATAGACTGCGAATTGTATAAGTCACAAAAAGAGAATGGTACGGCACGCAAACTCGTAGGGTTCAAACTTGATGACAGAAGAGTACCGCGCCATGGTTACCTGATAACAGATGCTGACGGCAATAAAATAGGAGAAGTGACTTCAGGTACACAGTCACCGTCACTCGGTTATCCGATTGGTATGGGTTATGTTCAGAAAGAATTTAGCAAAGCCGATACTCCAATTTTCATTGACTTTAATGGCAAAAGATTGCAAGCGGCCGTTACTAAACTACCTTTTTACAAAGAAAGTTAAGTCAAATTGAACCATTTTGCCATTTCTTTCTTTAATTAGGAAGTTAAGTAAGTACATAATAAATGGATTTTACGGAAGGAAAGGAAAAATTTCTGAATGCCTGGGGCGCACTCGCCTCTAGCTGGGGAATAAACCGAACTATGGCACAAGTTCATGCACTGCTATTAGTTGCTCCGCAACCGATGTGTGCTGAATCTATCATGGAAGATCTTAAGATTTCAAGAGGCAATGCCAATATGAATATACGTGCTTTGATGGACTGGGGTCTTGTGTACAAAGAAATAAAATGCGGCGAGAGAAAAGAATTCTTTTATGCTGAAAAAGACATTTGGGAAGTCTTCCGCCGGATTGTTGAAC
This sequence comes from Saprospiraceae bacterium, assembly GCA_019694295.1. Lineage (GTDB taxonomy): Bacteria > Bacteroidota > Bacteroidia > Chitinophagales > Saprospiraceae > JAEUUM01. The sequence goes on from JAIBCG010000008.1 coordinate 25,044, forward strand.
AACGAAAGAAAAAAGAACTGGAACCTATTATCAAATTGTTTGATGATGTCACTTCGGTGCAGGAAGAATGCGATGCATCAAAGGAATTTTGTAAAGTAGTTCGTGAATTAAAAGTATTGTCTTGTCAGGCTGATTCTGTATTAAATAAAATAACAAATGCCGACCAATCTTGGATAACTAAAGGAATATTAAACGTATTTAAGTAATAAACTGCATACTCCTGAATGTCCTTGAATAATCGGCTTAGAATATCAGGAATTTAATTGTACGTATATGAATATCAACACATTCAAAGCTATTTATCCGAATACCAGCTTTATCACTGAGCCGGAGTCTTACTTTGAAGGTGTAAAAAATGAATACATCGAACTCAAGGAAAATGGCTTTTTTAACAAGGACGGAGAAGAATTGTTGTACATTTACCAGATACAAACAGCTGACCGTTCTTTCCTCGGTTTGGTTGCAGCGGTATCTGTTCATGATTTTATCAACGGCCATATAAAAGGTCATGAAGAAACACTCCTTGCCAAAGAACAAGTACACGTAAACATAGTACTCCGAAACCGCGCATTTCTAAAGCCAGTGTTACTCACCTATCCACACATTCATCAAATATCTAAAGTACTCGAGACATATATTTCAACACACGATGCGCTAATAAGTATAGAAGAGGATATACACGGCCAAACGCATACGTTTTGGCAGATCACAGAATCAAAGATTAATGAACAGTTGATAGAAATGTTCAACAAACAAGTAAATGTAGCATATATTGCGGATGGCCACCATCGCTCTTCTACGACTGCATTATTGTACAATCGCCTGGTAGGCAAACCCGAACAACAAGACTTCAGTACTTTGCTTGCTGCTTTCTTCCCTTCTGACCAGCTGATCATCGAAGAATTTAACCGGGTAGTAGAAATTCCTGATCATATAACCGATATCGCCTTTATGGCCAGATTGTCTAAGGTGTGTGATATAACGCCACTCAAAACACCACATAAACCACGTAAAAAACATGAAATGACTATGTATTTGAAGCGGGAATGGTTTGTGTTGAAATGGCGCAACAGGTTAATAAAAAAATATCTTTCAGAAGGGCTCGTACTCGATGTCAATCTCTTAAACATCGAGATTCTCCAAAAGATTCTTGAAGTTGAAGACATTAAAAACGATCCGGACGTAAGGTACATAGACGGCTCGGCCGGTATAAACGCTGTTCGAATAGCTGCTTCAAAAAAAGATGGAGCTATAGGTTTTTGTCTTTATCCGGTCGAATTGGACGAACTTATGCTGGTGTCAGACAAAGGAATGCTACTGCCGCCAAAATCTACTTTTTTCAAACCACGTCTGCGCAACGGCCTGATCATCATGGATCATTAAATCTATGGCTTCGGTAAGAAAAATACAGGCAGACCTTGTTCACCCAGTTGTAGGTGACCCCATCATCAATGGAATCGTAGTTATAGATGATGCAGGTACCATTCTCGAAATAGGCAAAGAAAGTCAATTTCAGCGAAACAACATAGAGACCTTCAAAGGTGCACTCATCCCGGGTCTGATAAACACGCATTGCCACTTAGAATTATCCCACTTGAAAGGACTCATACCAACGGGTACCACGCTCATACCTTTCATAACTGCCATTGTCAAACAAAGAAATACCAACGAAAACAAAATCCTTTCAGCTATTGCTGCAGCTGAAAAAGAGATGATTAAAAATGGTATTGTGGCAGTTGGTGATATTTCAAATACAAGCGATACGATTGCCGTAAAAGCCGGATCTAAATTGTTTTTTCATAGTTTTATTGAAGTATTTGATCTGCTAGTCGAAAAAAATGCAGATGCTGCGATGGCTCAATATCAGGCAGTTTATAATCAAATGCCCGGCAAAAAATCCATTGTTCCACATGCACCCTATAGTGTATCTCCCAAATTGATGCAGAAAATTGGTTCTTTCGCACAACAAGCCAATATTACTATCAGTTTACATAACCAAGAAACTTCACCTGAGTTAGAATTATTCCGGTCAAAATCAGGTGATTTTATAAAATTTTACGAAAGCTTTGGAATAAATCTTGATAATTTCAAACCAAAACAACCCTCCTCCCTGAGCTATGCACTTGAATATCTGCATCCAAATCATCGTACTTTATTCGTCCACAATACTCTTACAACAGCCTCGGATATAAAAGAGGCACACAAATGGTCAGATAAACTTTATTGGGCGACTTGCCCAAATGCCAATTTGTATATAGAGAACAGATTACCTGATTACAAAATATTTGTAGAGGAAAATGCTAAAATGACCATCGGTACCGATAGTCTTGCTTCTAACTGGAGCCTTTCTATTTTGGAGGAAATGAAGACCATTATGAAATACCAGTCGGGGATGGCTTTTGAAGAATTGCTAAAATGGGCTACCATAAATGGAGCTCAAGCATTAGGTTTTGATGACCGATTGGGCAGTTTTGAAGTTGGTAAAAGACCCGGCGTTAACTTGTTGAATAAAACAAAATTTAAAACAACTAATGAGTTGAAGCTAAGCGTAATCCACTTTTAAGCCTTGAGTGTTTGCATGAATAGTATTTTGCTTTGTTTTACAGGAATTTGATAGTACGAATGATTCAAAATATTGTTAAACATTTGAGTTGGCAAATATCAGCACATAGTAGGTGCACAAATACAAAAAACATCCCAAGCATCTCTTATATCGGCATCCAGAATTGCATTTGACTCATCGACACATGGCCCGTAGAATAAAGTGTAATTCTCTGCACAGTCCTCCAAATTATCTGCATAAGAAAGATATGCCCAATGGATTGCATTATTATATTGTTCATAGCGCCCAATTGCGAACGCTAAAGTGTTATTCAGCAGAAATAGTACAGCTATGGATAAAATTAATTTTTTCATAACCCAAAAATTTAACGATTATTTTGTCCTTCCTTTTTAATGCTCAATAATTGTCCAGGAGAAGGCATTTTAGATGCCACATATCTTACCCAACTATCCCTGTATTTTTCCAATTCTTTGTTGCTTTGTTTCAAATGAACTCGAGATTTTACTAAATTATTCCGTGCATTTTCATATTTTTTTATTTGATCGCAAATCGTTTCATTTGATATGCTATTATTATGGGCATCACACTTACCGCGGTATTTTGAAATATCTTGAACCTTTACACCAAACTTTTGCGACAACATCAAAGTATTCTCCACATTTTGGCGTGCCCAATAAATATAATCCTGAACATCTTCAGACACATTCCAACGTTCGTATAATTCTGATTCACTCACAACCTGATTTTCCTTAGAACAGGAAACCAGTAGAAACAGAATAAGCATTGCCAAATAAAAATTAATCTTTTTCATTTCTAAATTATTTATCATTAAAGACTATTTACTTTTCAGACAAGCATCAAAATCAGCTTTCGCTTGAACCAAACCTATGAACGCCTCAAACACTCCAGCCTCCTAACCAAAAACACTGGCAGCCACCACAGTTGCCCCCAAACAAATTTTAACATCAACTATGAATTTATCTGTACATGGTAATTTTGGTAATGGATTTTGTTCCGGATTTTGGATATTAACCATTGTATTATTGAAATAATGTATGCTTTCGTCAAAATCTATTTTAAAAACCGTAGAATCTGAATATCCCATTTGAGCCATCATCAACTTCAAATAATGATCCGGAAAATTTAATTTATGATTACTCGATAACGAGTCCTTAAGCAAACTATAATTCTTATCAATAAACTTAAACAAAAATTCTTTTTTCTGATCAGGCGTTAATGAATCAAGAACAATGTTTAATTTGGCATTTCCAGAGAAGACATAAGGTCTTATTAAACTATCTTTAGCATTTGCATAGAAACCTACAAACATCGATAATAATAAAAGAATAATAAACTTTTTCATAATACATTTTTCAATTATTACAAAATTAAGAGATTAAAATTCAAATTAAAATTAAAATTTTAACATATAATTAACATATAGCAACATAAAAGACAAAAGCCCCGACAAAATATCATTGTCGAGGCTTTGTATTAAATTTTAATTATTATGCCTAAGCTTCTTCGCTACCCACCTTTTCGAGTTCGTGTTTTACTGTCGTGGTGGCATTGTAGCTGTCTTTGCTGGCAACGTACAGATCCTTGATGAAAGTCTTAACACCGGTACCTGCCGGTATCAATTTTCCGACAATCACATTTTCTTTCAAGCCTTCAAGTTTATCACACTTGGCAGAGATAGCCGCCTGGCTCAGTACTTTGGTAGTTTCCTGGAACGAAGCTGCTGATATCCAGCTGTAAGTACCCAATGATGCTCTGGTAATACCTTGAAGCATCGGGCTTGAAGTAGCAGATATGGCATCTCTGAACTGAACAACTTTTTTATCATTTCTCTTCAGGTGTGAATTTTCTTCACGAAGCTGTCGCAGCGTTACTAGCTGTCCGGCCTTAAGTTTGGTCGAATCGCCCGGATCGGTTATAAACTTTTTATCGAAGATCCATTCGTTTTGCTCTGCAAATTCGAATTTATCAACTGCCTCACCTTCAAGGAAATGTGTATCACCTGCATCCTCGATAATTACACGTCGCATCATCTGTCGTACCAATACTTCGATGTGCTTGTCATTGATATTGATGCCCTGTGAGCGATATACTTCCTGGATTCCTTCAACAAGATAAGACTGTACTGCGAAGGAACCTTTGATACTAAGGATATCTTTAGGCGCAATGGTTCCGTCAGAGAGCGGTGTACCTGCCCTTACAAAGTCACCTTCCTGTACGAGGATGTGCTTAGAGAGTGGAATCAGATATTTGCGAGTCTGGCCATCCTTAGCGGTTACCGAACATTCCCTGTTACCTCGTTTTATTTTGCCAAAAGAAACCACGCCATCGATCTCTGATACAACCGCAGGATTCGAAGGGTTTCTTGCTTCAAAGAGTTCTGTTACCCTTGGCAGACCACCTGTGATATCCTGAAGTTTACCCAATGAGCGAGGGATTTTGACGATTTTCTGTCCGGCGAATACTTCGGCGCCGTCTTCTATCGAAATGTATGCCCCTACCGGGAGTGAATAATTTCTTAATTCTTCGCCATCTGCATTGATGATTTTTATTGAAGGAATCTTTTTCTTATTCTTAGACTCGATGATTACCTTTTCTGCAAAACCAGTTTGGTCATCACGCTCTATACGGTAAGTAACACCTTCTTCCACATCTTCAAAACTTGCTACACCTGAGAATTCGGAAATAATCACAGCATTGAACGGATCCCAGTCGCAAATGACTTCACCTTTCTTAATCTCTTTTCTATCTTCCACTTTCAGATTTGATCCGTACGGTATGTGACTAGAAGATAATACTCTACCGGTTTTTGGTTCGACAATTCTGATTTCTCCGGTTCTTGAAAGTACTACTTTCTGGTTAACTCCGTCATCATTAATATCGGTAAACCTGACTCCATCAAATTCTAGAATACCGGCATATTTTGCTTGGGTCTCAGATTCTGTCTGCGATACTGAAGCGATACCACCCACGTGGAAAGTACGAAGGGTAAGCTGTGTACCTGGTTCGCCAATAGATTGAGCAGCGATGATACCTACCGTATCACCCATTTCCGCAATTCGACCGGTAGCAAGGTTCTTTCCGTAACATTTTGCGCAAACACCGTGTGATGTTTCACAAGTAAGTACAGATCTTATTGTTACCATTTCTACACCTGCCTTTTCAATCAATTCAGACATTGAGTCATTGATATAATCACCTGCGTTAAGTATGACTTCTTCTGTATCAGGATGGTAAATGTCATGAAGTGTAAATCTTCCCTGAATTCTGGAAGTAAGTGATTCTATAACTTTTTCACCGTCTTTGAGAGCCATGGTTTCAATACCTCTTAGTGTGTCACAATCGCTCTCACGAATGACTACATCCTGAGCCACATCTACAAGACGTCGTGTAAGGTATCCTGCATCTGCAGTTTTGAGTGCAGTATCCGCAAGACCCTTACGTGCACCGTGTGTAGAGATAAAGAACTCAAGTACCGAAAGTCCGTCGAGGAAGTTTGCCAAGATCGGATCTTCGATAATCTGACCACCGGTATCACCGGATTTTCTTGGTTTAGCCATCAATCCTCTCAATCCACATAACTGTTTAATCTGTTGCTTTGAACCACGGGCACCCGAGTCAAGCATCATATAAACAGAGTTAAATCCTCGTTTGTGTGCTGATAATTCCTTCAACAAAGTATCAGTAATCCGGTTATCTGCATAGGTCCATTTATCTACAATCTGGTTATAACGTTCATTGTTAGTAATAAGACCCATGTTGTAGTTGTCCCATACTTCATCTACTTCTGCCTGAGCATCTTGTAGTGTTTTTGACTTAATGCTCGGATTTATCAAGTCACCGAGGTTAAATGACAGACCACCCTTGAACGACCAGAAGAACCCAAGCTCCTTGATATCATCTAAAAACTGTGCAGTGACAGCAAAATTTGTTCGTCTGAGAATCTGACTGATAATCTGCTTAAGGCTTCGCTTAGTTAGCAACTGATTGATATAAGGAACTTGCTCCGGAGTAACCTGGTTAAAAAGCACTCGACCAGTTGTCGTCTCGATTAATTTTTGTACAAAATTGCCATGCTCGTCCTCCACCCGGGCTTTTACTTTAATACCTGCATGTAGGTCAAGTTTTCCTTCATTGAAGGCAATTGTTACCTCTTCTGCGGAATAGAATGTTTTGCCTGTACCTTTGACTACATCGTTCTCATCAGATTTTTTCTCCTTTGTAAGGTAATACAGACCGAGTACCATGTCCTGTGAAGGAAGCGTCACCGGCGAACCATCCTGTGGGTTAAGCATATTATGTGCAGACAACATAAGCATCTGAGCCTCAAGAATAGAGGTAGGGCTTAATGGCACGTGAACAGCCATCTGGTCACCGTCGAAGTCAGCGTTGAAGGCACCACACACCAATGGGTGTAACTGGATGGCCTTCCCTTCTATCAATCTTGGTTGGAATGACTGAATGGATAATCTGTGGAGTGTCGGTGCCCGGTTAAGCAATACAGGGTGACCTTTCAGAATATTTTCAAGGATATCCCATATTACATTATCTTTTCTGTCAACAAGTTTTTTAGCTGATTTTACGGTTTTCACTATACCGCGCTCTATCAGTTTTCTGATAATGAACGGTTTGAACAGTTCGGCAGCCATATCCTTAGGAATACCACACTCATGAAGTTTTAGGGTAGGCCCTACCACAATCACTGAACGGCCTGAGTAGTCAACCCTTTTACCGAGCAAGTTTTGTCTGAAACGTCCTTGTTTTCCTTTGAGTATGTCGCTTAATGATTTTAGTGCCCGACCACCTTCAGCTTTTACAGCGTTAGATTTGCGTGAGTTATCAAAAAGTGAGTCCACCGCTTCCTGCAACATTCTTTTCTCGTTTCGCAAAATTACTTCCGGAGCTTTTATCTCAAGTAGTCTTTTCAGACGGTTGTTTCTGATGATAACTCTTCTGTACAAATCATTCAGGTCGGAGCTGGCAAAACGACCTCCATCAAGAGGCACCAAAGGTCTTAGCTCGGGCGGCACCACAGGCAGATACTGGATAACAGTCCATTCGGGTTTGTTTTCCATTCTGGTCTGTCCTTCACGGAATGCTTCCACAATACGGAGACGCTTGAGCGCTTCACTCTTTCTTTGCTGCGAAGTTTCATTGGCAGCCTGGTTGCGTAAATCGTATGACAAATTGTCGAGATCCAGTTTCATTAACAGATCACGAACAGCTTCTGCACCCATCTTTGCAACGAACTTTTCCGGATGTTCATCATCAAGCATTTGATTCTCACGCGGAAGTTTATCCAATATTTCAAGATATTCTTCTTCTGTGAGCAAATCATAGACATTCACGCCATCTTTTTCTTTAATACCCGGCTGAACAACCACATAACGCTCGTAATAAACAACACTTTCAAGCTTCTTGGATGAGAGACCCAAAAGGTACCCGATTTTATTCGGAAGTGATTTAAAGAACCATATATGTACAACCGGCACAACCAGTTTGATGTGTCCCATCCTTTCACGCCTTACCTTCTTTTCGGTCACTTCTACACCACATCTGTCACATACTATTCCTTTGTATCTTATTCTTTTATACTTTCCACAGTAACACTCATAATCCTTAACCGGGCCGAATATTCTTTCACAGAACAATCCGTCTCTTTCCGGTTTGTAGCTACGATAATTGATCGTTTCAGGCTTTAGTACTTCACCAAATGATCTCTCAAGAATATCATCGGGCGAGGCTAAGCTGATAGTAATACTATCAAATGCCTGACTTTGTTTATTGATTTTTTTTCTGAATGTCATTCTTTTATTATTAAAATAAGATTGAATTATTTTTATCCTTTCTTTTGTTCAGATATTATTCAAATCTGACGTCAAGTGCAAGACCTCTCAATTCGTGAATCAATACATTGAATGATTCCGGAATATTAGGAGTAGGCAGTCTATCACCTTTGACGATTGCTTCGTACGTCTTGGCACGGCCAATGATATCATCCGATTTGACAGTAAGCAACTCTTGAAGAATGTTGGCAGCACCAAATGCTTCTAGTGCCCATACTTCCATCTCTCCAAAACGCTGTCCACCAAACTGTGCCTTACCACCCAACGGTTGCTGAGTAATAAGCGAGTAAGGGCCGATAGAACGTGCGTGCATCTTGTCATCCACCATGTGTGATAGTTTGAGCATGTAGATAACACCTACTGTTGCCTGTTGGTGGAATCTATCACCTGTTTCACCATCATACAGATAAGTCTGACCCAAGGAAGGAAGATTCGCTTTCTGGATGTATTCTTCTATTTCATCGGTGTTGGCACCGTCAAAGATAGGAGTAGCGAATTTGACGCCCAATTTTTGGCCGGCCCAACCTAACACGGTTTCGAATATCTGACCGAGGTTCATCCTTGAAGGTACACCCAGAGGATTCAGTACAATATCTACCGGTGTGCCATCTTCAAGGAATGGCATATCTTCTTCTCGTACTATTCTTGACACAATACCTTTGTTGCCGTGTCGGCCGGCAAGTTTATCACCTACTCTTAGCTTACGTTTTTTTGCAAGATACACTTTTGCCAGCTTGAGTACGCCTGCAGGAAGCTCATCACCAATGCTGAGGTTGAATTTCTCCCTCTTATAGCGGCCAAGTTCTTCATTGTACTTGATAACATAATTATGGAGCAATCTTGCTACCAGTTCGTTTGTTGGCTGATCATCTGTCCAATTGCCATAGTCCACAGTGGTGAAGTCAAGCTCTTTGAGTGAAGCAAGTGCAAATTTGGTACCCTTAGGGAACAACTCCTGTCCATAGATGGTTTTTACATTGTTGGCAGTTTTATTTTTAACCAACTGCAGAAGTTTATCGATTAGAATGGTCTTCAAGTCGTTGGTAGCAATGGCGTGTTGCTCGTCAAGTTTGTTAAGCTGATCCTTTTCCTGATCTTTCTGAACTCTGTCTTTCTTAGCCCTTGCAAACAACTGTTTGTCAATGATTATACCTGATGTAGAAGGAGGTGCCTTGAGGGATGCGTCTTTGACGTCACCTGCCTTGTCTCCGAATATCGCTCTTAGCAGCTTTTCCTCCGGTGTTGGGTCAGACTCACCTTTAGGTGTAATTTTACCAATGAGTATATCACCATCTTTAACCCATGCCCCAACTCTGATGATACCGTTTTCATCCAAGTCCTTTGTTGCTTCTTCACTTACATTTGGAATATCATTGGTAAGTTCTTCTTCACCAAGTTTAGTATCGCGTACATCCATTTCGAAGTGTTCGATATGGATTGAGCTAAAAATGTCTTCCTTTACAACCCTTTCAGATAATACAATAGCATCCTCGAAGTTGTAACCTTTCCAAGGCATGAAAGCCACCTTTAGGTTTTGTCCGAGTGCAAGTTCACCTTTGTCCGTAGCATAACCATCACAGAGGATTTCACCCTTAGCTACTCTTTGGCCTTTAGTGACAATAGGCTTCAGGTTGATACACGTACCCTGGTTGGTTCTGGCAAATTTGGTTAATTTGTAAGTCTTTCTGTTATCTTCGAAGGAAGTAATCTGGTCTTCATCGGTTCTGTCATAACGGATGACGATTTCTTCTGCATCAACATATTCTACATAACCATCACCTTCAGCATTTATCAACATCCTTGAGTCTCTTGCCACTTTACCTTCAAGACCTGTGCCCACTATTGGAGAAGTAGGCCTGATGAGTGGTACTGCCTGGCGTTGCATGTTAGAGCCCATTAGTGCACGGTTGGCGTCATCGTTTTCAAGGAAAGGAATGAGCGATGCAGAAACACCAACTATTTGATTAGGTGCCACATCCATATATTCTATCTCATCCGGACCTAAAACCGGAAATTCTCCATGTTCCCGACATTTTACCTTATCACTTTCAAAGTTTCCAACATCTGTCAATGGCGCATTTGCCTGTGCAATTTTTGAATAATCTTCTCCTTCTGCCGACAAATAAATGGCTTCAGATTTTAATTCGACAACACCATTGTTAACAGGTCTGTATGGAGTCTCAAGGAATCCCATTTTGTTAATCTTGGCATGTACGCACAGGGTTGATATAAGACCGATGTTTGGACCTTCCGGAGTTTCGATTGTACAAAGTCGTCCGTAGTGTGAATAGTGAACGTCCCTCACCTCAAAGCCCGCTCTTTCTCTCGACAAACCTCCCGGACCTAGTGCAGAAATCCTTCTTTTGTGAGTGATTTCAGATAGTGGATTGGTCTGGTCAAGGAATTGTGACAACTGGCTTGTACCAAAAAACGAATTGATAACTGACGACAATGTTCTCGCATTTATCAAATCAACCGGTGAGAATACTTCATTGTCCCTTACGTTCATCCTTTCGCGAATGGTTCTTGACATACGTGCAAGACCTACACCAAACTGTGCATACAATTGTTCACCAACCGTACGTACTCTTCTGTTCGAAAGGTGGTCAATATCATCTATTTCTGCCCTTTGGTTAATGAGGCTGACCAAATATTTAACGATAAGGATAATATCTTCCTTTGTAAGCACGAGTGTCTCGTCAGAAGTATCAATACCGAGCTTTTTATTAATTTTGTAACGACCTACTTCACCAAGGTTGTATCTCTTATCTGAGAAAAACAGTTTATCGATGATTCCCCTTGCTGTTTCATCATCCGGTGGTTCTGTACCTCTCAGCTGACGATAAATATACTGTACCGCTTCAAGTTCGGAGCTGGTAGGGTCTTTCTGGAGTGTATTGAAAATAATGGAATAATCTTCTCCTATATTTTCTTTTTGAAGAATGACTGATTCGAGCCCCGCATTCAGAATCAAATCAATATTATCCGCTTCAATAACCACATCTCGCTCTAGGATAATGTCATTTCTTTCTATTGTAACAACCTCACCTGTATCTTCATCCACAAAATCTTCAGTCCATGTTCGTAACACACGGGCAGCCAGTTTTCGGCCTATTGAAGCTTCAAGTGCTTCGCGTGTAGATGGTACTTCATCAGCAAGGCCAAAAATGTTCAAGATTGATTTGTCTGTATCAAAGCCAATAGCACGAAGTAGCGTTGTTACCGGGAATTTCTTTTTGCGGTCTATATAAGCATGCATCACCGTGTTGATATCGGTAGCGAACTCCATCCATGCACCCTTAAAAGGGATTACCCTTGCGGAATAAATTTTGCTACCATTCGGGTGGACACTTTGTCCGAAGAATACACCAGGCGATCTGTGAAGTTGGGAAACAATAACCCTTTCTGCACCATTGATAACAAATGTACCTTTAGGTGTCATGTACGGTATATTGCCGAGGAACACATCCTGTACTATAGTTTCAAAGTCAACGTGTTCTTCGTCGTTACAAGACAAACGCAACTTTGCTTTGAGTGGAACAGAATAAGTTAGCCCTCTTTCAATACATTCGTCTATCGAATAACGAGGTGGATCGATAAAATAATCCTGAAATTCCAGAACAAATATATTTCTGGCATCAGTAATCGGGAAATTTTCCTGGAACACTTTGAACAAGCCTTCATCCGATCTGTTTTCCGGAGTTGTTTCGAGCTGAAAAAATTCTTGGAACGATTTTAGCTGTATATCTAATAGATCAGGAGGTGTAAGAGGATATTTGATTTTTCCGAAATTTACTCTTTTGCTTTCGGCATAGAGCATTGCGCTGTTGTTAGCCATTATCCAGATTATTTAAATTTTAACAAAACTAAAGCGAATTAGTTTTGCATATAATAGATTTTGAATATTCTCTTTAAAACAAACAGCAATAGGTTTAAATAAATGGAGCTAACCATTTACTTAAACCTATATTACTGTATGTACATTTTGAATGCCACAGAGGCTCTTCATAAGCATAGGTTTGTCTATACGTTCAGAATTACTTCAATTCGATAGATGCACCAGCGCCTTCTAGAGCAGCCTTAAGTGATTCAGCTTCATCCTTTGAACATCCTTCCTTAATCATTGCAGGAGCGGCGTCAACAAGATCTTTAGCTTCTTTCAAACCAAGACCAAGAAGGTTTTTAACTTCTTTTACAACATTCAATTTACCCGCACCAGCTGAAGTCATAAATACATCAAATGATGTTTTTTCAGCAGCAGCTTCTGGAGCTCCACCACCCGCAGGGGCAGCAGCAACTGCAACAGCAGCAGCAGCAGGTTCGATACCATACTCATCTTTTAGAATAGTTGCCAACTCATTAACTTCTTTAACAGTTAAATTTACAAGTTGGTCAGCAAGTGCTTTTAAATCAGCCATTTTTTTTAGTTTTTAAAGTTACTATAAAATTAAGTGCGTGGTATCACTTGGAAGCCATATCCGTGTGAAGAAATTACTGTTCAGCTCTTTCTTCCAGTGCCTTAACCAATCCGGCAATTGTCTGTCCTCCTGACTTAAGCGCACTGATAACATTCTTGGCAGGAGACTGAAGTATTGTAATAACTTCCCCGATTAATTGCTCTTTTGACTTAAGGTTCACTAGATCTTCAATAGATTGGTCGCCCATAAATATTGCAGTGTCTATATATGCAGCCTTAATAATTGGTCTTTTATCATCTTTTCTAAACTCTTTGATAATCTTTGCAGGAACATTGGCCGTTTCTGTAAACATGATAGCCGTAGGACCGTGCAAAGCATCAAACAGACCCTGGTATCCTCTTTCTTCTCCAAAAGATTCCATGGCCTTTCTCAACAAAGTGTTTTTAACAACTTTCATTTCAACACCTTTGTTGAAACAGATTCTTCTAAGATTATTTATTTTTTCTACGGAAAGTGAAGAAGAATCGGTGATATAGAAAAAATTCGCTGTTTCCAGCTTCTCCTTCAATTCTTCGATTGCTACTCCTTTATTTGATTTATTCATAATTTGATAGCTTTAGATGTTGATTACTTAATAGTTTTAGGGTCAACTTTTATACCCGGACTCATGGTACCTGCCACTGATATCGACTTAAGATAAGTACCTTTGGCAGATGATGGTTTCATTTTCACCAATGTACTTATAAGTTCATTAGCATTTCCTTCTAACTTTTCAGGTGAAAATGATACTCTACCAACAGAAGAGTGTACGATACCATATTTATCAACTCTGAAAGAAATTTTACCACCTTTTACGTCCTGAACTGCAGAGGCGACATCCATAGTCACTGTACCTGTTTTAGGGTTTGGCATCAAACCACGAGGGCCTAGTATTCTACCGATTTTACCGAGCTGAGCCATTACTGTAGGCATTGCTACGATAACGTCAACATCAGTCCAGCCTCCTGCTATCTTTTGAATGTAATCTTCAAGACCTACGTGGTCAGCACCTGCTGCAGTTGCTTCAGCTGCCTTGTCAGGCGTACAAAGTACAAGTACTCTTTTTGTTTTTCCTGTTCCGTGAGGTAGGGTTACAGTACCACGAAGTGCCTGGTCTGCTTTCCTTGGGTCCACCCCTAATCTGATGTGTACATCAACAGAAGCGTCAAATTTTGTAGTGTTCACTTCTTTGACCAAATTCATTGCCTCGGGCAATGTGTACAATTTATCTTGGTCAACTTTTGCAGCAATTGCTGCTCTTTTTTTAGATAATTTTGCCATAAATAAAATTTAAGGTTCAGACATTCTGCTATTAACAACAGAACTCCCTTCAGTTAAAAAATATTTTTATTCAACTCTTTCTTTTAAAAAGGAGCATCTCCCTTTATTTCCAAACCTATGCTTCTAGCACTACCCGCTATCATCTTCATTGCAGATTCAAGTTTAAATGCATTAAGGTCAGGCATTTTGTCTTCAGCTATGGCTTTAATCTGATCCCATGTTACAGACCCCGGTTTGATACGGTTAGACTGTGCAGAACCTTTCTTTATACCCGCTGCTTCGAATAACTGAACCGTGGCAGGTGCTGTTTTGGTAACAAACTCAAAAGACTTATCCTTATAAACTTCAATCACAACAGGTATAATTTTACCAGGTGTATCTTGAGTCTTAGCATTAAATCTTTTGCAGAATTCCATGATATTAACACCCTTCGAACCAAGTGCAGGACCGATTGGAGGTGCAGGATTCGCTTGTCCGCCTTTGACCTGAAGTTTAATGATGTATTCGATTTCTTTTGCCATGATGTATGTATTTAAATAATATTACGTTTTTTCTACTTGCATGAAATTGAGCTCCACCTCAGTTCCACGCCCAAATATTTTAACAATAAGTTTTAATTTTTTCTTTTCCTCGTTCACTTCAAGTATATCACCGACAAATTCGAAGAAAGGTCCGTCAATAATTTTTACGGTTTCGCCAACGATAAATGGTTCAAGATTAGACTCTCCTATCTCAGAAGATTCGTCCATCTTGCCCAACAATCTATTTGCCTCCGCATTTTGCATCGGTATTGGCTTATTGGCACCAAGAAAGTTAATCACATTAGGCAGATTTGCGATTCCCTGCACAATTTCGGCAGTAAATTTTTCTGCATCAGCCTCCACAAGAATATACCCCGGAAGAATATTTCTTTCAGTAATAACTTTTTTGCCATTACGTATTTTGTACACCTTTTCAGAAGGTACTACAACCTGCGTAACTATATTTCTCCATCCACAGCTGTCAATTTCACGGTCAATTCTATCTCTGATAGATTTTTCTTTGCCACTTATGACACGCAATGAAAACCACTTCTTTTCTTCTGACATACAGGGGGTAAATTAATATTCAGTTAGAAATAAGTTTAACCAATACTATAAATAAAACTAAGCGCTTGCTGAGAAATGACATCCATAATAAATACCAGAATGGTAGAAATAATGACAAAAGTCAGAACTACTTTAGCAGACTCAATTAAATTATTTGTACTTGGCCAGGAAACTTTATTGACAAGTTCATCATAACTCTGACTTAAATACAATTTTATCTTATCCATCAGCTTTTGTTTTAATGTTTCAATTTTGCACGGGCAGCAGGGATCGAACCCGCAACCTACGGTTTTGGAGACCGTCACTCTACCAGTTGAGCTATGCCCGTATATGCGAAAATTAAGCACCCCCAAGGAGGTGCTTAATTCGTGCTTTAATTATAGGTCGAGATTAATATTTAAAATTAATCAAGGATCTCAGTTACCTGACCTGCACCAACTGTTCTACCACCTTCTCTGATTGCGAATCGAAGACCTTTCTCCATTGCAATCGGGTTGATTAGAATTACTTCAAGTGATACGTTATCACCAGGCATTACCATTTCTACACCTTCAGGTAGTTTACAGTCACCTGTTACGTCTGTTGTACGGAAATAGAACTGTGGACGGTATCCGTTGAAGAATGGAGTGTGACGTCCACCTTCTTCCTTGCTCAATACATACACCTCGCACTTGAACTTTCTGTGAGGCTTAACTGAACCAGGAGCGCAAATAACCATACCTCTTCTGATAGCTTCTTTATCTATACCTCTTAGTAGCAAACCAGCGTTGTCACCGGCTTCACCTCTATTGAGTAGTTTTCTGAACATCTCAACACCCGTACAAACAGATGTGAGCGGTTTTTCACCTTCTGCCATCATACCAACGATTTCTACAGGGTTACCCACTTCGATAACACCTCTTTCAATACGACCGGTAGCAACTGTACCACGACCAGTGATTGAGAATACGTCTTCTATAGGCATTAGGAAAGGCTTGTCGATATCTCTTGTTGGTTCTTTGATTTCACTATCACAAGCATCCATCAAGTCAAGAATAGCTTGTACATATTTAGGGTCACCTTCAAGTGCTTTAAGTGCAGAGCCTTTGATAACAGCTGCATTGTCACCGTCAAAACCATAAGAAGAAAGAAGCTCTCTAACTTCCATTTCAACTAGTTCAAGCATTTCAGGGTCATCAACTAGGTCAACTTTATTCATGAATACAACAAGGTTAGGCACACCTACCTGACGTGCAAGAAGGATGTGTTCTCTTGTTTGTGGCATAGGACCATCTGTTGCAGCAACAACAATGATAGCACCGTCCATCTGAGCAGCACCAGTTACCATGTTCTTAACGTAGTCTGCGTGACCAGGACAGTCAACGTGCGCATAGTGACGCTTTTCTGTCTGATACTCTACGTGTGCAGTGTTAATGGTGATACCTCTTTCCTTTTCTTCCGGAGCAGCGTCGATTGAATCGTAATCCTTCTTTTCTGCAAGACCTCTTTCGGCAAGTACGTTTGTAATTGCTGCAGTAAGAGTTGTCTTACCGTGGTCAACGTGACCGATAGTACCAATATTTAGGTGAGGCTTCGATCTGTCGAATGTTTCCTTAGCCATCGTTTAAATTTTTTTGTGATTTGTGATTAAAAAATAATTATTAACATTTTCATTTTTTGAGCCAATGAAGGGAATTGAACCCTCGACCCCTTCCTTACCATGGAAGTGCTCTACCCCTGAGCTACATTGGCTTATTTTTTTCAAAATAGCCAGTTTTGCAAAAGCAGAGCGGGTGAAGAGACTCGAACCCTCGACCCTCAGCTTGGAAGGCTGATGCTCTACCAACTGAGCTACACCCGCATGCAAAGTTTTTTCAATGGCTTTTGTAGCTGTGTGGGGGTGATAGGATTCGAACCTATTCAGGCGTAGCCAACAGATTTACAGTCTGCCCCGTCTCTCCCACTTCGGCGCACCCCCTTGTGCTTCCTGTACGGTAAACCGTTTTTCTGCTTACCTGCCTTTCAGCTATTTCATAAATAGAGCCAGTGGAGGGACTCGAACCCCCGACCAGCTGATTACAAATCAGCTGCTCTACCAACTGAGCTACACTGGCCTGGATATTTTTTATAAAATATTGCCCTATTTTTCAATTTGATTAAGCAAGTAGCTTTTACTTATTTGCTTAACTTTCAATTACTTTCAGAAACTTTTTTCCAAAAGCGATGCAAAGATATAAATTCTATCAACAAATACAAAAAAAAATATCAATTTTTGAAAAATATTTTTACTTTTTTTTGCCGGCACTACTTTTATTGAAGTTGAGTATCATTTAACGTAGCTTTTTATAAATCGTTGCACTTAATTAAAAAAAAAGAAGCCGGATAAGTTCCGGCCTCCATTTTTTAATTTTCGCTCTTTCTCTCCTTATATTTTATCAGCTGTTTGGCAAGTGAATCAACGGCTGCGTCTATTGCTGTCTCGAATGTTTTGTCATGTTCTTTTACGAATAGTACTGTACCGGGCAACTGTACCTTTACCTCTGCTATCTTGTCCCGTACCTGACCCGAATTCTCTAACTTCAATTTCATGTCGATGTCGGTAATGCGGTCAAAAAACTGGTGCAGTTTGGATGTTTTCTTCTCAATAAAGTCCAACAACTTCTTGTCTGCTGTAAAATGAATCGCTTCAGTTCTTGTTTTCATATCTTTTTATTTAAATGTTATAAAAAATCTCTTACTTACCCGATCTGGGATGCCCCTTTTCGTAGATGTCTTTTAGTCGTTCGATTGTGTTGTGTGTATAAACCTGTGTAGCTGCAAGGCTCGAATGCCCCATTAGCTCTTTAATAGAATTGAGGTCGGCACCATTTTCTATGAGGTGGGTTGCAAAACTATGCCTTAATATATGCGGATTCTTACGTTCTGTTTTCGTCACCATACTCAGGTATCTCACTACAATATTATAAACGCTTTTCGGGTCCAATTTATTTCCTTTTCTATTATAAAACAAGTATGAATTGTTTTGTGTTCCGTCAACAGTCCGTTTATTTAAGAATTCTACAATAGATTCGACCAATGGTCTGCCTATGGGCACGAGTCGTTCCTTGTTACCTTTGCCTAAAATCTTAATACAATTTCTTCCTAGATCAATATTCTTTATTTCAAGATTGATAAGCTCACTTCGTCTAAGACCACAAGTGTATAATAACTCAAGGATCAAACGGTGCTGCTTAGCTTCAGGCGTATCCGCAAATAAATCTTGTGATAATAAGCTTATAACTTCTTTTTCAGGTACAAACCCGGGAAGGCGCTTGCCACTTCTTGGTGCAGAAAGGTTTATTGCCGGGTTAATACTTAGTACTTTATTGAGCTGAAGATACTTAAACAAACTCTTAACAGTTGACAACTTCCGTGATACAGAACGTGCTGAGATGCCATCGTTCACAAGCATCACCAACCATGAACGGATATGGAGATTTTGTACTTCTGCTAACTGTGTAATTGAATAT
This sequence comes from Saprospiraceae bacterium, assembly GCA_019694295.1. Classification (GTDB taxonomy): domain Bacteria; phylum Bacteroidota; class Bacteroidia; order Chitinophagales; family Saprospiraceae; genus JAEUUM01. The sequence continues at coordinate 43,785 of JAIBCG010000008.1, forward strand.
TGATTGTACAAGTAGTCTGTGAACTGCCGAAGGTCAGTTTTATAGGAAAGGAGCGTATGCTGAGAATATCTTTTCTCAAACTCTAAATGTGCCAGGTACCTTTGAATGTTCATAAAAAAGGTCTGATTATGTAATAATCATAATCAGACCCTAAAGTACAAAGATATATTTAAATAGAAAAATTTAAATCGCGTCTGTGCCGTATTTCTGCATTTTGTATTCAGCCTTCAGCACCTCTGTTCTTCTGATAACAGAAGGCTTTGTGAATTGCTTACGTCTTCTTAATTCTTTTAACACACCAGATTTTTCGTACTTCTTTTTGTACTTCTTTAGTGCCTTATCGATTGATTCGCTGTCTTTTACGTCAATAATTAACATATACTGATTTAATTTTAAATAAATTAGAGTGCAAAAATAGGGAGATTGTAATTAATAATCCAAATTATTTGCATGAATTTATTTTTTATTTGCGTATATTTTTATAAAACGAGAAATGGGCATTGATAAAAAAGAAAAATTTATTCGTACTCCGGTCTATTTAAATGGTACTGCCGGTATAAAACAATTTGTAAAGGAAAATTTAAAATATCCGATAGAGGCATTTAATGCTAAAATTGAGGCTACCGTTCATGTCAAATACATTATTGATTCGAATGGTGATGTCATTGAAGCAAAGACAGTAGGTCATGTAGGCTACGGACTTGATGAAGAAGCTATAAGGGTAGTAAAACTATTGAAGTTTTCGAAAGTGCGCAACCGCAACCTAAGGGTAACTTTTAACAGAAAACTCGATATTCATTTCAGAATGCCCGGCAGCACTGAGATACCGGCAAAAATGCCCCAAGCTACTGGTATCCATGTACAATATACCTATACAACACCTCAATCTGAACAAAAGGAAGAAAAACCAGGCAGTTTTCAGTACAAAATAACAATCAAGTAAAAAAGACTTGCCGCCATCTGATCATTGATGACGGCAAGATATAAAACAGAACAAAACCAGAACAAATTCAGAACTTAGAATTTATCCCAGAATAATTTAGTGGTTACATCGTCACCTCCAATGGCTGCCGCAGCTTCAGTCCATTTGGCAGTATTAAGATTTTGTTCCTGCACCGGATATGTATAACGGACAGGGAAATCTGTAACAGGATCGGCTGGTGCAGGAAGTACCGGGTAATCAAGTCTTCGTATTTCAGTCCAGGCATCGAAACCTCTGTTATATAATGCAAGCCATTTCTGCGTACCTATCTTTTGTTTCCAATCACCCGTTGCAGTAGAATATGCGACATTTGGGTTTTGCAGATAAGCAGTTGCATCAGTACCGGTTATGCCCCAATATCTCAAAGACTCTATAATACCTCCATTGTAGTATTGTTCGGCACTACCGCTTATGAAGCCTCTTTCAATGGCCTCTGCAAGCAAGAAAGAGATTTCGGAATAATCCATGATGATGGCTTCAAAATCCTGAGCAATCAGTCTATTGCCGGGCTTAGAATAGGTAGCATAATTGTTGCTGGCACCTTGTGGGCCACCTGAATATACACCTGCAGCATCTTTGGTAAAATATGCTGAAATTCTTGGATCGCCCAAAGCATTCATTGCATCAACTATGGTCTGTGAAGCTACAAAGTCTTTTCTGTTGCTTTGTACCAAATCAACCCAAATCGGATTAGTATTCGGTGGAGAACCAAAATAATGGAAAATAACATTATCACCGGAAGATGCCATAACATTTGGTGCAGCTGCAGACACAACCGACTTTGCGGTTACAGGGTCAGCATCAGCGAGCATCATACCAAGCTTCAGTTTTAGCGAATTACCAAATACTTTCCACTTGGCAATATCACCTCCCATCATAAGGTCACCACTGCCATACGAACCAGCATTTGCGTCAAGTGAGCCAAGTGCAGCATCTATTCTTTCGAGTAATTTACTATAAATGGTAGCTGCATCATCATATTTCGGATATACATTATCAATATTCAAAGCCTCAGAATACGGAACATTGCCATACGTATTTACCAGGATAGAATATGCATAAGCAATCATAATCTCTGTGCAGGCAAATTTATTCTTGCTATCAGCAGATGATAAGTTTGGATCAATTCGCTTAAGTTGTGCTTCACTATCCGCAAACCCTTTTATGACATCTACATACATCTGATTCCAGAAATTCTGAGGGATATTTCTGGTGTTCAAATCATAGTTTGACTCATCAACATAAGTAGTCTCTGTCCAGTACTGTGATGTAAGCCTGAAAATATTGAAATTGACATTGTTATTCGTCAGGACGTCTGACAATTGCCTCTGGGCACCTGAAAACAAGAATGCCGGGTCAACATCTTTAGGCTTTTTTGTGTTGGTATTCAATGAGTCGAAGTCTTTGTTGCAACTCATCGCAAAACCAGCTAATATCAATAATAAGATATACTTTTTCATAACAAATATTTTGCTTGTTTATTAAAACTTAACTCCAAGATTGAAACCAATAACTCTCACGTTAGGATAAGCACCACCCTGATATCCCTGAATATTACCTGAGCTGAATCCTTCTTCAGGATCTGAGTACGGTGTATTCTTATGGATAGTCCAAAGATTACGTGCATAGATGCCTACATTAACACCTTTAAGGAAGCCTTGAGCACCTAACCAAGATTTAGGGAAATCATAAGAAAGATTTACTTCTCTTAACTTCACAAAGCTGGCATCATATACAAACGCAGCATTAGGGTTTCTTCTGTAACCGTAGATACCAAAATCATAGCCACTTGCATAAGTAGTATTCGGGGTTCCGTCTGCTTTAACACCAGGAAGAAGGATACCACCTCCGTCTGCAGTTGGTAGTCGCACTTCATTTCCTTTATCGTTTAGTCCGGCTGTTTCTGGATAGAGACCTGTAGCAAGACCGTAGCTCATATCCAATGACCAAACCTGACCGCCTTGCTTGACATCAACCAAGAAGCTAAGGTTAACATTCTTGAAACGGAAGCTATTGGTAACACCACCAGTCCAGTCAGGATTTATATTACCGATTACCTGATTGGATGTAGGGCTTGTTACATATCGTCCAAGAGAATTCACTACTTTTTGACCATCTTTGTACACAAAGTTGCTTCCTCTGATGGTACCGTAAGGTTCACCTTTAGTAGCATTGATGGATACGCCACCCTGCAATGATGCAAGCTGAAGATTATCGATACCACCAAGGTCAACAACAAGGCTTGTATTCTTTGCCCAGTTAACATCCATTCTCCAATCAAAATTACGTGTCGCAACAGGACGTACGAACAATTGAAGTTCTACACCTTTGTTAGAAATTTCTCCTGCATTGATGTATTTGAATGAATAGCCTGTAGTTCGAGAAACAGGGGCTCTGAAAATTTGGTCAACGGTACTCATATTATAATATGTAAGATCAAGACCTAGTCGATCTTCAAAGAATCTTGTTTCGATACCTACCTCAAAGCTCTTTGTACTTTCAGGCTTCAGCTCCGGATTGTTCTTAGTAGAACTAACAGAAGCTAAAGGTGCCGAACCAAATGATGTAGCATACACACCTCTGTCAAGTAGGGTGGCCACACCGATGTTATACACATCATCCACTACGAGTGGTGGTGGGGTATTACCAACCTGTGCATAGTTGAATCTCAATTTTCCGAACGAGAATACAGAACCTGTACCTGTCCAGTTAGAAAACAACAAACCAAGTGAAGCAGCAGGATAGATATATACATTGTTATCCTTAGGCAAGGCAGAAGATTTGTCCCTTCTTACTGATAAATCAAGGAACACGCTGTTATCCCAGTTAAAGCTTGTTTGAGCAAACAGACCATTCACTTGCAGTTTGGTGAGTGATTCGTCTGGTGCATTTCGGGCACTCACGCTATTGGACAGTGCATAGATACCAGGAATAGCAAGACCGCCATTGGTACCATCAGCAATAGCATAAATTTCATTCTTGCGAACATTGGAACCGAGAAGGAAATTGAAATGTAAACTCTCGGCTAGGCGCAATGGTGTAGAACTTAATAAGAGATCGTAATTAATTTCCTGGAATGTACGGTCATATCTTGAGTATTTCGGTACATCAACAGAACCTACCGCTATACGTTCTTCCTGGTATTCGCTATATCTATCGAGAGACATCTGACCTTTAAGATTCAACCAGCTTAGGAGTTTGTACTCAAGGCCAACATTACCGAAATAACGACCTCTGCCGTCTGTTTCGTAGTTTTCGTATCTTGTCCAGTAAGGGTTATCCCAGTATATCGGTGCCAGAATAGTTGGGTCTGCCCAGTTCCATGTTACGTTTTGTTTTGTTCTATCATACGCTTGACGCAATTCTGAGATATCAACATTGGTTTGCCACCATTGTCTGAAGTTGGTCATAAGGTTCCTGTCACCATAGCCTGTTCCATAACGACCCTTCGCACTTATACCGGTATAGTTAATTGCAGAATAAGCAGTCAGTTTGCGGGTTAGGTTATACGAACCACCAAAGTTAATCATATCCTTATTGATATTACTATTTGGCAGGATACCTTTATCCGTAATATGGTTATAACCGAGTTTAAAATAACCTTTGTCATTACTTCCATCTATCATTACACCATTATTGGTACCGATGGCTGTTTCGAAAAATGTAGAAGGGTCATTTGCTGCTGCCACCCAAGGTGTAGCTTTTTTGTAATTAGGCGAAGTTGGGTCAAAAGCATCCCACTGGAATACTTTCAGGTTAGGGTCAAACTTAGCGCCCCAGGAAGCATCTTCTGTAAGGGGTGTCACAAGATCATCTGTACCATCACCATCAATGTCTCTGTATAAGAAAAAGCCTGATGGGTCTTCGTAATATGCACCATAACCAGCTCCATATTTCTTCTGGTACGTAGCAAAGGTACTTTTCTCAATGGTACCGACATTCAAGCCTGAATTTAAAGTAACACCAAGACCTTTGGCTTTGGAGCCCTTTTTAGTGGTTATAACGATTACCCCATTTGCAGCACGCGAACCATAAAGAGCTGAAGCAGCTGCTCCCTTTAGTACTGTAATATTGTCAATATCGTCAGAATTGATGTCGGCTGCAGCATTACCAAAGTCATAACCCTGACGGCCTGTTAGCTGGTCAGAAGTATTTGTGTTTGAATTATCTACAGGCACACCATCCACAACAAACAAAGCCTGATTGTTGCCCGTCAAAGATTTGGTACCTCGCAAAACAATATTGGTAGAACCGCCAAGACTGTTGTTGCGCTTAATGTTTAACCCTGCAACCTTCCCTGACAGGGCATTCACAACGTTGCCGTCTCTGGATTTGGAGACATCATCTCCACCTACCGTCTGTGCAGAATACGGTAGCTCATTTTTCTTCTTAGTGATACCCAATGCGGTTACAACTGTCTCAGAAAGGGTCACCCCTTCCTGCAGGGCAACATTAACAACATTAGATGCCCCTAATAGAACTTCCTGCGTGTTAAAGCCTGTGTACGAAACTACAAGTGTGTTGGCATTTGCAGGAACGTTCAATCTGAAGTTACCATTGTCGTCGGCAGCTGTACCTTCACTTGTACCTTTTACAAGTACTGTAGCACCTGGAAGTGGACTTCCGGCAGAATCGGTAACTTTTCCGACGACTGTCCTTTGGGCTAACAGCGAAGCACTTGCTATTAGCAACATAGAAATCAGAAGTGTAAGTTTTTTCATACTAATCCTCTTTTTGTGTGATAAAATTGTTTTTTCAAGAATCAAATATAATCAGTATTTTAAATGTATCATAGAAAATACAAATTTTTATCTATAAACTTTCATCACAATTTACAGTTCGGAATTTATATAAAATTTTTAACACTTCTACAAAATAAAATATGGCTATCCAATTGAATGGACAGCCATAAAAAAATTGCGATCAGAATTACTGATGCTTATTTATCCCACCATACAGGGTCAAGGAGGTTAGAGTTTACAACAGCTTTGGTATTGTATAATCTTTCATCTTGAGCTGTAGGGAATCTTCTCGGTATCTCAGTAAGGTTTGCTCCGGCATTTGGAGTAAGGGCAGGAATATTTGTCCTTCTCCAGTCAGAATATACTTCTGGTTGTGTAAACATAGCAATATACTTCTGAGACATTATCTTACTCATAGTGATGCTAGCTGCATCTTCGTTTGCATTGGCAGCTTCGAAAGCAGCATCGCCACCACCGGTAACATCATTTAAGTTTGCAATAACAGCAGCATTGTGTGCAGCAGCTGCTGCAGCCTTATTGCCCAATCGCATTTGAGCTTCTGCTTCGATAAATTTTGCTTCTGCATAAGTAAGCAAAGGTAGCTTTGATTCGGCTGAACCATATTTTGCACCAATGGAAGATTCATTTGAATAATTTCCACTACCATCTTTAGCTGCATAGAATGCAAGTCTTGGGTCATTGATGGCAGACATCATTCCTACAAGTGTGCTACCCATTGAAACGTAACCTGCACGGTCCTGATTGAACACATACCATTGATTGCTCTCAGTCACACCTGGACCAAAGATAGCATAAAGGTTGCTACCATTACCTGTATAACCTGCAGCATAAGCACCATTCAATGCTTCAAGTGCTTTGTTGGCTGAGCCTGTAGCATCCTTTTTGCTAAGCCTGTTAGCATAACGAGCCTTCAACAAATAAGCATTCATAAGCCATTTTGAAGCATCACCGCCAAAAATATAATCATCAGCACCTGGTGCTATAACGTTCTCAGTTGACTGGAGGTCTGCGATGGCACCATCTAGTGTCTGTTGTATGTCAGCTATTACAGACTCTTGTGAATCAAATGCCGCATTAAAATTGCCGTTCAGGCCACCTAATGCCTCTTTATTCGGTACATCACCCCACAAATCTGTTGCAAGTCCAAGGTTCAATGCCTTGAGTACTCTGCCTATACCTCTATAATGACGGTTTTTATCTCCGGCTTTATCAATCAGCAACTGTGCATTGATCAAGGAACCTGAATAAAGCTGATTCCATATATTACTAACAGTAGATTCGGTAATGTCGTACTTTGCAAGATCTTCGTACTGAAATAGATTACCTGTTGATTGTTGTGTAAGCACTGAAGTAACACGTGACAAATCGCCTCCAAAATTGGAGAATGTTGCAACCTCAAGACCCGACAATAACAGGCCTTCTGTTACATTAGAAGGAGAGTTTGGTGAAATATCTTCTCCCTCCACATACTTCTTACAGCCTGTAAATACAAGACCGGTAAGAAGCAATGCTAAAAATATATAATTTTTCATTTTCGACATTTTAATTTTTATTAAAAAAATTAGAAACCGATATTTAAACCAACAATAATCGATTTAGAACCCGGCATAGTGAAATAATCAAATCCTCCGATATTAGAACCTGCACCTGTAAGGCTTGACTCAGGGTCAACACCCGGATACTTGGTCTTCAACCATAGGTTTCTACCTGTAACATACACAGAAGCATTCTGGATCAATTTCTTGAACTTAGGTAATGAATATGACAAAGTCACTTCACGCAATCTTACCCAAGAACCATCAAAAATGAAGGATTCTGTTGCTCCACCAGCATCACCGAGGTATCTGGCATAGTAGAAATTAGGGCTGATAGCAATATCATTGGGAGTACCGTCAGCTTTCACGCCTGGTATTACATAAGTATGAGTTCTGTCGGCAGAAGCAGCTGTACGGCCGATATTGTTCAGACGGCCGATGGTACCACCCCAGATGTCACCACCCTGTCTGATGTCAAGAAGCCCTGTAAGGGAGAAACCTTTGAACGTGAATGTATTTCTGATAGCAGAAATCCAATCCGGGTAAGGATTACCGAGGAATCCTTCTTCTGCTTCCTTCAATGGAAGTCCGTTGGCACCAATAATCAACTGGCCTGCATCGTTTCTCTTCCACTTGGTACCAAAGATAGCACCATAAGGTTGATTAACAATCGCATAAGAACCAACACCTGTAAAGGCAGCCTCAATACTGAATTGATCAACACCTTCAACAAGTTTGTCAACATTGTTGGTATTCTTTGAGAAGTTGCCTTCTATATTCCAGTTGAAAGTCTTTGTTTTTACGATGTCGATACCCAACTCAAGTTCGATACCTTTGTTGGTCATCTCACCAGAGTTAGCAACGAATGCGCCAAAACCTGTAGAGCTTGCTATAGGTCTAGCAATCAACAAATCAGTAGCTTTTGAATTGTAATATGTAATACCGAAGTTGATTCTGTTTTTCAATAATTTGAAATCTGCACCTACTTCGAAAGTAGTGTTGATCTCTGGTCTCAATTCTGCATTGCCCAGTGTACCACTGATACCAAAACCATTATTACCAAGGTAAGGGAATGAGATACCATCCGTAAAACCATCTGTAAATGTTGGCTTTGTATAATAAGTAGCAGAAGAGTAAGCACTTGGTTCACGACCAGCCTGAGCAAAAGATGCTCTTACTTTGAAGTAATTCAAGAAATCATTCTGTGCCATAATCTCTGTAGGTACAAATGCAATACTGGCACTTGGGTAGAAGAAGCTGTTTTTGGCTTTAGGGCCAAATGTACTTGCCCAGTCATTTCTACCTGAAAGGTTTACATAAATCCAGTTTTTGTAATCAAGGTCTAAACTCGCAAACACACCTGCAAGCTTCACTACTGAAGAGCTTTGATCGGCATACAGATCAGAAGCATTTGACAAGTTAAAGAAGTTAGGTATTGTAAGGAACTGACCTCTGGCAAAGACACTATTAAAGGTTCTCTTGTTAATTTGTGAACCTAACAACAAGCTTGTATTGATATCGCCAAAGCCCTTTGTAAATCTGGCAAATAGGTCATGGTTTATTTCCTGGTGTTTGATATTGCTGTTCCAGAGTTCGCCAACACCGCCGTTGTTGTTACTTCCAAGGTCAAATATTTGTTTTCTTGCATCATTGTAAACATCTGTACCGATTCTGTATGTCAAAGTCAACCAGTTAAATGGAAGGTAGTCAACAGCTGCGCTACCTGTGAGACGGCCTACATCTGAAGTGTTTGGGTTATGGTTGGCTGTCCAGAATGGATTGTCATAATTACCTACATAAGTATGCTGCGATCCGTCAGTATTTTCATAACCTCCTGTACCATTACCGCCCTGAAGATTGAAACTGGCAGGAGTACGCAACAATGGGAGCATTACACCAGAAAGGTTACTACCATTTTGTGCTTTTGTGTCATTGATTAAAGTGTAAGCAGCTGATCCTGTGAATTTCAACACATTAGAGCCTGTAGTACCACTCAATCTGAATGAATTTCTGTCAAGATTGGTGTTTGGCACAATACCTGTTTGGTCGGCACGGCTGTATGAGAAACGGTAGGTTGACTTATCATTACCACCGCTTACGCTCAGGTTATTGGAGAATGTGCTACCGGTTTGGAAATAATTTGCAAGATTATCATAAGCATTTGGTGCATTGGCAGAACCAATTTTTGGCCCCCAGCTATTTGGCGTACCGTTTGTAACACCAGGCACATAAGTTACAAAATTGCCTTCTTCTTTTACTGTACCGTCTGCATTAAGTGTACCACCTCCTGTACCTTGGGCATATATACTTTGCATCTCCGGCAATTTGTTCACTTTGTCAAATGAATAGGAAGAACCGAAGTCAACACTTAGTCCCTTATTACCTTTTTTGGTGGTAATCAATATTGCACCACTTGCAGCTCTTGTTCCGTAAAGTGCAGAAGCCGCAGGGCCTTTCAGAATTGAAATACTTTCAATATCCGAACTTGAAAGGTCAAAACCACGGTTTGATTCATTTACACCCTGAAGATTGGCATTGAAAGGATAATCACCAGGTGAAACTGTATTTGTAGAGTTGTCAAAAGGTACGTTGTCAATAACGATTAATGGTTCGTTGTTCAGAGCAAATGAGGAGTTACCTCTTAGTAAAATCTTTGAAGATGCACCAGGTGTACCGGCAGAAGAAATTACATTTACTCCGGATGCTTTTGCAGCCAGACCCTGGATGACGTTCACCTCACCCGATCTCGAGACCGTGCTACCGTCAACGCTAGAGATACCATAGCCAATAGACTTTTCTGCTTTGGAGACACCCAGAGCCGTTACGACCGTCTCGGAAAGTGTTACTCCTTCACCTAATGATACGTTCACTACATTGGATGCTCCCAGAACAATTTCCTGTGTAGTAAAGCCTGTGTACGAAACTACAAGTGTGTTGGCATTTGCAGGAACGTTAATCCTGAAATTTCCGTTGTCGTCTGCAGCAGTTCCTTCACTGGTGCCTTTAACAAGCACTGTGGCCCCAGGTAGTGGATCTCCTGAAGAATCTGTAACTTTTCCGACAACTGATCTTTGCGCCAATAGCGAGCCTGCCGCTAACAGCAACATAGAAACCAGTAGTGTAAGCTTTTTCATACTAATCCTGTTTTTTGTGTTAAAAAGTTAATAAATAAGTAATTCTGAGTGGCAAATCTATTTAATATGTTTAATGTAACATAGTTTATTTTCATTTTTATGAAAAAAATACCATGCTATTATTCATTTTTTAATTTAACAAATCTATATACTCATTAAAATCAATCAACATATATAACGTTATTGAAATTCTATTAGCTGCCTTTTGTACATCTGAATGGTATTTTGCAATCCGTAGTACAGTGCATCTGATATCAAAGCGTGACCTATGGACACTTCGTGCAATGGCTTTACATGCTTTGTATAGTAACTCAGATTATCAAGATTGAGATCGTGCCCGGCATTGACTCCCATTCCAAGGTGGTCTGCCAATGCCGCACATCTGATATGTGCTTGTACTGCCTGCCCGGGATCTGTGTAAAAATCATGTGAAAATTTGCCGGTATATATTTCTATTCTGTCTGTGCCGGTCTTTGCAGCAGCTTCTATATACTTCTCTTCGGCATTTACAAACAACGATACGCGTATATTATATGCATGCAGCTCTTCGGTTATGTCTTTTAAATATGGGTAGTGCGCAACAGTGTCCCAGCCGGAGTCGGATGTAAGCACACCGGGGGCATCCGGCACGAGTGTACACTGGTCAGGAAGATTGTCGGTGACGAGTTTCATAAATTCGCGAGTCGGGTTGCCTTCAATATTAAACTCGGTAGTGACGACGGATTTTAGTTTTGGAATGTCGTCGAAACGTACATGTCTTTGATCTGGTCTTGGATGAACAGTAATGCCTTCTGCCCCAAATTTTTCACAATCAATCGCTATTTTTACAAGATCCGGCAAATTTCCGCCTCTGGAATTCCTGATTAATGCAACTTTGTTGATATTTACGCTCAATCTGGTCATGACATAATTTTTTAATATGACAAATGTAGATGATTCAACCGAAGAACGGAACATTCCGGTAGAAGAAAATGAAAAACCGCATTTTGTAAAGAATCTGGTTCGGCTTGCTTTTCTTGGCCTGCTCGGTATATTGTTTTTATCCTTGTCATCGGTCTGGATCTCAAAAGTATTCTCCGTCGATATCCAGGCCCTGATGTCGGGAAACATAGAAACAGGTAATGAACGTGAACGCTCAGCACTCAGGCTGTTGCTCGTACTCAACAGCGTATTGGCCTTTATACTGCCGGCATTTATATATAATATGGTGAGCGACCGCAAATACATTTTCAACAAAATAGGAATCGAATCTACCGGTGAACAGGGTAAAAAATTTATATGGGCAGTCGGGCTTTTCATCCTTTCCCTACCACTCGTTATGTTTACTGCCTGGGTCAACCAAAAGATACCGCTACCTGAATGGGCAAGCCAGACCGAAGAAAATGTATCCGGCCTCCTGAAAATGCTTTTATCTGAAGGGACAACTACTTCACTCATCCTCAACATTGTTATGCTCGCCCTGTTACCTGCCATCGGTGAAGAATGGTTCTTCAGAGGAAGCCTGCAGCGAATTTTTACACAGATGTGGGGTGATACTCATCATATAAAGGCCATCCTTCTCACAGCATTCCTTTTCAGTTTGCTTCATTTCCAGTTCGAAGGTTTCTTACCGAGATTGTTGCTTGGTGTGGTGTTAGGGTTTATTTTTTATAAGACAGGCAATATATGGGTGGCTGTATTTTGTCATTTTCTGTTCAACGCTTCGCAGATACTGGTGGCGTATATGACACAGAATGATGCGCAACAAATAGATGCTGAGAAGATGGATAGCCCACCTTTGTTGGTAGTGGTGGTGTGTAGTATATTATTTTTCATTTTATACAAATATTCGCCCGGTATAAAAACAGATACAGATGAGCAAATTTAAAAGTTTAGGTGCGCGTGCTACTTCGGCTACCATTTTCGCTATTGTGATGATCGCCGGTATTTATCTGCATAAAGTCGGGTTGGTGCTGTTGTTCGGTGTCATCATGTTTATTGGGCTGCGTGAGTTGTTTACGCTTAGCTTCACGGGTGATGAAGAAGGACTGAGAAAGTACCGAATACCCGGAACGGTGCTTGCTTTTTCTCCATACCTGTGGGTAGCGGTTCAAAAATTGATATTACCCAAGGAGATTTCATCAACATTCGTCAACATTGCAATGTTTTTATTACCGGTATTCATAGCAATGCTTTTAGAATTGCTGGGTAGAGCAAGGCAACAATTTTCACGCGTAGCATTCGTAGCACTTGGCATTGCCTACCTTACTGTGCCGGTGAGCTTAGTGTGCGACCTTGCCATACAGGACAAGGGATTCCATCCTGACATCATTATGGGATTGCTGGTGCTGATATGGATAAGCGATACGGGGGCTTACTTTGCAGGATCGGCCTTCGGCAAGCATAAGTTATATCCGGCCATCTCGCCCGGAAAAACCTGGGAAGGCAGTATTGGCGGAGCTGTTATAACTATCATTACAGCCTGGTTTTTCCCGGAATTATTCGGAGAGTTCAGTGCAGGCCAGTGGGTGATATTGGGTATTATAGCTGTTGTATTTGGTACACTCGGTGACCTTACAGAATCAATGCTAAAGAGAAACAATGGTGTGAAAGATTCGGGCAACATCATGCCCGGGCACGGTGGCATACTCGACCGCTTTGATGCTTTCATTTTCTTGATACCATTTGCTTATCTGTATATTCGCTTGTTTATTTACGGTCTGTATTAGTGTCGGCTGAAATGTGAGTTAAAATATTTATTCAAAAGCTATAAATTAAAAAAGATAATTCTGATACCTTTGTACAAATTAATGATAAAATGTTTGGGTTCAGAATACACCGCGAAGGCTTCGAATCAATCGTAATAGCTGCCATCATAAGTATGGTACTGATAGCTGCCGCGGAATATACACCGGTAGTCATCAGTGCGCTGCTGGTCATCGTTGCCGGTTTTTTATTTCTTATAGTATTACAGTTTTTCAGAAATCCGGTCAGGAAAATTCCGGTGGCAGACAACAATCTGGTCTATGCTCCAGCTGACGGGAAAGTAGTGGTGATAGAAGAAGCGATAGAAACTGAATATTTCAATGAAAAAAGACTGATGGTATCTATCTTCATGTCGCCGCTGAATGTACACGTCAACCGCAATCCTGTCAGCGGATCCATAGAATATGCCCAATATCACCCGGGAAAATATCTCGTAGCCTGGCATCCGAAATCATCTACCGAGAATGAACGGACAACCGTAGTTTACAACACCGGAAAAGAAAAAATCCTGATGCGACAGATAGCCGGTGCCCTTGCACGCAGAATTGTCAACTATCTCGAAACCGGCAACCAGGTTAAGCAGGGCGAAGATATGGGTTTTATCAAATTCGGATCGAGAGTAGATCTGTATCTCCCGCTCGATGCGAAAATCAAGGTGAATCTTGAAGATATAGTGCGTGGCAATCAAACAGTGATTGCTGAGTTGGCTTGAGTTTTTCATTAAAACCAGAATACATCAACAACGCTCAACGCTGTACCACCAGCTTTTTGAATATCGTTCTGGCAGAGGTCTGCAAACTAACAATGTACAGCCCAGGTGGAATAACTGTCAGATCTAACTCAACTCCCCGGGTAATTCTGACGCTGGTACATCTAAACAGATTGCCATAAATATCATGCAGCCTGACTCCGTCAATTGCCGGTGAATCCTGTACACGCGAGCTGATGGTCACAGATTGGTAAGCCGGATTAGGATACAAGACAAACGATTCATCCTGACTTAGTGCCTGTTCACGGACAGCCGTTGTCAGGCAATATAGCTTGTTGCTCAGTGAATCTAGACCTGATTGTATTATCACATCATCATCTGTAAACTTATAAGAGGTAATCCTTTTGGAGTTGTTATTTTCATATAATTTGAGCGCTACGATGTTATTCTCAATCGCCGGGTTCGGAACAATATCAAAAAAGCATGGAGGTTCGCCCATTTGATTTGTTTTAATCAAAGTGGGATTTTTGTATTCAACCGATCCTGGCATAACAAAACCTTTCCCTTCTATCAGCATGGCGCTGCCATAAGAGTCATAGGCATTCAACTTCGGGTCTGATTGATTTTCTATCGTATTGGCATAGTTAATCAGACCGTCTGTACTCAAGTTGAGAATCATTAAGCTCTTAGGCAAATTCACTACTATATCGATCGAACTGCCTCGGTAAAACATTCTGCTCACTGTAACAGCAGAAATTTTGGTGTCTGTAAATTCGTATTCCCTTGCCCATTTCCCACTGCCTTTTGAGTCAATGTTAAACAAACCAAAAGTTTTGGAAGTACTTGGCGGGCCATTGTAAGCCTGAGTAAGTACTGTAAATGTACCGTCGTTGTTTTCGAAAATATCAACAGGTGCCCTGCACGGGTATTGATTGCCCCACAGCAAAGTACCTGTGCTGTCGAGCTTGGCAATATATGTACCTATCTTGGTAACACCAGTAGCACAATAACTGTTATTACTATTTTTCAGCCCCAATAAAACAAAGCCATGATCCTGTGTACGGATAATTTTTTGAAACTTACCAGAATGCGGCGGGGTACTAGCATAAGAAATTTCCCTTTGAAACAAAATCTCACCCTCCGTATTGATCCGCATTACGAATGGATTCCAGTCATACGTTATCCCGTTGGTATATTTCACAAAGGATGTGCCACATAACAGCATATCATCGTTATCATACTGCGCTCCATCCAACAATTCTACTGTACTTTCCGTATTTTCCAATCCTTTTGCCCAGATGAGCTCCCCGTCCGGGCTGAGCTTCCAGACATAGCCCTTTGAAAAATACTGATTAAATGGCAATGTTATGTTGTGGTGGTAAAAAAGATAGATATTACCCGCCTTATCCTGGCAAAATACTTTTGCGTTATTCGGATCTTTCTGGGCTATCTTATAGCTTTTCCTCCAGATAAATTGACCGGCACTATCCAGCCTGATCAAGGTAATTTTAGGAACAGACGATCCATTCTCTTTATAGGAGGAATAATAGGATGTCCTGTATATTGATTTATCCTTTGCCTCAAAAATACTTACATTAACCTCATTACCAAAATCATAAACCGTATCCTGGAATATCCTTATAAAACTGTTTTGTGAATAAAGCCTGCCTTCTGCACTTACAATAATTGTCAGTATAAAAAAGGCATAAAAGAGCTTGCGCAATATATCTTTCATCGCTCCTATATTTTGGATTATCGTTGAATAATAAATTTTTCAAAAAAGCTGCTGTCTGATGTCTTCAACTCTGCAACATACATGCCCTCAGGCAGGCGGGATATGTCAATGCTTATATCCATACCCGTATTGACAAAAGTCTCTTGTACATGCATCAGCCTGCCCATAAGGTCATAGACTCTTAGTTCTGCCTGGCTTGCCAATACATCGGTGGCAGTTCTGATGTTAAGCATTTCTGTAGCAGGGTTGGGGTAAATGCTAAAGCCGGCCCTGCGTCCAGGCTCAGGCCTCACAGCTGTTGCATAGCACAGCATCTCTAATGTAACCATAGGAGCATCCTCCACCTCAAGCGAGAAATCTGCGAACTTAAAGGAAGCATTTTGAACTCCTGTTGCCGGGGTTGGTGCTGTAAGAGCAATATCCACTACATCAACGGGCGGGTCATACAGCTTCTCGACACAAGGAATACCACCATCAGGATCCGTCATTATAACACCTGAGAATCCTTTTGACTTATAATCAAACAGACCATCATTGCAAAAAAACGGCACCAATATCCCGTCATCCATAGCTTGGTTTAAATCCTTCAACGCAAACCACCCATCACCCTGTAATCGGGATGCCCAGTTTATATTCCCACCATAATCCGTGTTCAGGAATATCATCTTAGAATTATTAACTGTCCATAAAACTATTTGCAAGGATGTTTTCATTTGGGAAATAAATCCCCCAAACAGACCGTTACCCTCTCCTGCCCAAAAATCAAAAAAATAGTCTTTCTTCCAAAGCAGCTCTCCTGTCGGACTGATACTGAAAACCCGGCACTTTGACGCTACAGAAACCGACCCTGTAGGAGCTGTAGCTACAACATAATTACCCTCTTTGTCTTCAAGAACTGTTCGTATATCATTCTTATCATAAAAATTAGCCCATAATACTGCCCCGCCGGCATTTAATTTTACAACAGCTCCGTCCCATGCGGTAAACAGGAGCGACCCGTCTTTTGTTTCCGTAACATCATTAAAAAATCTACTGATACCACCGAATAACTTTTGCCAGACTATCTCCCCGTCACCGTTCACTCTCATTGCCAATGCTTCTTGAATGTTGCCTGGTTCTATTATTCGGTATCCACTTATTATTAAATCTCCGTTTTGGGCCAACATGGCATATCTGAATTGCGAATGTCTGGAACGATCAAGCAGCATTTTTGTCCAGATAATATTTCCATCCGGATTTAGCTTACTTATACCTATTTTATAAAGCATCGAATCATGCTGGTTATATACCAAAAATATACTACCCAAGCTGTCTTCCATTATTTGGGGCCTCATCGCTTCTTCGGTTGTCATGTAAATCTTATGCCACAGAGGAGTATAAAGACTGTCATACTTTATTACATTTATAAACTGACTTTTATTTTCATCCCACTCTCGAGCTCCAAGATAACAATATAATAATCCCTTATCTTTTGTTTTATAAATATCTAAATGAGTGAACATAAAAGGATAATACTCTTGAAAAGGGTTAAACTTTGCAGGACCTGTCAAATGAGAAAAAACACCAATAAAGCTATTCTGCGAGTAAATTGTCGGAATGATACAGAATACCGACAAAGCAAGTATGATTAGATATTTAATTTTTCTGTTGAAATTACTCATATCCGTTACTTTTTTATAAATAAAAAATAGTGACGGGTGCAAGCTATGCGCCCGGCATTAGCCATTACTTATCGTTGAATAATAAATTTTTCAAAAAAGCTGCTGTCTGATGTCTTCAGCTCTGCGACATACATGCCCTCAGGCAGGCGGGATATGTCAATGGTTATATCCATACCCGTATTGACAAAAGTCTCTTGTACGTGCATCAGCCTGCCCATGAGGTCATAAACTCTTAGTTCTGCCTGGCTTGCGTCATTATCCACACCGATCCTAATGTTCAACAGATCTCTGCCTGGATTAGGGTATATATACAACTTCTCAGGAGCTTGTGATGACATACCGGCACCTCCAGGCGGTTCTGCACAAGCCTCTACAGAATAGTATTCTTTGAGACAAGCTGCTGCCAGAATACGTGCATCAAGTACGGCTTTACCTCCGTTTCTATAGCATTCTGATGCCACTGCTCGTATCTGGCTAAGCTCGGCCGAATCAAGCGCTTCTCCTTTTAAAAGCTTGATAGTATAATCGTTCATATCCTGCTCCCATACCTGGTAATCTTCGGAAACGCTCAGTGAGCCATTGGCTGCGGCGAGGGCTGTCAGCGCTGTTGTGTTCAGGGTATCATGTACTGACCGAAGGGAATCAAGTACATTCATAACTTGGGCTGCCTGCTGCTGCAGATCCTCTATCAGCAAAATCGTGGAGCTGATGGCTGTCGGATTGGTCAGCGTATCAAGGGTGGCCATCAAGGAGAGGATTTCTGTCTGTACCACACTGTGAGAATCACGCAGTACCTGTAAATGCTCCTGCTGTACTCCCGTGGTCTGCTGGAATGCTCTGAATAATCCTATTATCTCAGCGCTCTTACCTGAAAAAGCACTTTGCTCAGCCGTATAAAAGTCACTCAGCACCGAATTGCTTAGCAGCCAGCCGGGATTCCTGGCTATCAAATCCATCACAGACTGTTTAAGATGCCCGTACTCTGCCGCTGTGACAGACAAGGCAAGGGCAGTATCTGACAAGATACCCGCATAGCGCTCATATATAGATACATTATCCATATACAGCTTATTGCCAGGTTCATCTATACCCGGACTGCAACTGAAAACAATGTGAGTGTATGGTTTGACCGTTTTGTTCAATATTATTCCAGAGGGATCATGATCCGGATAGGTAACCGAACCAAGGACTGAAGCAGGATTAATGTGAAAAGCACACATTTTAACAAACTCTTCATCTCCAATGTGGATTACCTCATTATCACCGTTCTGATTATAAAACATATTATAACCATCGTGCCACTGTCGTCCGGTATTACACATAATATCATAATATATACTTTCATTGTAGTTATAGTCAAAGGAGTTGAGTGCTATTTTAGATCCTTTGGTGTCTATACACTTTCCATTGGCATACAGCCCGTTCTGGAAGTTATTGAAGAAGCTGTTGCTTATGATATTATTATCCCACGTAGCGTCAATCTTAAGACCGATTCGTCCACCCTCTACATAATTGCAGTTGATGTCGGAGTTGCCGCCTTGGGTCACTTCTATGCATGGTGTTTCTGAATTCGAATAAATAAAATTGTCCTTTACGACTACTTCCTCGCAATTGTCAACACGAATGGCATTTCCTTCAGCTGTATTGGAAGCTAAGGAAACTTTGTTTCCTATCGCCCTTATTTTTTGCACTGCTTCATTTAAGGAACCAAGTTTAATACCCATGCTGAGAGAGGTACCACCGTTGACATCAATAATATTGTTTTGGATATTTAACTGATTGTTTTGCGATCTCATTTCAAGCGATATTCCCTCAGAGTTAACAGGATCAGATGTATATATTTTATTAGCTGATATTTCACCACGTATCTGCGCGCCATTTTCAACATTGATGGCATAACCATTGTTTGTCTTTTTCATAATAATTGATTCTGTAACAGTGTCTCCAATTGCTGTTAAGGTATGACCGCCTGCTTCAAGAGACACCTTTACTCCTACCCGCATTACTTCATCATTATTAGGTATGGCATTAAAATTACAATTCTCAAGAGTGAGTGCGGAATTACCTTCAAAGTCCCCTGTATTTTGAAAATACACCCCGATTTTCGAATAATCATCACTTGGATTAGGCCAAGGGGTTATCGGGGCATAATTGTCCAGGTCATGAATGTAGAAATTCCGCAGCGTCACAGAGGTGTTTTCTGAATGCAGTCCCTGTTCGTACTGAAGTATCTCATTGGTCTCTCCTCCCGGAAAAACAACAGCTAAGTTTTTCCCTCTGAAATCAAGAGCATTGACGACATCACAGGTACAGATGCAATCCTGACGACCGCGTATGAAATTCCCGCTGAATCCTGTAATATTCAAGGGGGTATTTTCATTCCGTAATGCAAACATATTGCCGAGTAATGATGTGTTTATAACGGACAATTTCGGGAAATTGGAATTAGTAACGCTTAAGCCCGGATAATGCAAAGCAACCAAGGCATTGGATATAGTACATTCTGATACAATAATTCTTGATATTCCCTCAGAGCGTATGCCGAACCATGTATATTCATTATCACAACATGCGGCGTAACCTACCCCCAGGTTGACGGCAGACCAGATATTTACATTGCTTAATCTCAATCCTTTACCTTCAACTACAATTTCAGACCCCTTACCCATATTCCATTGTCCTGTACCAAAGGAAGCATTGATATCCACATTGAGTGTGCCGTCTATCAATAATGGTAAATTTGGGTTATTGGAATATGCAAGTATAAAGTCATTTACTGTCATTTTATAAAATGTAGCAGTCAATGGGTCGGGGCCATCAGACCATTGTATCGTATCAGAAAGATTGGTTATTACTCCCGGAGTACCTATAAAAGCAGCATTTTTATGTGGAATCTTTTTCACCGTTACAGAAGTATCATTACAACAAATCACCGTGTGTTTAATCCATACGCTATCGTCAGCATTCACAAAGTTCGTAAAATAATGGCTTGGGCGTGTATGCCCGTAATATACGGTACCATCTTCGTACTCCCAAATACTCACACAAGAACTTGGGCCACAATATGGTATCTCGTGATAAAGCGGTTTAAGGCACGAAGTGCTTAATGTATCTATTACCGGTGTAAATTCAGAATTGGTACACATAGACAAATCAATCGGATAACAGCAGTATTGCATCGTTTCGCCATTATCATAGGTAATACATACATTATACAATACATTATTACTATATTGATGAGATACATTTAATGCCCCTAACCAGTCAGACACCTCTATTGCTGATCCATCCCCAAAATCTACATATGCTTTATAATTAAGATTAAGGTCAAAACTGATATTTTTCGTACAATTATCTACTGTAATATTTGAAAGTCTAGGACATTCTTCATCTAAGGTAAATACTGTTGACAGCGTACAGTATGTTGAATCTATATTCGTTTGCTGGATTGAAATATAAGGCGAGCTGGTCGTATAGCAAAAATTAGGATCAGTTGTCTGAATTACCAGTACACTTTGATCCCAAAGTAAAAAATTGTCAAAACTACCCGGATTCAGCGTTTTTACACAAAATTCATAATCTCCATTTGCTAATTTATGAATGTTATAAATATAAAAATCGCATCCTATTGCTGTTTTGACACCTAAATCATCGACTTTCCCTCCTATAGCTACTGTATAGGAAGACAATATGGGTAAGAGGAAAAAGGAAACGAACATAACAATATATTTGCAAACATTATGTTGACAAAATTTCTGTGTTCTGTGTTCTGTGTTCTGTGTTCTGTGTTCTGTGTTCTCATAATAAAAAAATTATTCAGTGAAGTAACATCCGCTAATATACATCATTTATTCATATAATCCAAATTTTGTCTTAAAAATTTTTGAAATATTTTTTGACCTATTTTAATGTACTATAAATTAAAAACCTCATGTAACAAAATATTATTCTGAATTCAATAAAATAAAACCTATTGTGCAGAATAAAAGTGTTATTTATATAGTTATTTACATATTATTTGCTGATATTCTATTTATGGCCTGATTTAGTAAAGACATACTACATATATGTGGCGTACTATTAATCATCAGTACTTGAATTGCTTCTGGAAAATAAAATATGAATTGCGTATTCTATGGTAAAAACCAAGCACTCACATTATTTTTTTCAAGAAAGATAACCCACTGTGTTTACGTAAGGTTTATCCCTTTTGATTACTGCAAAGGCTCTTGCGACCACCTTACACCTTACG
>JAIBCG010000041.1 GCA_019694295.1 Saprospiraceae bacterium
AACACATTTACAAACCCTAAACCTAATTTCTAAAATGAAAAAAACATTTATTAAAAATTTAATTCTGATGGCATCCGGAATTTTAATGTTTTCATTTTCCGGTTTTTCGCAGCGCACTTGCGGTAGCATGGAAGTATTGGACAGGCAGCTGAAGGAAGATCCGGATATGCTAGGAAGGATGAACCTTATAGAGAAACAAACCATCAACTACATGAAGACTGCCCACCCCGGCCCTCGTGCTATAGTCACAATACCTGTGGTTGTGCATGTTGTTTATCAGACCTCAGCTCAGAACATTTCTGATGCTCAGATTTTGTCACAAATTGATGTACTGAATGCAGATTTCAGGGCATTGAATGGCGACATAAGTGGTGTACCTACAGAATTCCAGTCATTAATAGGTGATCCGGAAGTAGAATTTTGTCTGGCGAAACAAGACCCGAATGGCAATGCTACATCAGGTATCACGCGCAAATATGTAAACAAATCATCCTGGGGTACGAATGATGATGTTAAAAAATCATCAAAAAATGGTGTTGATCCATGGGATGCATCAAAATATCTGAATATCTGGGTTTGTAACATTGGTGGTGGAATATTGGGTTATGCTCAATTTCCCGGAGGAAGTCCGGCTACTGATGGTGTGGTTATTGGTTACAATTATTTTGGTACCACCGGTGCAGCCACTCCACCTTTTGATAAAGGCAGAACCGCTACACACGAAATAGGTCACTGGCTCAACCTCAGACACATCTGGGGTGATGCAAAATGTGGATCTGACCTTGTAGGCGACACACCGACACACAATGACCCTAACTATGGTTGCCCTTCGCATCCGCACAAGAGTACTTGCAGTGGAAACCCAAACGAAATGTTCATGAACTATATGGATTATGTAGATGATGCATGTATGCTTATGTTTTCTGGTGGTCAAAAGACTCGGATGCGTGCAGTGCTTGATGGCGGTGCCAGAGGAAGTCTTGCAAGCTCGCCGGGCTGTGACGTACCTTCCGGAGGTGGCTCATGCAACACACCTTCAGGCCTCGCAGCTTCTTCAATTACCTCAAGCTCTGCTACCATGTCCTGGGCAGCAGTGTCAGGAGCCAACTCCTACGACCTGCAGTACAAGACCAATTCATCAGGCACCTGGACAACTGTCAACACAACTTCTACAAGCTCCACACTTACCGGGCTTACATCAGGTACTACATACAACACCCAGGTACGCGCTGTGTGCAGCAGTGGCCCAAGTGCATATAGTGCACAGGTTAATTTTACAACAGCCTCAGCAGGTTGTACAGATAATTACGAGTCCAATAATTCAAAAACCAATGCAAAAACTATAGCCACAGGTACCAATATCAATGCGCTCATCTCAAGTTCTTCGGATGTTGATTGGTTTAAGTTTACCACTACATCTTCAAAGAAAAACGTGAAAGTGAATCTTTCAAATCTGCCTGCTGACTATGATATGAAATTGTACAGAAGCAGTACACTCGTCGCCACCTCACAAAACTCAGGTACTCAGGACGAGCAGTGCATAAGCAACAACACCAAGACAGCTACTTTCTACGTCTATATCTATGGCTATTCTGGTGCATACGACCCATCGAACTGCTACAATCTGTATGTTACTGTCAGCGGATCTAATTTCAGAACGAATGGAGATGAAGAATGGACAGAACTAACAAGAGTAGGTGACGAGCTACTCGTCTGGCCTAATCCTGCCCAAAACGAAATCAATGTAAGATTGCCATTCGGAGAAGAAGAAGTATCAGGTGATCTAAACATATTTGATGCGACAGGAAAATTCATTTACCAGCAAAAACTAACCGGATCCAAAGAAAATTCTGACTACCGCATTGATGTTTCTTCATTCAGCAACGGGCTTTACTTTATCAACTGGAAGACTTTATCAAACAATCTTGTTCAAAAAGTGATCGTGACGAAATAACATTTTAATAATTACTGCATACCAAAGGTCGGCCTGTCAAGCAGCCGACCTTTGAATTTTTATCTATAATAAAATTTGAATGTTAATGTGGGCTTATTGATTGTATTCAGTCATCAAACCCAGATAACCACAATGGAAACACCAGTAAACTCAGTCAAGCAAACACCTTTAAACTTTGGTAGTCTGGTTCCATTTTTTTAGCTGAATAACAAGCATACTTAAACCCAATCCGCATACTATTCCGTTGCCGAAATAATGTCCTCGGCTATCAATGTCAAGTGTAAGGTTGAATAAAGACATTGCGATGAGCACAACAGAAAGAAATAAATAGTGTTTTTTCATTTAAATAGCATTTGGTTAGAACGAACCTGCATCACAAAACTACTCATTTTTTTACAATTTTACTCTTTTAAATCAGAACTTAACAAGATAACTTGTATAATATGTCTGGATTCTGATTGCAGGAATAAAAGTATGATTGTGAATACGAAAATTTTACCCAAAATCATTCAATAAACAAAATTAGTCAAATCTTTGTACGCCGTTATAACATTCAATAAATGAACAAATCTGTCCGATATTGTTATTAGAATGAAAATGTTCAACATCATGCAAGTAGTATGTTCATCAGATTATCTGTTTAGAAAAAATTCTGAAGGCAAGGAGCAGTCAATATACTATACTATATATGCGCCTGCCAGTACAATTGTACGCGCGACACTACTTGTACTTCACGGAATGCAGGAACACAGCGGGCGCTACAAAGAACTGGGAGAATATTTTGCCCAAAATGGTTTTGCTGTATTAACTTACGATCACCTCGGCCATGGTAATACTGCCAAAAATCTGAGTGAACATGGGTATTTCCAGATGCAAAATCCTGTAGGCCAATTGGTGGAGGACACAAGTTTGATGGCAGAGAAACTGCACACCCAATACCCGAACGTTCCGCACTTCATTCTCGGCCATTCAATGGGGTCGTTTATTGCACGGGCATTCCTACAGCAACACAGTGAAACATTCACAGGATCAGTTATTGTTGGTACAGGCGGTAAAATTCCCGGAATCGGGATCGCCAAATGGTGCATGGCTATCCTCAACAGACTCATTCCACATCGTCGAAGTACATTCGTCAATAATACTTTTAGCCGATTCAACAGCATTAGGTTCAGGAAAGATCCCGATTACAGCCCCATCAGTTGGCTTAGCCTCAACCCTTTCAATAGAAAAAATTTTGAAGCTGACAGACTGAATGGCATACCTTTCAGTTTTAACGGATATCACACACTTGTCTCGGTCAATAAACGCGCAACCGAACACGAATGGGCACACAACATCAGAAGGGATTTCCCAATGTTATACGTAAGCGGATCCGAAGACCCAATTGGTAATTTCGGCAGAGGAGTATTACAGACCACTAATGAGCTCATAAGGCAAGGATTCAGCAATATAGCTGTAAAACTCTACCCAAAAATGCGCCACGAAATACTCAATGAAGAGATCAGGCAAGACGTATTTGCAGAAATACTTCAATGGTTGGAAACTAAGATGTAATATAAAAAGAGTAAAGAGCTATCTGCTATGACAAAGTCCGCTACATATTCCGGAAACAATTGTGATTTGATTTCAACCAAGCTGCAGAAAATGTGTATCTTACCGAATGAAATCAGAGATAATTTGTAATAAATTGGCAAATTACTTAATAAAAAAATACCAACAAAAACCCTGGCAACAAGCTGATGAATTCAATAAAAATAAACTGCATTCTATTCATTTTACTGACCATGTTGACACAATCATCAATTGGGCAAAATCTCCTTTTGCTTTCGGATAAAACCGGAAAAAATGACGTCATAGTGCGTGTGGATAAAAAAGTAAAGGTAAAAACCATTAACAAGGAAACCATCAAAGGAAAAATCACCTACATCAAAGATAGTACCATCATCATCGGAGAAAAATCGCCCAGGGAAATAAACATCGGTGACATCAAATATTTTTATGTTCGCAAGGCAGACGGCTGGAAAACCGCTACTGCCACCTTGCTGGCGTTGACTGCTGTTGAGTCAACAATTTTCCTTATTCAGGCGATTGAAAGCAACCAGAAAACACCACCAAACCAAGGCACCATCGATAATCCTGTAACCGGCCTTATAGGCTTGGGTGCCATCACCATTCCTGCTACCTATCTCGGCACATACTATGGATTTTTTCACAAGAAGAAATATGACACGCGGTTGAGATATGCATTAAGGATTATCAAACCATAGGCGTTTTCTCAACAATGAAAGAATAGTGGCGAATGTAATTTAACCCAATTAGATAATAAAACCCGGCATTCACGATTTGTCTTTGCAAATTGCACCACCTTTTATCAACCAGGAAATACCGAAACTTTCGACTGCCACAGCTTCCATCCAAAATGTTAGATGATATCTGTTATAGGACTCGACGGGCATAATATATCCTTTCGTTCCTAAAAAGATCAAAACAAGTGCAAGAATCATAATACTACCAAACACTCTATACATGCGATTTCGGAGTATTTTCTCGGATTTCCGTTCTCCGGGATGTAAATCTGATTTGGTGAATTGACAAATGGACATATAGGCCAAGCTTCCTAAGAATAAAGCTGCAAAAATGAAATGGGCCACTTGCCGATAATCAGATTGTGGGTGTACGTAAGTCCAAACCGTAACAATATAATCATGACTTTCTTCTAAGTCCTGAACAATATTGCCGGTAGGCAACAACAATAACAATATTGCTGCTAAGCCCGCAAGACTTGAAACAAAAAAATCAGTAGAATCATAACCTTTGTAAATCATGAAAAATATAGCCAAAACACTGATAATACCAATAAAAAATGTTGAAGCCTTGGTAAAAAAATAATGACTAATAGAATCCAGCGGCTCACAATGGCCCGAAAAAAGGTAGAGTGACAGCCAGAGAAATAATGGTAATGCCATGCCCAGAATGCCAATAACCAAACGCAAAGTTTTGCTACTCTCAATGAGTATTTTGTCATCATTCCTGAATGTAATGTCCAGTGTGTCGGTCAATATTTTCAGGTAGCGGTTTTCATCTGGAATTTTCCTTGCCATTTTGGGTATTATTAAAATGTATGGTGAAATGTATTTTACATATACAAATATATATTAATTTAAAATATTATCAAACTAATATTTCATACAACTTAACAAGTAACAAAACAATTCAACAACCAAATTCAGTTATAATTTATCACCACTTAAATGATTCATCGTCACAATTAACTGTACCAATATTCTCTGTAACAATTCGCAACAAACACATTGCCATCACACATATTTTTACTAAATTTGCAGCACTAAAAAAATCAGTTAGTATGAATACAATAAACCCTAAATTCCTTTCTCCTGACAGATTCATCAACCGACACCTTGGGCCGAGTGAAGAAGAAGCTGCCGAAATGCTCAAATTAATCGGTTATGATGATGTAAACGCACTGATTCATGATACCATTCCTGACAATATCAGACGACAGGAGAAGATGGATATACCAACAGCCTTATCTGAGTTTGAATATCTGACAGAACTAAAACAAATAGCCGGTAAAAACAAAATCTTCAAAAACTTCATAGGTCGCGGATATTACGGCACCATTACACCTTCGGTGATTTCCAGAAATATTTTCCAGAACCCGGGATGGTACACTCAATACACACCTTACCAAGCTGAGATAGCACAGGGACGACTTGAGGCTTTACTCAACTTCCAGACCATGGTGAGCGACCTTACAGGTTTGCCGATAGCCAATGCATCGTTACTTGATGAAGGAACAGCTGCTGCCGAAGCGATGCACATGTTTTACGCTATGAAGGCAAAAAAGAACAAAGAAGAATCGCCGGACACTTTCCTTGTTGACACAGGTGTACTCGAGCAGACATACGATGTATTACTCACACGAGCTGAACCATTGGATATAAAAGTAAAAAAAGTATCGTGGAAAGAAATGGAGCTGGATGGAACGGTATTCGGTATCCTTCTTCAATATCCGGATAAAAACGGCTCTGTAGATGATTACAGGGCGCTTGCAGATAAAGCAAAAGCTGCAAACATAAGTGTAACTGTTGCAGCAGACCTGCTGGCTCTCACACACCTGATGCCTCCGGGCGAATGGGGCGCAGATGCAGTGGTAGGCAATACCCAGCGCCTAGGTGTACCAATGGGCTATGGCGGACCTCATGCTGCTTATTTTTCTACTCACGAAGAATACAAGAGAAACATTCCGGGAAGGATAATCGGTGTATCAATAGATGTGCATGGCAATAGGGCGCTACGTATGGCATTACAAACCAGAGAGCAACACATCAAACGCGAAAAAGCTACCTCCAATATTTGTACTGCCCAAGCACTACTGGCCATCATGGCCGGCATGTACGGCGTATATCACGGGCCGAAAGGCCTAAAGGCTATTGCAGCCAGAATACATTCCCTTACTGTATTACTTGGTAAAGGAATAGAATCGCTCGGGCTCAACATCGAAAACACTCATTTCTTTGACACAATAAGCATCAGTACTTCAGCTGAACTACAATCAAAAATCCGCGAGGCTGCCCTTAAGGCTGAAATCAACTTCTTCTACGGAACAGACAGTATAACCATAGCCGTTGATGAAACGCATGCTGCAAAAGATATCCGAGCAGTACTCGATGTACTCGAATCAGCAACAGGCAAGAAAGCAACATTCGACACATCTGCCGACCCGGGCAACAAAATTCCTGAAACACTTGCACGCACATCAGAATTCATGACGCATGAAATATTCCACCGGTACCATACAGAGTCTAACATGATGCGCTATATTAAAAGCCTCGAGAACAAAGATCTTTCTCTGATGCATTCAATGATATCGCTTGGCTCTTGTACCATGAAACTCAATGCCGCCAGCGAACTCATTCCTGTAAGTTGGGACGAGTTTGCGAACATACATCCATTTGTGCCTCAAGATCAGGTAGCAGGTTATAATCAAATATTCAAAGAGCTGGAATATTATCTTTGTCAGGCTACTGGTTTCGAAGCTTGTTCTTTGCAGCCAAACTCAGGTGCACAGGGCGAATACGCAGGGCTGCTCACCATCCGCGCTTACCATCAAGCCAATGGTGGCGCACACCGAAACATTGCTCTGATACCTGCCAGTGCACATGGTACCAACCCGGCAAGTGCCGTTATGGCAGGTATGGATGTTGTGGTCATACCTTGTGACGATAAAGGTAACATAATAGTAGAAGAGTTGAAGCGCAATGCCGAACTTCATAAGGACAATCTTTCTTGTCTGATGGTCACCTACCCTTCTACGCACGGCGTGTTCGAAACGGCCATCAAGGAGATTTGTGACATCATCCACACGAACGGTGGCCTTGTATATATGGATGGTGCCAATATGAACGCTCAGGTAGGCCTTACCAGCCCCGGACACATAAATGCTGACGTCTGTCACCTCAATCTACATAAAACATTTGCCATCCCACACGGTGGCGGTGGTCCGGGTATGGGCCCGATATGTGTAAACAAGAAACTCGCTCCTTACCTGCCTTCGCATGTTTTTGTTAAAACCGGAGGCGAAAAAGGCATCCATGCAGTATCTGCTACCCCTTACGGAAGTGCAAGCATCGTATTGATTTCTTATGGTTATATCAGAATGCTCGGCGAACGCGGACTTACATTAGCCACCAAACTTGCTATCATGAATGCCAATTATATTAAGGCAAAGCTGCAGAACGCATACGAAGTGCTTTATACCGGCGAAAAAGGAAATGTAGCGCACGAACTCATAGTTGATCTAAGACCATTCAAAGCGTTCGTGAGTGCAGAAGATGTAGCCAAGCGCCTAATGGATTACGGATTCCACGCTCCTACTCTTTCGTTCCCGGTAGCTGGCACCATCATGATAGAGCCAACAGAGAGCGAAAGCAAATCTGAGATAGATCGTTTCTGTGATGCCTTGCTCGAAATAAAGAAAGAGATCGACGAAATAGCTACAGGAAAAGCAGATGCCCAAAATAATGTACTGGCAAATGCACCACACACCCAAAATCAAATATGTGCTGATGTGTGGGATTATCCATATTCAAGAGAAAAAGCTGCGTTTCCGCTTCCTTATCTGAAATCCGGAAAATTCTGGGCTACCATAGGCAGAGTGAATAATGCATTCGGAGACCGCAACCTAATATGTGTTTGCCCTCCAATAGAAGATTATATAAAAGAAGAAAACAACTAATGTCTCCAATCAGAAAATCAAGGATTATCGTCACTGGTGCAGCCGGTTTTATTGGTAGCTGTATGGTAGAAAAACTCAACGAGATGGGTCATATCTACGACATTATAGTTGTGGATGATTTTTACAAACAATATAAGGACAACAACCTTCGTAAAAAATTCATCCGTGACTGGATACACCGTGACATATTCCTTGGTTTATCTGAAAACCTGGCAGGTATCGTCGATTGTGTCATCCATCTTGGCGCCAGAACGGATACTACTGAGCAAAATGTCGAAATATTCAACAAACTTAACGTAGAATACTCAAAAGCTTTATGGAAATTTTGTGTAAAACATCAGATTCCGTTCATCTATGCTAGTAGTGCTGCTACGTATGGCAATGGCGAAAACGGGTACGATGATGATGAATCAAAAATTCCTGCCTTAAAACCTCTCAATCCATACGGCGACTCAAAGCAGCAGTTTGATGTTTGGGTATTACAACAGAAAGAAACTCCACCTTTTTGGGCAGGATTTAAATTTTTCAATGTATATGGACCAAATGAGTACCACAAAGCTCGAATGGCAAGCGTCATATTCCATTCATTTAACCAGATAAAAGCAAATGGTAAAATGAAATTGTTCAAGTCGCACAGGCCTGATTTTGAAGATGGACATCAATCGCGCGACTTTATTTATGTAAAAGACCTGGTAGATGTGTTGTATTATTTTTTCAAACACAGGAAGCATTCAGGTATCTACAATCTGGGCTCAGGAAAGGCAAGAACATTCCTTGACCTTACAAAGGCAGTATTCAAGAACCTAGACATGAAAGAAAACATTGAATTCATAGATACACCGGCAGACATCCGTGACACGTACCAGTACTTTACGGAAGCCAATATGGCAAAAATCCGCTTGGCAGGCTATGAAAAGGAATTTACTAGTCTGGAAGAAGGTGTTGCAGATTATGTGAAAAATTATTTAGCTCTTGGCAAATACTATTGATAATCAGCACTTTATATTTTACAATTGAAAGTTTAACAAATATTTAGTACTATTTAAGGCCTGTTATGCGACTAAAGCTATTGCAAATGTGTTCATCATAAGTGAACTTTGTACCGAATTACATTTTCAACAAATTCATTTTATTAAAAAATAAAACAAATACATGAAGACATATTTTTCAGGAATGTTCGTAATAGCCATGATGGCAGTAGCTTCTTTTGCATTTTGCAATAACCCAATCAAAGGTGGACAAACCGCAGCTTCAAAAGTAAAATGGTACACGTGGGCAGAAGCAATGGAATTGCGCAAGCAGAATCCCAAACCTATCATGGTTGACCTTTATACAGATTGGTGCGGCTGGTGTAAAAGAATGGATGCTACTACTTTTGAAGACGAAAAGGTAGCAAAATATCTGAATGATAATTTTTATCCGGTAAAATTTGACGCTGAGCAAAAAGGCGAAATCACATACGGTGGAAAGGTACATAAATTTGTAGCCTCAGGTCGTAACGGATACCACGAACTCGCTGCTGCCATGGTTGACGGACAATTGGGTTATCCGTGTTTTGTTTATTTCAATGAAAATATGGAGCGAATTATGTTTTCACCGGGATATAAAGGAGCAGACGACGTCATGAAAGAACTAATGTTTGCTGCCGAAGGTAAATATAAAACCACTTCATGGGATGCGTATAAGGCTGCGAAATAATATACAGTCAAATACGCTGTAGCGCCCATTACACCATTAACTCGATTGTATCTGGCCGATTAGTTGTAGCTGTTACTACATAAAGCTTATATTCCTGCTCTGACTGCATTTCAGTTTTCGTATTGGCATACAAAATGTACTAAAACACATTTTTTGGTAATTAAAATTTACATTTAAAAACAAGTAAATTAGGTGATTCATCTAAAGACCATTACCTTAGTGGCATGGCAGACTTTAGAACCAAAATAACAGGTACAGGCAGTTATATACCTGAGCTTGTGAAAACAAACCGCGACTTTACAATACATGATTTTTATGATGAAAAACATGTCAAAATTGATTCACCACCTGATGTAGTTGTTAGAAAATTCTATGAAATCACAGGTATTGAAGAACGAAGATATGCGAGTGAAAATTTGAATAATTCTGATCTTGGCTATTTTGCAGCAAAAAAAGCTATTGAAAACAGCAAAATCAACCCTGAAATAATAGATCAGATCATCGTAGCGCACAACTATGGTGATGTCTGCAAACATACAATACAATGTGATACTGTACCTTCTTTGGCATCCAGAATCAAGCATCACCTCGGCATCAAAAACCCGGCTTGCATTGCACATGATGTATTGTTTGGTTGTCCGGGCTGGTTACAGGGAGTCATTCATGCTGATGCTTTCTTTAAGTCTGGCCTCGCCAAAACCGCGCTTGTAATTGGTACAGAGACACTTTCCAGAGTAATAGATGTGTATGACCGCGACAGTATGATATTCAGTGACGGAGCAGGTGCAGTTATACTTCAATACTTGCCTAGTGATGACCATTCAGGAATCATGTCGGTGTGTGCGCAAAGCCATTGCGTTGATGAAATGGGATACATCCACATGGGCAAATCTTATTTTCCACAGTCTAACCCAAGGATAAGATACATCAAAATGAAAGGTAGAAAGGTATATGAATACGCTATGAAATAAGTACCGCTTGCCATGAAGGAATGTATTGACAAAGCAGGCATTGGTATAGAACAAATCACTAAGATTTTCCTGCACCAGGCAAATGAAAAAATGGATGAAGCAATCACCAAAGCCCTCTACCGTCTGTACGGAATCACAGATATACCTGCCGATATCATGCCAATGAGCATTAACAAACTCGGCAACAGCTCGGTTGCTACCATCCCAACCTTGTTTGATCTTGTCAAAAACCGACTACTCGGCAACCATGAATTGCATACAGGTGATATTGTTCTGTTTGCTTCTGTAGGTGCAGGCATGAATATCAATGCAGTATGTTATAAAATATAAAAATTCTACACACCCTTATGTCAGAATACCATTCAGTAATACAAATGCTACAACAACATGCCGACGAACATAATGTGCAAAGCATGAGCAGATTCGGCATTAATACCAAGAATGCATTGGGCATTTCTATCGTCACATTGCGTAAAATGGTAAAACCATACAAGAAGAATCATGAACTCGCAGTAAAGCTATGGGCATCAGGCATACACGAAGCCAGACTATTTGCTGTCTTGATTGACGAGCCTGAAAAAGTGACCGAACAACAGTTTGACCAATGGAGTAACGAAGTAGATTCGTGGGATTTATGTGACCAGATGTGTTCTAATCTTTTCAGTAAGAGTGTTTTTGCGGAGAAAAAAATAATGGAATATGCAGGTTCTGAACATGAATTCGTAAAACGGACAGCATTTGCTTTGATAGCCTGTTTTGCATTAAAACGCATGAATAAATCGGATGAATTTCTATTGCGTTATTTGCCGGTGATTGAGCAGGCATCTGATGATCCGCGCAATTTTGTAAGAAAAGCTGTCAACTGGGCGCTCAGGCAAATAGGAAAAAAGAATCCTATTCTTTTGGAAGCAGCTACTATTACTGCGAATAGAATATTGGAGCAGAATACTAAGCCTGCACGCTGGATTGCCAATGATGCCCTACGGGAATTTGCAAAAAAATCTACTTTCAACCCAACTTAAGACACAACTTTCTTTCTGGTTTTGAACATTTCAACCACTTCCTTTTCTTTCAAAAATCCAAAGTCCACGAATGTAGCTGAAACAAAACGCTTCACTTCCTGATAATCTTTGCCACGCTTATCTGTAAATACTTTTAACAATTTATTGGTAAAATCCAGTGAAAGGTGTTTGACGGCCTGTGTAAAATGCTCATTTGAGAATATATCGAAGTACGTTTGATAAACTTTGGATAAATCAAAGAACGTCTGATAGTCAGATGGTTCAAGATGTGTAAGTAATTTCTCAAAATAATTATAAATAACCATTCTCACACATTCATTCACGATTGACTGACCGGCATGGTGCTCGTAGAAATTTTTGACAGCATCTACAGTATCTTCGTGGATATATCCCTTGGTATGGATAGTATTTACAAGATTGTAGTAGCTTGAAATATCATCTTTGATGCTTTGGTCAATGAAAGACATGACCCGATTATCTGCTTCAGCATCCAGATCTATCTCAGAATGAAGACAATAATTGACAAATTCAAAATAATGCTTATTAAAATCAGGGAATGATTTCCGTGCATGATTAAAAATACCGGCTACTTCTTCAGCTTCTTTCTTATCGTATTGGATGAAATTCACAGTGTAGCCAAGAATAGTAACAAACTCTAGCTCATTGGTAAATTCAGGATTGTGCAAAAATGCAAGCAAACTATCTTTCAGACTAGAGTTATCAAGTCGTCTTGCAAAACGAACATGTAGAAAATCACGCAAACTATTGTAATATACTTTAAGCTCGTTCAGATTATTCGGAAAATCGGCAGTGAAGTACACATCGTGTTTAAACTGATTGCGGTATTTCTTCAAGCTTGCTATTCTCTCATCTTGGTCACGTAGTCTTTCTTGTTTTTGAGCAATAAGGTACTGTTGAAGCTTTTTGTTTTCAACACTTTCAATCAGATTGGTAATATAAATATCACTTGACAGCGCAAAACCCATTTGAATGGTTTGGCCTGAGCGCTTCCGGATATACTCGAAGTTAGGTGATGACAGCATATATTGGATGATATCACGCATGTGATCCTGCTGTCTTACAAATTTACATCGAGCATTTACTTCGCCACGGAGTACAGAATATGCCAATACCTTTGGAATAAAAAGCCCTTCAAAATCATCTTTTAGTAAGGCTTTTTCCAGAGGAATAATCTGGAGTGGTTGTTCATTGGCCACTTCACTATACACGGCAGCTATAGCAGGTTCAAACCTTATCTGAAGTTCTTTAAACAACTCTTCGCTTTCATCATTTAGAAAACTCTCGAGTGTATCGGAGTTTTGAATTTCAGCAGCTATTCTTTCGAGCTGTGTCTGGTATTTTTTATCAAGTGACTTCATTGCGTTTATGATTTAAAATTGAAACCTAACAAGCAATGAAGGCCTGTTAGGTTTCTGAAAAAATTAATTTTATTTCTGCTGCAAATATACAAAATGTAGATTTATAAAAATAAAAAGCGAGGTAAAACTTTACCTCGCCTTTTAAAAAACCATATTTATCGAATATAAATTATTCTGTTACCTCAGGTGCCTGGTCAGCCGATGATTCTTCAGCTGCAGGTGGTGCAGTATCCGCTGTTGGTTCCTCAAGCGGTGTTTCTGTTACTTCTGCTGTCGTTTCCTCTACAACAGGTTCTTCAACTTTCTTTGGCTTAGCAGTACCTGATACCAACTGGTGGAATCTCGAAACTTCCTCTTTCTTACTTTCAATACGTTTAGCAACTTTTTCTGATTTGGCGTCAAGCCATGTTTTGTGTTTTTCTTCAGCTTGCTCAAGCGTTAGAGCGCCTTTGCGTACTCCGCGCATTAGGTGTTTTTTGTACATTACTCCCTTGAAGCCAAGAATAGCACGCACTGTA
This sequence comes from Saprospiraceae bacterium, assembly GCA_019694295.1. Taxonomy (GTDB): domain Bacteria; phylum Bacteroidota; class Bacteroidia; order Chitinophagales; family Saprospiraceae; genus JAEUUM01. The sequence continues at coordinate 13,802 of JAIBCG010000041.1, forward strand.
TCTGTTGTCTGTGCACCTTTCTCAAGCCACTCATAAGCTGCCTCTGCATCTAGGTTGATGATAGCAGGTGTTGTCATTGGATTGTAAGTACCGATTTTTTTGATAAATTTACCGTCTCTTGGTGATCGTGAGTCGGCTACAACGATGTGGTAGAAAGGTGCTTTCTTACGGCCCTTTCTCTGTAGTCTGATTTTAACAGCCATTTTTTTTGTTTTATTGTTAAAAATGAATCCAACTAACCTTGATTAACAAGCGGTTGAATTTTGCCGGTGCAAAGGTATAATTATTATATATTATAAACAAATTTTATTTCGGTATATTTCTACTTTCCTGAATAACTAAACAAACCTACGTCTTCAAAACAAAAATGGCATCGCCCGGACTACCCGACAATACCATACTTGGGATTCTTTTTGCTAGATGCTTATCTGAGAAATCAGAAATTGATGTTAAATGAGCCATTGGTAACATCAACAATATTTCCGTCACTTCTTTTTGCCTTAAAATAAAATGTGCCTTTTACGTTGGTGGTCGATATTTCTGTTATCTTGATTTCGCCCGCTTGTGTGGCATCATAAGGTGCCTGCCATGTTTCTGTCTTCGGCGAACCCGGATTAGAAAGATCTATCTCAGTCTTGATATATGCTGCGATGTTTGCTATGTTAGCACCGCCACCTATCGGGTAGGTTCCTACGCCATTTTCACTGGTGATGAGCAGTGAAAAAGCCTCACTTGATGTTCCACCGGTATTTCCCTGGATAGCCAAGTTACCTGATATTCGGTTAGCAAATGTAGCAATCTTCAATGATGTTACCGTCTTGCCATTGACACTCGCCTGAATTGTACCTTCTGCTGCCGAACCCGAAGGTCCACCGGTGTCATCTTTCTTGCACGAACTCAGCATCAACACAGATACCAACATTCCGAAACAAATCATCCCGAATTTTCCTGAAAAAATCTTCTTTGTCATAGTCTTAATTCTTTTTAGGGTTAACTTAATATATATTCAATTTCATATTACGTATAAATTTATATGTTGTTTCTCTATAAATCCTTCAACAATATTCTTTATATACAGTTTTCATTAGAATTTCATCAAAAAAACTAACTAATCATTTCCTCAAACAATACTATATTGAAAAAAAGGTTCCTCTCAAAACAAAAGAGGAACCATTACCATGAGAAACATAAAAACCTGATTCTTAGTGCCTTTCGACAAATATCTTTTGGTGGAATATTCTTCCATTTTCAGTTTTCAATTGCAATAAATATAACCCACTGCTCATTTTATCAATATGTGAAAATCTGAATTGGTTATTACCTGATTTCAGTGCCACACTTTGACCTAATATCGTTCTGCCGCTGAGGTCTATCAGAGCAATATCGGCTTGTTCTGCATATTTGTATTCAAAGTGAATCTGAAAATAATCTTTAACAGGATTTGGAAAAATGAGCATATTGCCTTTCTGAGTGCTTACTGATTCGTTAGCAATTTCTCTTATCATCAATTTATGAATTTTGTAATCCGCATCATAAGCTTCAGGTTGAATTGCATTCATTGTCAGCTGAATTTTCTCCAAAAAATCATTTCCTGAAAGATTTTTCAACACTAGATACAACAGTGTATCACCTTCTACCAGCTGAATATCATCGGTCGATATCCAGCTCAGCCTCATTTTTGTACCATTACCCGTGCTTATAAAATTAACATCCTGTCGGTTACATTTCATTTGAGCAGGAAGCAACATAGTGTACTTATCAACATCCATATCTGCAAGCATCAACTCAAACTGGATTCCCTTCAATGGTTTGTCGCTGCGTAATACGAATGGAACACGTATTTCATTTGCTACAGAAGTTTCAATACCGGAAATCTCTATTTCAACCGATTCTTCACCTCGAACATCTACATCTACAACTTTTGAAGGGTTGTTGCTAAAATTAAGGTCACCGAGTTTTACTCCGACAAAATTGGCATCCGTCACATCGTGCTGAAGATTCTTTACTGAAATTTTCTCCGGAAATAATGGTAAAATCGGATGATAATTAACAAATTGGAAGGTATCAGGTACGAAACGCCACGATTTCCATCCGGGCAAAGAATCAATATTCAGCAACAAAAGATCCTTCAATATAACATAATCAGCGGTAGTGATGTAATTGTTCTGATTAACATCGGCTGCAATATATTTATAAGGCGAATCAAGGATTTTCTTGCCAAGTATATGTTCATTTAACAACAGAAGGTCGTAGGTAGAAATACCGTTGAGCACAAACGTGTCTTTCGTTGCAGACAAATCGAAATTGCCTCCTTGAGTGAGCTTGTCAAAGAGAAAACTACCGTCCTTCGTTTTTATAATAGCAGTATTGCCCCAATTTAACGCAACATTTGCGGCCAATACCGGCTTGTTATCAGCTGTACGAATGTTGCCTGATATTCGATACAGCGGCTTGCTACACAATTGATTTGCATCCGTAATGGTAATTTCGCTCACACAGAATGCTGTATTGCCCGACAAGTCAGAAACCGTCAGCGTTATATTCGTTTTACCAAGATCGCTGCAGGAAATATTGGTCGGAAACACGCTCGTCTTTATCATAAAATCCGGCGAACAATTGTCGGTAAAACCATTGGATATCATTTCTGGTATTAGCTCCATATTGCCGGTGGCATCAAGATTTTCAAGGTTAATATGTACATTTTGCTTACAAAGTACTTGTGGCGGCATACCGTCCAGGACTGTAATAGTGACGGCACGGCTAATGGTATTCCCACAATGATCGGTTGCTGTCACTTCTACTTTATTTACACCGGCTTGGTAGGTTGCAGAAAGATTAGTTGGTTTGTTTGTTTTGTTGTTGGTAATTATAGGATTGGGATCACAATCAGTTACAGTAATTACAGGCAAATCAACAAATGCCGAACAGCTATTGTCCGTAATGAAGACCGTAACATCAGCCGGTACATTCAAAGAAGGCGGTATATTGTCAGTCACCTTAACAATCTGTGTATGCTCCCATTTTCCGGCTGTACCGTTGGTGGCTGCGTATGTGCACTTTTCAATAATGCTCCACTTGCGGTGGATTTCAACACATCCAACACTTCCCTGCCCAATGTTAGTGTCCTCGTATTTTATCTCAACATTGGTACATTTCGAATTGTCCTTTATAGCAGGCTGTGAGAATCCCTGAGGTAAAAATGATGGCTTGAGCTCTGCTGTCGTCTTGCATTCATTGGTAGTATAATCCTTTGGCCAGAAAATTTTGTCGTTGCTTGCATTCCAGTCGTGTTTGTTGGTGACGAATATACTTTGCACACATACCGCTGTGTTATTTCCGGCATCGCTTACTTGCCAGCTTCGGTACACTGTGCCTTCATTGCATGAATTAAGATTTTGTGTAAAAGAATATAGCGTTTTGGCATTGCAATTGTCGGTTACTATAGGACTCCCGTAGGCATTGAGCTGAGTCAGGTCTGTCGAACAACTAACCGTCACATCACCCGGACAAACCACCACAGGTGGAATGTTGTCAGCAATCGTTACAGTAGCATCACATACTGCGATATTGCCATTGCAGTCAGTAGCTCGAAGTGCGACTTGTACTTTCGGTGCATCCGCACATGTAAATTTTAGTGTCGGTACAAAGGCGGCCTGTTGGTCATTTTTTCTCTTGATTTTTATTTCTGTCAGACAACAATTGTCGGTACTTCCATTATCAGTTGCTGATGCTGAAATATTGGCCTCGCCCGCACCATCCAGGTACAAGCTAAGGTTTTGCTTACATTTGGCAAGCGGTGCTGTCAGATCTTTAACTTCGAGGTCAATCATTTTTGACGATTTGTTACCACATCCGTCTATGGCAGTGTAAGTCACCTTGTACTGACCGGTTGGAATATCTGCGAACGGCCCCGTACCACTACCGCCAAACGAAGTAGTAATACTGGTAGTCAAACCATTTGGTGAGCACAAATCAGTTGCCGTACATGCCGGGATAGTAACATCTGCAACACAGTCGTAATCATGCACTGGCACACTAAGCTGGGCAGGACTTGAAATGATCGGTGCTGCAAGGTCAAGCACACGTATCATTTGGTCATGAATGATAGAGTCGCCAGTACAGTTTTCAATAATTTTCCATTTGCGCTGTATTTCATAGCTTCCCTCACATATTTTATTGGTCTGATCTGTATAACTTACCTGTAAACACTCGCTGGAGCCCGGTTTAATCTGAATAATTCCCAGGCTGGTATTGTATTTTCCGGTTTTCAGATAAGGCCATCCTGTAATGTCAGGTGAATAATTACCTGTACAATTTTTTTGTACTTTGATACTGTCTGTTACATCAACCGGAAAAAATACTTCGTCCACGTAATTTTTCAGGATAAATATACTTTGTAAGCAGGAATTCTTATTGCCATAGGCGTCAAAAGCATTCCAGCGTCTTTCTACAAATGCCTTAAGAGAAGATTCAGATTCAAGGTTGGTGATACTCACCATGAACGGTTGCCCTGCCCCATCCGCGTAAACCACCCATTCAAAAAGCATCTCCTTGTTAAGCAGCTTGGTAGCTACCGAACCCGTAATGTTACTTGCTGTATCCAACCTTACAAAAATACCGTTTACCCTGATACCGAAACTATCTCCACTTGTCATATTGGCAGGATCGCTTGACCATTTCATCCTTAGTATTCCTTCAAAAGGCATTTTAAAAGATAATGCAGTTATACAGGCATCGGGTGTCAGACCATTCAATAATTGGAGGCTATCTTGTAGTGCTGATATGCTAATCTTGGAATTTGACTGGCAGAGTGATTGTTTTTCCCAACGGGAAATGTCGAACGGACCCGTAAATCCTTTCTGTTGACAGCTCATATCGAAATATTTGTCATTGTGTTCGAGACCGATGACCTGAGTACAGTTATCAAGTGGTGCAGGAGGAGTAAAGACATTATCAGTCACCATTGAGTATGCTCTACAATCGGCGAATACATCCTGACATACCATTTTAGGACCTGTTTTATCAACAATTTTCAACACAGAAACACATGCCGGTTGATTGCTTTGCAGATGGGTAAGATGGGCATGATAAAGCTTGCCAATATCATTTTTCCCAAAAACATTTGAGACTGATTTTCCTATAAAATCGGTAATTTTCAAAACAAAATCATTGCTGCAGTTTCCTTTGTCAAGAATTGCATCATCAGCAGTTACCAAAGTTTGACAATTGCTGTCTAGCACCGCAAAAACTGTATCCTTGCAGGTAAAATTACAGTTCTGGGCCTCCAGATATTGGCCGTACCAAAAAAATCCGGTAAGCAATGTGATATTTTTCAGAAGTTTGAGCATGAGATTGTTGTTTTTCAGGTTTATTTCAGGATAGTCACAGGACCTTTTACATATTTTCCTTTTTGCAGGTCAATATAAAGGACATAATAATAAGTATCAACCGGAAGGTCAGAACCATCTGAATGTTTTCCGCTCCAGTTATTTTTATAGTCTTTGCTTTCGAAAACCGGCCTGCCGGCGCGGTCAAAAACGAGAAGGTGTGCGCGAACAAGCTGCCCGTTACTGATTTCATCAAAAAAAAGATAATCATTGCTGCCATCGTTATTCGGGCTTATGGCATTTGGCAGAATATAGGCTTTTGCCCCTGGCACCTCCGGATCTACCACCGTTGTATCCTTGTCATCGGGAATGTCTTTTACAAATGAAATCTGACCCTGAGAACAGTTGTCTGTGCAAACCGGATCACATATTGTATATGAAACACTTACATCCCAGGCGCTGAAGTCAGGCAAAATGCTAAGATTGCCAAATGAATCAATTGTCATACCCTGTGGCAAACTAGAATGTATTGTCAATTTTACCTGACCCGGATTGATAGCATCGTTTGCTATGATATTGTAGTATTTTACATCTTTTTTCAAGACATCGTCATTTGCCTCCACCGGAAATTTTACAAAAACCCAAATAGTATCATTGCTATAATCCGTACAAGCAGCAGAAGATATTGTCCATACAAAATATTGTAGGCCTGGAGTCAGCTCTTCAACAAGTGTGCTGTGTTGGTTCGGTGAAACAATATTACCTCCTGCACCAGTCCAATAACCTGTCACACCAGGTGATTGAACAGCTTCAAGCAACACATTATCGCAGGCATAAAGGAAAGATTCTGTTACAAATGCATCTTCAAGCACCGGCGCATCCTTCACCTCAAAAGTGTCTGCTACAGAACACGATGTCGTCTGATCCATTCCTTTGACGGTGTAAAACCCGGCCTCAGAAATCTCAACAGAAGTAACGCCATTTTTCAGAAGACCATTTCCCGACCAGGTATAGAACAGCGTAGGATTATCTGCCTGCACATGTACACTTCCGCCCGGACAATCAATCTGCTGAGTAGCAATATCCGTAAACGAAGGATTTTGGTGGAGATGCGTAATGGAAAAATCTTGATGCAACACCTGAGCAGGCACGGATGCATCCATAATGGTAACACTGTAAAATCCATCGGCAAGATGGCTGATATTTTGTGTTACACTGCCATTTGACCAAAGAAATTTGTATGGCAGTTTACCACCCTTTATGTTTAATAAGATGTTTCCATTTTCTTCACCCTGACAATTATTGTCAACGACAGTTGATGTAACACTCAGTACAGTCAAGCCAGATTCAACTGTAAGTAGGGCTGTATCACCTTCGAAAGCAAAGTGTTTGCTCCCTGTTTCGCCCAAAAGGTAAAAAGAAGAAGTATCAGTAGCGATTTGTGTAATAGAACCAACACTACCAATAAGCTGATAGCAAAGCTCTACAATTACAGCATCATCGACTAAGCTAAGCAGGTCGTTGTTTGTTACTCCTTGCCATTTGACCGATAATACATCGGAGAGTACAGTAAACTGAGGTGCCGGTGTCAGAGGTATAAGTTTATTTTTTATCTCTATTGGCTGAGCAATAGCTGGATCTGATTTGAATACCATTTCGAAGGCGCGGATATTCTTAAAATCCCGGACATGCACCGGCACGCATACTATTTCATTAAGTTTACCTGTGCTGTCATTCATTTGCATTCTTACATTATCAGGTAGAATGAATACAGAACCCGTATCAGTTACTACATTAAGGTCATAGCTTTTATTGATGTCAACCGTAGCTTGGAGCGGATATTTCCCGGTGCAGAGTGAGACATTATGTTTACTGCTTTTTGGTCCATTTGCCTTTAGCATGATAGAAATAATCGTATCATTCTTTGCAAAATATGTTGCGTTAGAAGCATCAGTCCAGTTCCAGCTGATGGTAGTGATGTTGTTTGTCGTCACCGGAGGATCAAGTGTTAATCCTGCAATTTTACTCTTATACACTAGATTGTACTGAAGTTCCTGTGCCGGAAAGCAAATATTCCCGGAAAAAGCATTCAGTTTGCCCGACACACCTGCCAGCAGCGGCACAGTCATGGTTTCTCCTTGCTTCGTGACTACATCAGGAAGAATGACACGGTACGCTTGAAGGTCAATACTGATGACACCTTCATTTATGCTGAGTGGTTTGTTGGTACCGTTCTTTACATTCAGCGGAAAATATGAACCATCCAGTGTGATATTGGTAGATGAACCGGGTAGAGCAATTGCAGTAAAGCAGAATCCGGCTATAACAGGTGATGTTTTGGTATCAATCGGCACGGCATTATCATAATCAAGCAATATTTTGCCTGATGAAGCCAGTAATTCGTTAAAGTATTGTTTAGAAAGCTGCGGATGTAGGCAACAGAGAGAATCAAATGCTACGACAGCGGGGTCCCAATTGATGGTACCTTCAAGATTTTTCACAGCATCAATACCATTTGCTGAAAGCAAGTTACAGCCGGAAGAACCGGATTCGAGGCTAATCTTTTGAAATGAAATTGCAGCTTGTTGTTCAATGATCTTGACTGAACCATCTGTAGTGACAGCTCCAATATCTTCACCGTTGGAATAAATGTCTGTCACTTCTGTCTTAATAGGGCTGCCTGCAAACCATAGTGGGCTTTCATCGCCTGCACTACCAACGGCTGTATAGCAGACCGTGAAAAGGACATCACCGTCGTTCAACGATTTGCCGGAGGCATTAACATCGAACCACGAAAACGAAAGTAATCCTTGAGCGGTCTTACTTGTGCCAATATTGTTTCCGGTAAGACCTTGAAGTTTGAAATTATTTACCGAATCAAACTTGATAACAGCCGGATCCCAGGCAAAGGTAAACTGAGCAGTTAGAATGTCTTTGAAGCCGGAAACGACGATATCGCAGCAGACTGGCTTTCCCTGCTCAACACTATAGTTTTTAACAGTGAAAGCCGGCTGCGAAAAAAGCACATTGGTAAAAATGATAAAGAAAAAGGTGTAAAAAAAACGGTTCATGGGAATATGTTTGTTGAAGTGGGATTAAAGGCTAGCGGAATAACGAATACTAAGTCCGTGTGAATTGCCGGCGAATGGTCCATAACGTGCAAGCGAGTAACCAAAAGTGTAGGCAAAGTCAAAAAATGCATCTTCACTATATGTGGGAAGCCATCTGTAACCTGCCAAACAAGCACTTTCAAAATTGCTGTCAAGCTGTATGCCTCCAAAAAGTCCAATCGGGCTGTAATATCTGAATGAAGCTGTATGTGTAATATATTTTAAATCCGTCAACCAGAGTTCGTATGTTGTTTCGGTATGGCTTTCTTCATTTCCGTTAATCCATTTTACCTGATATCTGCCTGATACGAGTCGTGAAAATACATTTCTTTTACTTTCTGTATCTGTGATATTATGCGAATTAAAATCGACCATCAAAATCTTTCTTTTTCTGTCAAAACTAATCCAACCACCAGCTTCATAAGCAATTAATGCTTTAATTATGCCATCAGTTTCGTATTGTATCGGTTCATTTTCACGCCATACAAGTCCTGATGAGATTAGCCTTCCGGCAGCAAAACCGGCTTTTAACCCCGCGTAATAGCCTGATGCAAAGTTTCTGTCTGTCTTTAGCACACTTACGGAAGGAAGGAAGCTATAATTCCTGAATGGGCCATAGGATTCCATGGCCAATTCGCCTCCGAACAACAATCCACTTAATGCAGATGGAGGAAGAAAATTGCCGGAAAGATGAATGGCTAAAGGATGCTGACTGAAGCCTGTCCACCGAGTAGTGGTGCTGGCCGAAGAATGTAGATTGTGTTTATATAATAATATGGCGGCTAAAAGCTCGGAGGTAAGATGCTGTGTCCGGGTCGGACAGATGTTCAGGTTTTGTGCGCGTAAATGAATGCAATACAATAGCACCAAAAACGCTAAGGCCGGTTTTTTCATGGGATGTATGTTCGGTTTCTTTGTAAATACATGGCAAAGATGCAAACAAGAATCTTTTCTGTCAATACCCTGAAAATGTATTTATTATATATAAATATTACTAATAATACAAAATAAAATACATGAAATACTCATTGTTAGATCG
>JAIBCG010000109.1 GCA_019694295.1 Saprospiraceae bacterium
GACTAATACGCGACATAGGACTTATTCCTAGTGAGGGATATAGTTCACTTCTGCTTTCCCTTTGTTAAAGTTAAGAATTTAATCTCAAATGCAAAGTAAAGGTAAGGGATAGAAGCCGGCACGAAGTTAGGCGGATAGCCCGACCCGACAGGGGTACGCCCTGATGAAAAGGATAATGGTAAACGCCTGCAATCACTTAGCTCTTGTCTTTGAAGAAACGGGCTAGTAGTTGGTCTGCTGCATCGAAGGGTGTGATTTGGTGGTTGAGAATGGCTTGTTTGAGCGCCTCGAACTCGCTATGGATGTCGTTGTTGCGCAAGAAAATCTCGAAAATATTGTTGCGGATGCTTGCGTCAAACCAGTGCATGAGTTGCTGCTGCCTGCGCTGTGCAAAATAGCCTGTAGTACGGTGCGTGCTGAGCATATCGGTGATGTGCTGCCAGATGGTGCCGGTGCCTTTGTCTTCTGTTGAAGAACAGATGAATACCTCGACCGTGCTGCCACTCTCTTTGGATGGGAACAGGTGTAGTGCTCGTTGGTAGGCAATCTTGGCTTGGCTCGCCAGTTGTATTCGTTCGCCATCGGCTTTGTTGACCACGATTAGGTCTGCCATCTCTACAACTCCTCGCTTGATACCCTGGAGTTCGTCGCCTGCTCCGGGCAGTAAGAGCAATGTAAATATATCGACCATTGATTCGGCGATGGTTTCGGACTGGCCTACGCCGACTGTCTCGATAAAGATGACGTTGTAGCCTGCAGCCTCGCACAGTATGATTGCCTCGCGGGTGTATCGGGCTACGCCGCCGAGTGTTTTGCCTGCCGGAGTGGGGCGTATGTAGGCATTGGGGTGGGCACTGAGTTTTTCCATCCGGGTTTTGTCGCCGAGGATGCTGCCACCTGTAAGGCTGCTCGATGGATCGATAGCCAGTACTGCTACCTTGTGTCCCTGGTCTGCAACATAAGTGCCTATGGCTTCAATGAAGGTGCTTTTGCCGGCACCCGGACTGCCTGAGATGGCAATGCGGGCTGTGTCTTGCCGGTCCCTTAGGCACAGTCTGATGAGCAGGCGGGCAAGAGGTTTGTCTGTAACTTTGTTGCTCTCTATGAGTGTAATGCCTCGGGAAAGCGCAGAGGTGTCGCCCGATTTTATTTTTTCGGCAAGCGATTCGACCGATTCTGTGCCGGTGTGCTTGGTGCGCCTGAATGCTGAAGGATTGAGCCTGCCACCGGGCAGATCCTGCGTTGTTTTGCTGATTGGCTTTCCGGGGTCGTTATTGTCCTTGTCAGTCTGCATTTGTTGGCGGCATTTTGGTGTTAATAAGGTGAAATGGGTGCTCACGATCGTTTTTTCTGGTTCAGGAAGTGATCCCAAGCTGCCTGGGCGATGGCTTCGGTGAGGTTTTCGAAGTAATAACTGCCTGCTGCCGGGTCGGGTACGAGACGCATGCCGGCTTCAAGGTCGAGCAGGTTGAGAACGTTGCGGGCTATACGTCGCTGGAATGAACTTTGCTCTGTACCTGTGGGCGTTACAGTGATGCGGGCTGCACCACCTGCTACGGCTGCCATTGCCATAGCCGAGGCTTTGATCATGTTCTTGTTCTCGTCTTCGGTGTAAGCATCTCTACAGAATACAGCATGAATGTAGGGCTCTGAAGGACGTTCAATACCCCGGGCTAGCTGATAATTAGCCCACAGCAGATACATGGCTCGCAGTTTTGACAATTCGGTCAGGAAATCGTTACCTATGTGTAAGGTAAAATGGAATTGCCGGACAAGTGCATGGTGGTCAGAAGGATTTGATTTTTCCCAGATGCTGTCTGCTTCGAACAAAAGCCTGGCGAGGACGATTTCGGGTGTTTGGGTGCATTGGTGATCACCGGTATTTATCGGCAGGGGTTTTATAAGTGGAAATCCGGCAATCATTTCAGCATCGTGTAGGTTGCTGAGTATGCCGCCTCGGAGCAGATCGTGAGAAATGCCGCCCGTATGGCAAACATTTTCGAGAAGCGTCCTTACCGACAGAGCATCGGTGCCTTGCGGGAAACTAAAAAATACCGAAACTGAGCCAAGGCTGACACCATTCAATACAAGCTTTAAAGCATCCGGGTCAGGAACGGTGTCACAATGGATGGACAGTGATTGCAGTCCGCCATTGAGTGCCTCGAGTATTGCTGCGTTGGTATCAGCTGCATTGTGGCCGGTAAAATGAAAATCTTCTGCCGACTCCCAGGTATTGCTGACAATGAGTGGTGGCATACGACCGCTGGTTTCGTCGGCTGTATAATACGGTTCGATGCTGATGTTAGGGCTTATGCGCTGCACAATAGAGGCATAATCCTTGTCTTTCAGTTCCTTTTGTACTAAGGTGAGCCAGTCTTGTTTGGAGAGCTTAGGCCATTGTTCACTCATTGATAATCATTTTACAGGCTGCTAAATTAAGCTTTTTGACACAAGACGCCAAATAATAAAATTTTCTGGCTTGAATTTGGCTAAAAACATGTAGTGAAGTGGTAATTATCATGAATTTGGCAGGTGTTTTTTACCATATAGAAAGCTTCATCAGGTGGAAAGTCGATTTTAACAAAGCGAAATAAAGCATAATTCGCAAATAAGCATTAATTTTGGAGCACCAACAATATTTGCAACATGCATTATTATTCATTAGGCAGGCTGCCACACAAGCGTCACACACAGTTCAGGAAAGAGAACGGTGAGTTGTACCACGAAGAACTCTTCTCTACAGAAGGCTTCAGTGATAAATATTCGCTTCTGTACTACTGTCATCCACCTACACAGATTATCCAGGTGGGGCATCCTTATTCTGTTGCTCCTGAGACCATACACGACAAGCAGCTCAAGCATAGGTGTCTGAATGGTTTTCAGGTACGGCCGGATGTAGATTTCCTTAAGAGTAGGAAGCAGGTGTTGGTCAATTCGGATTGTATCATCAGCCTGGCAGCGCCACTTAACGGCAGCGCAGACTATTTTTTCAAAAATGCAGATGCCGACGAGGTTTATTTCGTACACGAAGGTTCTGGTACGCTTAAGACTATGTACGGCAACCTGAAGTTCGGCTATGGCGATTATCTGGTAATACCACGTGGTACAACCTATCAGTTCGAGTTCGACACACACGATAACCGCCTGCTTATAGTAGAATCATTTTCTGCCATAGATACACCCAACCGTTACAGGAATGAGTTTGGCCAGTTGTTGGAACATTCGCCTTTCTGTGAGAGAGATATACGCAAACCATCCGATCTGGAGACACATGACATAAAAGGTGATTTTCTGGTCTATATCAAGAAGCAGGATATGATGTACCCATACCATTATAAGTTTCACCCTTTTGGGGTGGTCGGCTGGGACGGTTATGTTTATCCTTATGCCTTTTCTATACATGACTTTGAGCCGATAACCGGACGAGTACATCAGCCACCACCGGTACATCAGACTTTTCAGGCACGCGGGTTTGTAATCTGTTCGTTTGTGCCGAGGCTGTACGATTATCATCCGCTGGCTATACCAGCACCTTATAACCATAGCAACATTGACAGTGATGAAGTGTTGTACTATGTAGATGGTGACTTTATGAGCCGCAAGCATGTAGAGAAAGGAATGATAACACTACACCCGGGAGGCATACCACACGGTCCGCATCCGGGTACGGTAGAGAAAAGCATCGGCAAGAAAGAGACCCTCGAACTGGCAGTGATGATAGATACTTTCAAACCCTTGCTGATGACCAAATGTGCAGAAAAAATCGAATCACCCGATTACTACCTGAGTTGGGTAGAAGAATAATCTTTTTTAATTAAAAAAAACAAAATAATAATAATGGATACACTCGTTCAATCGAAACCCAACACCAGCCAAGATACATTTCCGATCCTTGGCACAGATTATATCGAATTTTATGTAGGCAATGCCAAGCAGTCGGCCATATACTACCAAGCAACTTTCGGATATAAATGGGTCGCCTACATGGGGCCTGAAACTGGCGTAAAAGACAAGGTGAGTTATGTATTACAGCAAGATAAGATTAGGCTTGTTCTTACATCCAGCCTGTTTCCGGATACTGAGATAAGCCGCCATGTAGCAGAACACGGTGACGGTATCAAAGTATTGGCGCTGTGGGTGGACGATGCCGAGTGGTCTTTCAATACTGCAGTGGAGAGAGGAGCCACTATAGCAGGAGAACTTAAGATCGAAGAAGACGAATTCGGTGTACTAAAAACTGCATCCATTCATACCTATGGCGAGACCATCCACACATTCGTAGAAAGAAAAAACTATCATGGTGCTTTTAGACCGGGATATGAAAAACGCGAAAGTAGCTTTCCGGTTGATCCGGTTGGTCTGATGTACATTGACCACTGCGTAGGCAATGTAGAGTTGGGCGGCATGAACAAATGGGTCAAGTTTTATCAGGATGTGATGGGCTTCAATCTGCTCATCACCTTTGATGACAACGATATTTCAACAGAATACACCGCCCTGATGAGCAAAGTAGTCTCTAATGGCAATGGGTATATCAAATTCCCGATCAACGAACCTGCCAAAGGACTTAAGAAATCGCAGATCGAAGAATATCTCGACTTTTACCGAGCTGCCGGTGTACAGCATATAGCAGTAGCTACCAACAACATCATCGATACAGTCACCAAGCTGAGAGCCAGGGGCATTGACTTCCTGTATGTACCGGACACTTACTACGACGATGTGTTTGAAAGAGTGGGCAAAATAGAAGAGAATATCGAAGACCTGAAGCGACTGAATATACTCATAGACCGCGATGATGACGGGTACCTGCTTCAATTGTTCACCAAGCCGGTTCAGGACCGACCTACGGTATTCTACGAAATTATCCAGAGAAAAGGAGCTACTTCATTCGGTAAAGGCAACTTCAAGGCATTGTTTGAAGCGATTGAACGCGAGCAGGAGCTGAGAGGTACACTCTGATCGGAATTTCTTAATAAGCCGTTAAAGCACAACACCGTTGCAACCAATGGCAGCTTATTGACGTTAGTGCAGTGTATGAAACTGTTACTGAGCGTTATTGTCAGCATATTGGCTGTGTGTAGTGTTTATGCACAACCCGGTACCTATCCCGAATCACTTAAGCAGTCCGCTTCGTGCAGTATGTCGGCTGTGTATATGATGAACGAGTCGGTACACGGTCTGCTCATTGTACAACGCATCTTCGAAAACGACAACCAGACCCTGAACAAATACGTCGATCTGGAGAGTCAGAAGATTAATTTTTATGGCAATGAAGATTTGCCCAAAAACGTATTTGACGACCCCGACCACTGGTTTTATGCCGTGTCGCCCATTGATTGGTATAGTAATATCCAGAAAAGATGTGGATCGTCTGCCTCATCCGGATTGTCAGCAACGGCAGGTAGTAAGCTCCGTGAGACAAGACTGCTGTTGGATGATATCAACAAAATGCGGTTTACCATAGACGACGAACTCCGAAAGCGCGACCTGTCTAAGGTGGACGAGATAAACGCTGTGTATAAGACACTGGAACAAGCAGCTCAACAATGTGATCAGTTGCTCGCTCTCAGAAATCAACTTCAGGCAGCACTGCCAGCCAATACCAGCCGGTTAAAACCGGATCAACTGGAGTTAGTCAATAATCTGAACGCAGTTTATAAAGCCTCAGAACAATTGATTCTTGCCGTTCGGGATGATAAAGAGAAAATAGTCAAAAAGCAACTGTCAGAACTGCAGACTGCTTATAAGAACTTCCAGATGAAACGGATCGCCATGACGCGGACAGCACATAGCACCGGTGCAAATGTGGAATTGAATTTTGAAAATATTGCCAAAAAAACAGAAACGCTGATACAGGAAGCAAAGGCATATTTGGGCGATTCGCCATTTGATTCAAAATACGCTGCTTATGGAAGAAATTACTTCTACTACAATGTAAAGATGTTGTCACTTTTCAATAAATACGGCAAAGGAATTGTCTATGAAATGAACCAGCTCTTCCTGTTATCAGGCATTTCATATCATGGCTTTCTTGAACTGCCACATTATGTCAAGATCATTTATCCGGAGAAGCGCCTCGAAGTTGAAAGGTCAGTCGTCAAAACAGAGACAGTCGAAGAACTGCCAGAGACGCTCCGAAGCAGGCGCGTTGTAAACAAGCAGAGGCTGATCGTGGCAGACGGACCGGAGTGTGTTCTCGAGATCAGCGACAACCAGGAAGTGGACGGCGACATCATATCCATCAACTACAATGGCAAGTGGATCATCGAAAACTATCCCTTGCAGAAAGAGGCTGTGAAGCTGCCCATTTTGTTGAATACAGAAGGGAAAAACTACCTACTCCTGCACGCCGAAAACCAGGGTACCATCCCGCCTAACACCATCCTCATCCGTTATAAGTACGAAGGGAGATTCAAACGAGTCATACTCAATTCTACCGACAAAGAAAGTGAGATGATAGAAATCAAGCCGAATATTGTGAAGAAAGGGTAGAATGCAGGCACACAACTAATATTTTTCCACATTTTCGTATAGTTAAGTGAAACAAGTGGGGCGCTTTGTGATAGAATATTTATGGAGCCTGTGGCTTTTTGCTCTCTTTCCATGAAGCTTACCGAAAAAAATGCCCGTTCATCCTTCAGGATAAGAGGCAAAAACGGGCATTTTTATCAGCTAAGCCTCATTTTTCCATAAATCCACTTCGAGGAAAATTTGAATTCTGCTCCATATTGATTTTCTAAGCTTGCGGATATTAGCTTTTGTTGTTTGGGCGTATCCCTGACGGGTCGGGCTATCCGCCTTACTTCGTGCCGGCTTCTATCCCTTACCTTTACTTTGCATTTGAGATTAAATTCTTAACTTTAACAAAGGGAAAGCAGAAGTGAACTATATCCCTCACTAGGAATAA
>JAIBCG010000110.1 GCA_019694295.1 Saprospiraceae bacterium
TGCTGTGGAGTGTACTCCGCCCATTACTCACTATGATCATCTTTACATTCGTGTTCAGCAATATCGCCAAACTTCCTGCCGAAGGCTCTGCCCCTTATGCTATCATGGTCTATGCCGCTATGTTGCCCTGGCAGTTCTTCTCCAACGCCCTTAGCGAGGCCAGCAATAGCCTCGTCGGCAACGCCAACCTCATTAGTAAGGTCTATTTCCCGCGGCTTATCATACCGACAGCCTCAGTCATCACCAGCTTCGTTGATTTTCTCATATCCTTCGTTATCCTTGTCGGACTTATGATATATTATATGTACGCACCCAGCTGGAACATCCTCCTGCTTACCGTATTCCTTGTCATCGCTTTCTTGGCAAGCATGGGCCTTGGGCTATACCTTACTGCACTCAATGTCAAGTACCGCGACTTTAGGTATATCGTGCCGTTTTTGGTACAGTTCGGCTTGTATATCTCTCCGGTCGGCTTCAGCAGCAGTGTCGTACCCGACCAATGGCGACTGCTCTATTCGCTCAACCCGATGGTAGGCGTCATTGACGGATTCAGATGGTGTATTCTCGGCGGTCAAAGCCATATATACTGGCCAGGATTTCTCCTTAGTCTTGGTATAGTGGTGCTCTTCCTCTTCCTTGGCGTCTATCAGTTTCGCAAGATGGAAAAAACTTTTGCTGACGTTATATAACAACGAGTACAAATACCGGCTGTTAAAATGTTTGCAAACTTTACCTGGAGCAGCTTAAAGTTTTTTGAATTCATATCTTCCTTGAAAACTGAAGGAACAGTCACTTTTACAATATGTGAAATTGTAGATTTAAGTAACCACTATTCTTAAAAAATCGAAGGTGATGACCACAAATGCCATAATACCATTTGTAGCAACACACCCGGGTACGTTGATCAGGGATGAGTTGGAAGTACGCGATGATATTACACAAACAGAGTTGGCCACTCTATTGGGTGTTAAGCCTTCATTTTTAAATGAAATCATCAGAGGTAAAAGACCTGTTACGGCAGATATCTCTATTCTGTTGGAAAAAGCACTCGGTATCCCGGCCGATTATTGGATGAGGTTTCAGTCACAGTATGAAATAGATACTGCAAGAGCTAAAGAGAAGAACAAAAGCAAATTAAAATTGATAGATATCTGGAATACTGTAAGCTTGTACGTTCCTGTAAAAGAGTTTAAGAAAAAAGGCTATCTGGGCAATGAGCTTTCTTCAAATATTGCCATCATACAAGACATCTACGATGTACAGTCGTTGGAAGAATTGGAGTATAAGTATAAAGACAAAAAATTTGCCTTCTTCAAGAAGAGTACAAAACTGCAAGTGGACGATAAAAATATGATAGCCTGGATTGCTCTGGTGGAATATGATGCCGGGAAGAAGTTGACGAATAGCTTCGAGTTGGACAAATTGTCTCAATTGAAAAAAGAACTGCAAGAAATTTTTTACAATAATGTTGATATAATCATATCTGTTGAAGAAGTCCTGACACAGTATGGAGTTAAGTTCGTGTTGGTTGACAAATTGGAGAAAACTCCAATAGATGGTTATTCGTTTTGGTCTGAAAATAATCCTGTAATCGCTTTGACATTGCGGCATAGCAGGATAGATAATTTTGCCTTTACACTCTTGCACGAATTGGGTCATATTGCATTGCACTTAGCCCGGTATAAAGAAGAAAAGTTCCTTGATTTAACGGAAATGGATGAAAATGAAACAGAGCATGCAGCTAATAATTATGCTCAGGATGCTTTGATTCCTAAGGAATGTTGGGAAGAGCTAAAACACAACAACGCAGCTTTGACGGACGAAAAGATTTATGAGTTCTCGGACAAATACCGGATCCATCCGGCAATCATCCTGGGGCGGATTTGTTTCGAGAGTAGTGATTATGTACGAAAAGCCAGTATTGACAAAAAGATTTATTGATGGCAATATTCGTTTTGTAATAAAGATTTTAGCTGACAGCGAGACTTCCGGCAACGCATTTTACCTCATCCGGCCGTTGGCTACCTTTTCCTGATTTCAATCAGGAGAAGGCACTAAAAATGCAAATAGAACAAAAAAATAGAGTCTCCCTCTCCGTTTTGCCGGAAATGTAGAGGGCCGGGGGCTGACAACAGTGCGTACAATGCTAACAGAGGCATGCTGCTCAAAATAGCTGCCATCAATGTCCGATAAACCATGGCTGTATCCGTTTTGCAGCCGTACTTAATGCCGTGTGTCGGCCACTGTCAGATGCTGTTAATCTATTAATTTATTAATTAAATTGGAAACCAATTGAATAGAATATAAGCAAAAGCTGACAGACCAGCTTGAAAAAGCAGTGGTAGCTTTTTTGAACTATGCAGGAGGAGGTATTATTTATCTGGGAATAGACAATAACGGAAACACCATCGGAATATCTGAACCCGACGAGACACAGTTGCAAATCAAAGACCGTTTGAAAAATAATATTACACCATCTTGTTTGGGATTATTCGATGTAGTCAAAAAACAAAAAGAAGATAAAGACATCATTAAACTTATTGTAGCCAGTGGACAGGAACGACCGTACTATATTAAAAAATATGGTTTGTGGGTGAAAGGAGCATTTATTCGCGTAGGAAGTGCCTCCGAACCGATGAGTGCTCGAATGATAGAGGATTTGTTTGCTAAGCGGACACGCAACAATATTGAAAAAATTAAATCACCACGACAGGATTTGAAATTCCAGCAATTGCAAATTTACTACAACACTGAAGGAAAAACACTCAACGAACAGTTTGCCAAAAATTTGGAATTGCTCAACGAAGACGGACAGTACAATTATGTCGCTTATTTAATGGCTGATAATAACACAACTTCAGTTAAGGTAGCAAAGTACAGCGGCTCGGACAGAGTGGATTTAATCCAAAGTGAAGAATACGGATTTGGTTCGTTATTAAGAGCTACCAAACAGGTTTTAGACAAAATAGAATTAGAAAATAAAACTTTTACTAAAATCACTTCCAAACAACGCTTAGAAAAAAGACAGTGGAACGCTGTAGCTTTGCGAGAGGCCATTATCAATGCAATCGTCCACAATGATTATACCTACGAACTAGCACCTAAGTTTGAGTTTTTTAGCGACCGTTTTGAGATTACCTCTTATGGCGGATTGCCGCAAGGACTTTAGGAAGTAGAATTTTTTGAAGGCGTTTCCATTCCGAGAAACAAAGAAATAATGCGGATTTTCAAGGATATGGAATTGGTGGAACAATTGGGGTCTGGAATACCGAGAGTATTACAAACTTATGGTAGAGAATGTTTTAAATTTTCGGATAATTATATTCGAATGAGTTTTCCGATGGAAATAAATGAAGAAACAGATGAAGTAAGTAACACCAAAAAAGACACCGAAAAAGACACCGAAAACCTAAATAGAAATCAATTACAAATTATAGCATTAATGAAAAAGACACCAACAATAAGTGCGGAGTTGTTGGCAAAAAACATAGGTATTAATTTAAGAAATATAAAAATTAACATTAAGAAGTTAAAAGAAGCAGGAATTGTTATACGCATCGGTCCCGCTAAAGGTGGGTACTGGGGTATAATCGAAAAGAAATAATGCGGATTTTTAAAGATATGGAATTGGTGGAACAATTAGGGTCGGGAATACCGAGAGTATTACAAACGTATGGCAGAGAGTGCTTTAAGTTCTCTGATAATTACGTTCGGCAATCGACTCTTTTTGTCAGAATTACAGGTTACACGGATTTAATGTTTCAATTACGAATTACGAATTAAAAGTGAAAAGTGAGATGTTGTGACACATTATTATTTCGGTTTATTTTGAACCATTAAGAAGTTAAGAGAATTAAGCAGGTACTTCGCTTGGGCAAGCGGAAAGGGAGCAAAAAATCTCTGTTTTGTCTGCCCCTCACCCTACAGGAGGCAAAACGAGGATTTTGATGGAAATTTGTACCATTTACCATTTACCACTTACCACTTACCACTTACCACTTACCATTCACCAAAGATGCGTGAGGGATAGAAGCCGGCACGAAGTAAGGCGGATAGCCTGACCTGATAAGGACACGCCCAAATATACATTTTAAAATACATACAAAACTATACATATATGTCCATGATTAAAGCAACAGGACTTTCGAAATCTTATACCATATCGCATGAAGGTACGGAGCGTTATACTGCATTGCGCGATGTGGTTACCAATAATGCAAAGAAGATATTCTCATTGCCGGAAAAGCTGCGTACCGAGACGACGACAGAGGAGTTTTGGGCACTCAAAGACATCAACTTCGAGGTGCAACAAGGCGACAGATTGGGTATCATCGGGCGTAATGGTGCCGGCAAAAGTACCTAATATTGTATGATAAAAAAACTAAAGAATTACCTCAGCTCGGAGTTCGTAAAGAACGCAGGCAAAATAATGACCGGAACGGTATTGTCACAAGCCATACCGTTATTTGCAGCACCTGTTTTGGCAAGGCTCTATACACCTGCAGACTATGGCGTGCTTGGATTGTATATGAGCGTGACAAGTTTGATTTCGATATTTAGCACTCTCCAATATACAAATGCTATTATCGTTGCTACAAATGATGACGAAGCCCGAAGTATCATGAATCTCTGCATCAGGTTAACTACTTTATTTTCTGCCCTGACCCTACTTCTGTCTTTTGCTTTACATAACATAATAGCGGCGTTGTTTAAGTCTGACATGTTGAAATATTGGCTCCTGGCAGCACCCTTTTCTATATTTATGGGAGGCCTGACCGGTATCTTTAGCAATTATGCACTACGTACCAAGCAGTTTGGCCTTGTGTCAAGGAACAGAGTATATAGCACAATTGGGTCAACAGCTGTATCCCTCACAGTAGGCTTCCTTACTCATCATGTTGTTGGGCTTTTTGCAGGACTGTGGGTTAACCAGTTTATCAATGGATTGCTACTATGTACACAAAGCCTCAAAAGCACAGGGGATAGCTGGAAGACGATTTTGAGTTCGGGATATGCCGAGGTAAAAAACAAATATATCAACTTCCCGAAGTACAGCCTACCTTCTGATTTTTTAAATAATTTTACCAACCAGATACCGGTGTTTATGCTTAATTCATTTGGTTCGCTGGGTGCAATAGGCAGTTTCAATATGAGCAACAGGATTTTAGGCTTACCAATTACCTTCATTTCAAGCGCTTTCAGTGAGGTTTTCAGGCAGAAGGCAGCCGAGGATTATAACACGACCGGGAGCTGTCGCGAAATTTTTATGAAAACCTTCAAAACACTGAGCCTTTCATCCGTTCTTCCATTTGTAGTGCTGGCTGCTTTCGGCCCGCAGATTTTTTCTTTTGTGTTGGGAGCGAAATGGGTTGAGGCGGGCAGGTTTGCTCAGATAATGAGTTTGATGTATTTTTTTAGATTTACGATAAGTCCGTTGACTTACGTTTATTTTGTTGCCAATAAGTTAAAGGAAGACATGATTCTTCATATTGTTTTTTTATTGGTATCAATCTTGTCATTCTACCTGGGCTATAAACTCACAAATTCAATTTATTATACATTGTTGTTTTATGCAATAGGTTACAGTTTTATTTATGTGATTTATTTTGTACGTTCGTACAAGTATTGTAAAAATCCTGATCATGTGGTTTGAAAAATTTCTAAGTAAATTATTTAGTCTTTTTGTACGGACATTAAATTTCTTTTGCACCAAACTTCCCTATTTTAGGTTCATCAAAGAAACACAAAAGACACAAACACCTATAACTATACAAAATTGGTTTATCCAAAAGGTATTGGGCTTCAACCGCGGAGCCTATTGGCCTGTTCATTTTTCAAGTATAGTCACGGGCCCTAAAAATATTTATTCAGGAATTGAAACATCACCAGGCTTAATGCCTGGATGTTATATTCAAGCAATCGGTAAAATTTATATAGGAGATTATACTCAAATCGCATCAAAAGTTGGAATTATATCTGCCAATCACGATTTGTATGATAATCGTAAACACCTTCCTTCAGAAGTTAAAATAGGCAAATATTGCTGGATAGGTATGGGCGCTGTTATTTTACCGGGTGTAGTGCTTGGTGATTATACTATTGTAGGTGCAGGAGCAATTGTTACTAAATCTTTTCCTGATGGATATTGTGTTATTGGTGGCAATCCGGCAAAACTCATCAAGAATCTGGAAAAAGAAAAGTGCGTATTCCATAAGAGTGAATTTGAATACAATGGTTATATCCCTGCGAAGGATTTTGAAGAATTCCGCAGAAAAAATTTAAACATATAGCATGCTCACCATCATAGACTACGGCGTCGGTAATCTGCTCTCTATCCACAATATGTTTAAACGTATAGGTGTAGATGCTGCTATATCATCAGATAAAAACGACATAGCTAAGGCTGATAAACTTATACTGCCGGGTGTAGGGCATTTCGACTATGGTATGCAGCGTCTTCGGGCCTCGGGCCTGGTGGATGTACTCAATGAGCAGGTACTCGACAGGAAAGTACCCATACTGGGCATCTGTCTGGGTGTGCAGCTGCTCACACAAGGTAGTGACGAAGGCAGCGAACCCGGCTTAGGGTGGATCAATGGGCGTACCGTAGCATTTGACAGACTTAGACTGGGCAAGGAGCAGAAAATACCACACATGGGTTGGTCAGAAGTGTCAGAATACGGGCAGTCGCGCCTGTTTGCCGATATGTATGCCGAGCCGCGCTTTTATTTCGTTCATTCGTATCACCTACAGCTTGATACCGAAGCCGACCGATTGTGCAATGCCCAATACGGTTATGATTTTGTGGCAGGTATAGAGCA